>SHZC01000151.1 GCA_009692505.1 Myxococcales bacterium
GTCGGACCCGTTCCACTTGGGAGAGATCTATGGCGCTCACCGTGACAAACACGGCGTCGGCCAACGCTCAGCGTCACCTCTCGCGCAACACGAGCGATCTCCAGCGCGTCATCGAGCGGCTGGCGAGCGGATCGCGGATCAACAGCGCGAGAGACGACTCGGCCGGGCTGTCGATCTCGACCCGGCTGACGTCACAGATCCGCGGGGTCGGTCAGGCCGTGCGGAACGGCAACGACGGGATCTCGCTGGCCCAGACGGCGGAGTCGGCGCTCGGCGACGTGGAGGCGGCGGTCCTGCGGATCCGAGAGCTGTCGGTTCAGGCGGCGAACGACGCCAACTCCGAAGACGACCGCGCGAACCTGCAGGCCGAGGTGGCGCAGCTCGTCAGTGAGGTCGATCGGATCGCCACGTCGACGTCGTACAACAACCGCGAGCCGATCAGCGGGCGCAACCCCTCGACGTTCCTGCACATCGGCCCCAACGCACGTGAGACGCTCGAGATCGGGTTGGTTGACGCCCGGGCGAGCACAATCGGAAGCCACGTCCGGGTCCAGGGCGTGGAGGTCCGCGGCTCGGCTTTAAGTGGGGGCGACGTCGAGATCAACGGCATCGAGGTCCGCCCGACGGTGGCCGTCGACGACACCTTGTCGACCGCTGAACGCGACGGCTCGGTGATCGCCAAGGCGAAGGCGATCAACGCGGTCACGAAGTTCACTGGCGTCTCGGCCGTCGCCAATCGAGCGGAGTACACGGGGATCATCATCGGCGGCGGCGTGCTCGACGAGGTCAACTTCCTCACCCTGAACGGCGAGACCATCTCGGGCTTCACCGTCGAGAACAACGACGCCTCGGGTGCCCTCCTCAGCGCGATCAACGCGGTCGCGGACACCACGGGAGTGGTCGCCTCTGTCGATGATCAGCGACGCATCGTCTTGACCGCCGAGGACGGGCGCAACATCGAAGCCACCGCAAATGGGACGGCGCAGGTGACCACGGGCGTGTCGACCGAGACGACGAGCGGCACGCTGACGCTCTCCTCGCCGGACGTAATCACCCTCACGCTTACGGCTGGCGGTAGCATCGCCATCGGACATGGGGGCGGGGCGGGCGGGGACACCTTGCTCGGCGACGTCAGGGCCAACGCCTTGTCCACGGTCGATGTCACCACCCGCGACGGCGCGAACCGCGGCATCGAGATCTCCGACCAGGCGCTGCGGCAAACGAGCAACTACCGGGGCCGCTTCGGGGCGATCTCCAACCGGCTCGAGAGTGTCCTCAACCACCTCTCGGTCAGGGGTGAGAACCTCTCGGCGGCGCGCTCCCGGATCGTCGACGCGGACTTCGCCTCCGAGGCCGCCGAGCTCGCCAGGAGCACGTTCCTTCGGGAGACGGGCGTATCGGTCTTGGCGATCGCGAACGTGACGGGGAACGCGGCGCTCAGGCTTTTGAGCTGAGCGGCGCGCTCAGCTCTTCTCGACCGTTCGCAGCACGACGATCTCTACGCGGCGGTTTCGCGTGCGGCCCACGCGGGTGCCGTTGTCGTCGACCGGCTCTTCGCCCCCGCGCCCGTTCGACGTCGCCTTCTCGGATGAGACCCCCGCAGCGACGAGCACGGCGAGCACGGCGGCGGCGCGCGACGCGCTGACGGTCACCGCCGCGAGGGCGTCTTTGCGGGCTTCGGTGTGGACGTCAACGACCACCGCGCTCTCGGGGGAGCGCCGAATCAGGGCGGCCACCGCGTCGACGAGCGGACGCTTCTCCGGCATCACCGAGGTCTCGCCGTCGGCGAAGAGCTGTCGCAGCGTGATGACGAGCCCGCGGCCGTCAAGGCGGGCCTCGGCTCCGGGGACGGCGGCGGCGGCTTCGAGCAGGGCCGTCAGGCGCTCGTCTTCGGCGGCGCGCGCTCGCTCAAGCGCGAAACGGGGTAGGACCACGGCGACGAGGTGCTTCGCGCGCTCGGCTGCGCGCTCCAGGGCGGCTGCGCGAGAGGGGAGGGAGGTCTGGGCATCACCCAGACGGGTCAGGGCTTCGACGACCGCCTCGGTGGTTTCAATCTCGTCGGTGGGGGCGAGGCGCGCGGCGTCGTGGTCGAGGGCGTCTTTGAGATCGACGAGCAGCGCGCTCACCCCTGGCCGGAGGTCCACGTTCGCCGCATCGGTCGTGACGACCAGGGACCGCTCTACGATCAGACGCAGTCGCTCGTCACGCTCCAGGACCTCGAGCGCGACCCGCTCCCGTCGTCGAATCACGCTGATCTTCTCCTCGATGATCCGTCGCTCATTGGCCAACGCGCGCTCCTGGAGCTGCAGGTCTTTTCTGCGGCTATAAGCAGAGGCGGCCCAGAGCGTGTACTGGGCGAGGCGCGCATGATGGCGGGCGTCGGTGGCCGTGCCGTCTCGAAACGCCAGCTCCGACCGCTCGCGGTGTTGATCCGCCTCGGCGAGGAGCTTGGGGTAACGCGCCCTCAGGGCGGTGCCGGCCTCGCTGTCTCGCAGCTCATCGAAGGTGCGGAGCTCCGCGGGGCGATTGGCGCCGCCGCAAGAGGCCAAGAGGAGGCAGACCGCCGCGGCAAGGACCGACCGCATTAGTCAACCTCCTTGACCCTGGTGCGCGCCTCTTCGAGGAGCTGCTCGACTTGCTGCCGCTGCTGCTCCATGCGGCGCAGGTTCACCGCGGCTTCTTCGGCGGACACGACGGCCTCGACCCAACGGAGCTGCGCGGAGATCTCCGCCTTGACGCGCTCGAGCTCCGAGAGATCGTCTCGGGCCCAGGCCAACTCGGCGGCGCGAAGGCTCGCGTGCAGCGTCCGTAGGGGCAAAGCGAGGGCCCCGGCTACATCGCGCGCCTCGAGCTCGCGGGCATCGAGCGTGACCTCAAGCAGATACGCCGACCAAGGCGTGTCCCGAGGCTCCGCGCCTCTTGTGCTCACCGGCAGGAAGGCGACGAGGGTCCAAAGTGAAGCGACTGAAGCGACCCACCGAGCCACGGACTCAGGCCTTCTGGTTTCGCAAACGCAGGAGGGAGGCGATCACCTCGATGGCGCACGCGCGGTCGTAGCCAAAGTTTAGCTCCAGGCGCGAGAGCGTGGCCTCGGCCTGAGCGATGTCGTCGGCGTCGAGCGAGGCGCGGTCATCGACGAGGTAGGCGAGCAGCTTGCGCTTGACGCGGTCCGTGGACTGACGCTTCTCCTCGTAGAAGCTCTCCGTCAGGCGGTTGTGGGCCTCGGCGAAGATCTCGGTGAGATCGAACGTGGCCGTCGGGTTGTCCATCCGCCACGCGGCGACCCGCTGAAGCAGGCCCGCACGCGCGTCGGCGGCCTGAGGCGCCCCAATCCCCAGCCGTCGCTCGACATCGCCCATGAGGCCCTCATCGGGATCCTCATACTTGCCGGTGACGGGGTTGTGGCGCTTCTCCTTGCGCACGACGTGCGTCACGTTTTCGATATAGCGGCGGAAGAGGTCGACGGTGCGCGCCACGTCGATGAGGCCCATCGCCCGGTGGAGCTCCTCCTCGACGAGATCAAGATACCAATCCTGCACCACGTCGATGAACGACTCAGGGTTGTGGAACTCTCCGTCGGGATCCACGCGGAGCCACTCGTAGACCTGCGTCTGGCGGACGATGTCCCGAAGCTCGTCGAGCAGGGCGAGTGGCGTGAGGCAGCGATGACTCTCGCGCCGCGCAGCCCCGAGGAGCGCGCCTTTGATCTCGCGTGGACTTGCGCCCAAGCGACCCTCGTAGGGCTTCGCGGCATCACGCTCGCGAAACACCTTGGGGATGAAGTTGCGAAGCTCATTGGCGACGTCCCGCGGCACGCCGTTGGGGACACGGCCTCTGGCGTAAAGCTCCGCCTTTTCGAGCGGCGTCATTGAGCCCATCGCCTTGCGGAGCGACACGGGGTAGAGGTCCGGGGCGGGACGACCGAGGCGCGTCATCACGGCCCACAGCGCGGCCACGGTCGCGGCGTGAGGGGCCACAGGTCGGCGCGCCGCATGGGCCTGGACGAGGGAGGCGTAGATGTTCCGTTCCTGCTCATAGTCGAGCAGGTAGGGCACCAGGACGAACTCGATGCGCGCCTTGAAGCTCGCGAAGTCCGTCATCTCCATGAAGGCGTCGACGTGGCCGTCGTTGCTGCTGCCGATGAAGACCGTGTCGAGCTGCAGGGTCATCGTCTCAAGCCCGACCGTGCCCTTCTCGCAGGTCGAGAGAATGTATTTGAACGCCTCGAGGGGGCGCTTGAGCAGGTCGTTGAACTCGACCATGCCGCGGTTCGCGTCGACGAGATCCCCGACGGCTTCGTAAAGCGTCAGGTTCTGCAAGCTCGGCGGGAGAGAGCCAAGGCTCCGATCCGCGGAGACTTGGCGTACACCGGCGTCGACCCGCATCTGAGGATCGATGGTCGAAAGCCCGCACCGGTAGCGGCGCGAGAGGTCAATCCGCTCGACCTGCACGTGCCGGAGGACCTCGCCCAAGTCTCCCTGGTTGGCCTTCAGGAGCGCGGAGAAGATGGCCCGCGAGCGGGGAGAGAGTTCGCCTTCCGTCAGGGCGTCGGGCAGGGGGGCGTCCTTGGTCAGGAGGCCGCGCAGAAACTCAAGCCGCGAGGCTCTTGGCAGGAGCAGCAGCGGGTGGTCGCGCAGCTCATTGCGGATGACCGCGTCAATCTCGCCGCTGCCCAGGTGGGCGTAGCTCTCGAGGTTCTCCGCGGAGCGACCTCCCCCGAAGCCGATGCTTCCCCGCTCGATCTTCCGCGCGGGAAAGACCCAGTTGAAGGAGTACAACGCGCCGTCGCTCTCCAGGCTGTAGTGCTCGAGCGCGCGGGCGATGCAGGCGATGAAGCTGCTCTTGGCGCTCCCATTGGGGCCATGGAGCAGGATGAGCTTTGAGACGCGCCCGTCCCGCACGAAGTCCGACAGGAACCCGAACACGGCCTCCTGAACGGACTCTTGACCGATGAGCGCGTCGCGGCCGTCGTCGAAGGGGCAGTCGAAGAGCCGATACCGAGTGAACCGCCCGTACGGCCGCTCAACCTTCTCGGTCCCATAATAAAGAAAGCAGTCGCGCAGGTAGGTCGCCGCATCGCGGGACTGGAGGACCGGCTGCTCACGCACGACGTCGAGATATTGCCGAAAGCTGAGCAGCGTTCGGCGAGCCTCAAAGCGTGTCCTAGTCCCGGCGATCGTCGACTCGAGGAAGGCCTGCGTGTCTTTGTCGCCGTCGGCCGACATCAGGGCTTCACATCCACGTCCCACGCGAGCTTCTCATCCCGGATGAGCTTGCAGGTGGTGTCGTTGCAGATGCTGAAATCACCGAGGGCGCTGAGCGTCGTTTGGCCGGCAGTGGTGGCCGTGAAGGCAACGGAGAAGCGGAGTTGTTCGTCGCTGAGCTCGGCGTCTTCCTTGAGCAGCTCGTTCTTACCGAGCGTGACACCGGGCGCGGCCGTCAGGCGGAGCCTGGTCGGGAAGTCCTTGTTCATATGGAAACCGGGGCCGGGCGTGACCTCGATGAGGCTGGTCGCCGGCTTGGCGACCGCGGCGTCACCCGGGACGATCCGCACCGTGTAGGGCGCGGCCGGTGCCGGCACGCTCGCCGCCGAGACGGGCGCTGTGACCGCGGGAGCGGCCGCTGGGCGAGCGGTCGGTTCGCTGGCCTTGGAGGTCGACTGACAGCCCAAGGCGGCGGCCGACGACAGGAGCACGAAGACGGCGGTCTGGCGCATGAATCGAACCCGTATGTAGTGGGCGTAAGGGACGAGAAGTCCGCTAACTGGGCCGTTTCTAGCACCGGGGGGGGGCGATTGCAACCGGGCGTCCGGCGCGGTATCCATGCACCATGCGTCGTCCCCGGTGGCTCGGCCCCTACCGTCTGCTCTACCGGATCGCCTCAGGCGGGATGGCAGAGATTTTTCGCGGCGTGCGCACGCCCGCGGACGGCCCGCCAGAGCCCGTCGCCATCAAGTGCATCCTCCCGCACTTCACCACCGATCCCGAGTTCACCGAGATGTTGAGCGACGAGGCCCGCATCACCGGCTCCATCGACCATCCCAACATCGCGCGGATTCATGAGTTCGCCTGCGTCGACGAGAGCTACTTCCTCGTCATGGAGTTCGTCGATGGCGTCGATCTCCGCACCCTCGTCCGGAGAGCCCGAGAGCGAGACGAGGGCTTGCCTCCGGTCTTCGCGATTTGGATCGTCGAGCAGGCGCTGATCGGCCTCGAAGCGGCCCACGAGCGTGAGGTCGTGCATCGGGACTTCTCTCCGTCGAACCTCCTCGTCAGCTTCGAGGGATTAGTCAAGCTCATTGACTTTGGCATCGCGAAGGCCGCCCACAACCGGTCCCAGACGCGCGTCGGTGTCATCAAGGGCAAGGTCAAGTACATGAGCCCCGAGCAGACCCTCGGCAAGCGGCTCGATCGGCGGTCGGACGTCTTCGCCGCCGGGGTCGTCTTGTACGAGTCGCTCACGGGGAGCTCGCCGTTCCACGCGCCAGATGATCCCGCGCTCATGGAGGCCATCCGCGAGGTTGACCCGGATCCGCCTTCGCATCACGGCCGAGGGCTGCCCGCGCAGCTCGATGAGATTCTGGCCAGGGCCTTGGCCAAGGACGTAAAGGCCCGCTATCCGACCGCGCTGGAGTTCGCCACGGCGCTCCGGTCGCTGCGGCAGTCGTTCGCGCCGACGTTTGAGGCCTCGGAGCTTGGGGCGTTCCTCACGCGCATCTTCGCGCGGGAGCGAAAGGACGCGCAGGAGCAACTGAGCGAGTTTGATCTCGATGCCCGAGAGGACGAACTCACCCCCACCGACCAGCGTCGCGAGTATACGCGGCTGGTCGCGCTCCTCGGGCCGGACGGCAGCGACGCCGACGCAATCAACCTGGACGGTCCGAATGAGGGTCAGTTCAAAGGCGCGGTCGAGCAATGGTTGGCGGAGCGGCGAGGCCCTGCGACGACCGACGAGGGGCCCGACGTCTGGTCCGCCGACCTCCGGCCGCACTGGGTGGACGAGCCCAATCGAACCCAGGAGATGGAGCCTCTCCGACCCGAGACAGGCGAGGCCGGGACCAGCCTCAACGTGGACGCGAAGGACACCCTCGGTGACGCCCGCGACACCGGCACGCGGACCGGACATGGCATCGGCGATGGAGACACCTTGCCCCGGGAGCCCTTGGGTGACTGAAGGACGCAGCCTCTTTCCCGACGACGCGCCAGACGCCTTCGATCCCAGCTTGCCCAGACGCCTTGCGCCCGGCCTTGAAATGCTGCGCCGGCTGTTCCGGCACGAGGTCCGTGACTTGGAGAACATCCCGGCGAGCGGCCCGGCCCTGCTGGTCTTCAACCACGGTCCGTTCCCCGTCGACGCCGTCGTCTTCTCGCACGTTCTCAACGTCGAGCGGGGGCGATGGCCGCGGTTCCTCGGCGAGAAGCTCCTCTTCGAGACGCCCGCGCTGTCGAAGCGGCTCCTCCCTTGGGGCGTCGTCGAGGGCAACCACTACCAAGCGCGTCGACGCTTTGAGAACGGCGACTTCGTGGGCGTCTTTCCGGGGGGCTCGCGGGAGGCCTGGAAGCCATCCACGGCGCGGCGGACCCTGCGATGGGAGGGCCGGAGCGGCTTCGTGCGGCTGGCCTTCAAATCGTCGGTGCCGATCATCCCGGTGGCCTGTCCGGCGGCCGACAGCTTCTACTACGTCTTCAACGACGGGGTCGCGTGGGGCCAGCGGCTGTTCGGCGAGGATTGGAACGTGCCTTTGCCCTTGATGATCGGGCTCGGCGTGCTGCCCTTGCCCCGCAAGATCGTGCACTACGTAGGCACGCCCATCCGCCCCGAGCGGGCGCGAGGCGAGACGGTCGACGCGGCCGTGGAGCGCATCAAGGCTGAGGTCGAGGCGCAGATGTCCGCGATGCTCCTGCGTCGCGAGTAGCGGCAGACCGACCGGGCTTCAGGAGACCTCGGCGCGCTCGCGGCAGGCGAAGCCACAGGTGCGGACCTGCAGGCAGCCATAAGCGCAGCCGGCCGCCGATGCGAACGCCCGAAGCCGGTTCTCCGGGGCCGCGGTGTCGCCCATCGCCTTTCGAACCGCGGCAGAAGCCACGGAGAGGGCCTGTAGGTCTGGCGCGTAGGGCGTCGAGAGGAACCCGAGGCGAAAGAGGATATCTCGCACCGGGCGATCGGCGAGCGCGGCTACGTCCGAGAGCAGACCTCTCTCGAAGAGGCCAAGCTCCTGGAGGCTTCGCAGGATCCAAAAGAGCTCGAGGGTGAGGAGGCCACGTCCAAGCGCGGACTCGAGCGTCGTCAATATGAGGTCGGCCGTCCGAACGCGCTCAAGGTTCGTCGCCAGATCCGGGTGCTCGGTGAAGCGCCGGGACAGGAGCGAAGCCCACATCAAGGCGTGCGGATCGACCCGACCCGGGTTCGAGGTCGGCATCGAGCCATCAAAGAGCGCGTCGAGCACATCCCCGCTTGACAAGGCCAGCCAGGCCTCACGCGCGATGGCCGGCGGCAGTCTGCAGACGAGGGTCGAGGCGACCGCCAGCTTGAAGAGCCCTCGCTCGGGGTCTGAAGCATAGACCTCGGCGTCGAAGCCCAGGCTGACGGCGTCGATCGGTGGATCCGACGACGGCAACGGCCCGACGACGGACGAGAGCCGCCGCGCCGTCTCCGCGAGGACGTCGTCGGAGAAGATCGCCGTGGTCGAGAAGTTTCTGGGCGAGACCGGCGCCTCGTTGTCCGTGAGTGAGCGGACGGCCACGCGAGCGGGCGGTGGGGCCGTCGAGGTGAGAGAGACTGCGGCCGAAGTGGGCGGTGAGGTGGCTCTAACAACCGGCGACCGGTCCGGCTCTTCAACCGTCGGGGTGGCGGTCTGCTGGACCCCGGCCTCCGAGGCCAGGCTCTCGGACTCCGGCAGCGGTTCGTCGAGGTCCTCGTCGAAGAACTCATCGAAGTCCAGGAGCGCGGCGCGTTCGACGTAGGGCGCGGCAAGCTCGTCGACGCCGAGACGTATGCCCACGGTCTTGAAGAACCCGATGCCCTGGCTCAGTGCCAGCCAGCTGCGAACCTGGGGGCCGGTCAGGCGCGCGCCGGGATACGCAAAAGAGTCCAGGTATTTCAGGAGCTCGTTGGGCGAGTGAACCCGCTCGGCCATTCGGTCGAGCACGCACTTCATCAAGACGGGGTTGATGTGCCAGAGACGCTCGGCCAAGACCCGCCGCGCCTCAAGGTCTCCTCTGGCCGTGGCAATCTCGCGCATGAGGAGAGACGGCCGAAAGGGATCGTCAGCCGCGACCCGAAGGAAACGCCAGAGCGCGGGCAGTCGTTCACGATTGAAGAGCTCCATCTGCTTGAGGCGGGCGCGCACATCCTTGAGGGCCTCTCCGCGCTCCGGGACGCGCTGGCAGAAGCGGATCAAGGTGTCGACGGCGGCGCGGTACTCGCCGCTCGGCAAGGCGGGGAACTCGATGAACTGCGGCATGGGAGGAAGATAAGCGATTTTTCCATCGCGCGGTCCGGCGTCTCGAAGATGATGTCGGCGTGCGGCTGCGAATCACCGAGGTCTTCCACAGCATTCAGGGCGAGAGCACGTTTGCCGGTCGCCCGAGCGTCTTCGTTCGCCTGACGGGATGCGACCTTCGCTGCACCTGGTGTGACTCGGCCTATACCTTCACCGGCGGGGCGTGGCGGTCTATCGACGACCTCGTCCTGGCGGTCGTCGCGTATGGGACGCCGCTGGTTTGCGTGACCGGCGGGGAGCCGCTCCTCCAGGACGACGTGCACGTCCTGATCACCCGCCTGCTCGACCTTGGCCTGACCGTC
This sequence comes from Myxococcales bacterium, assembly GCA_009692505.1. Classification (GTDB taxonomy): domain Bacteria; phylum Myxococcota_A; class Bradymonadia; order UBA7976; family UBA1532; genus SHZC01. The sequence continues at coordinate 9,805 of SHZC01000151.1, forward strand.
ACCCTGGAGACCGGGGGCCAGCGGGACGTGAGCATGGTCGATCCTCGCGTGCACCGGATCATGGATCTGAAACCCCCCGGCTCGGGCCAGGTCTCGCGGAATCGGTGGGAGAACCTCGAGTGTCTCGGGGCGCGAGACGAGATCAAGTGCGTGCTCGCCGATCGGGCGGACTACGAGTGGGCGAGAGAGCTTGTCGTTGCCCACGATCTCTCGCGCCGGGTCGCGGCCGTGCTCTTCAGCCCGGTGCACCTCTCGCTGCCACCCGAAGAGCTCGCTGCGTGGATTTTAGAGGACCGCCTGCCCGTCCGACTGCAGCTACAACTCCACAAGTTGCTCTGGGGGGCCGATGCGCGCGGCGTCTGAGGTTGGGTCTGAGGTTGGGTCTGACGGCGGGGGTCGCCCGGCGGTCGTCCTCCTGAGCGGAGGCCTCGACTCGGCCACGGTCGTCGCGGTAGCGCTCGACCTTGGCTTCGACGTACACGCGCTCTCGTTTAGATACGGGCAAAGACACGTCTTCGAGCTCGAAGCGGCGGTGCGTGTGGCCCAGCACCAAGGCGTCGTCAGCCACCTCATCTGCGACCTTGGGCTCGATCGATTCGGCGGCTCCGCGCTGACCAGCCCAACCCTGGAAGTGCCCCACGGACGCTCGGAGCGCGAGATGGGCGAGGGCGTGCCGGTGACTTATGTGCCGGCGCGAAACACCATCTTCCTCGCGCACGCCTTGGCCCTTGCCGAGGTCCGGGGCGCTTCGGACATCTTCATCGGGGTCAACGCGATTGACTACTCCGGCTACCCAGACTGCCGGCCGGAGTTCATCGCCGCTTTCGAGCGTTTAGCGCAGTTGGCCACCGCGGCAGGCATCGCCGGGCGGACGCTGCGTATCCAGGCGCCGCTTCAACTCGACAGCAAGGCCGACATCATCCGCAAGGGCCTCGCCCTCGGCGTCGATTACGCGCTGACCCACAGCTGCTACGACCCCGAGCCCGACGGCGCGGCGTGTGGGACTTGCGACGCCTGCCAGCTTCGCCTTCGCGGCTTCGCGGAGGTCGGCGTGCCCGATCCCACGCGGTACGTCAGCCCCCCGCGGTACGTCGGCAAGTGACCGCCTGCGCGATCCGGGGTGTCTGGCCCTGGCTCCTCTTCCTGTCCCCGGTCGTGGGCTGCGGATCGAGCGGCGAGGTCCTCGGAGAGCCGCCCCCGATCGGCACGCCGTATCTGGCGACGCGCCTGCGGCTCAGTGCCTCTCTGCTCTCGACGACCTGCACACCGGGTGGCTCGACCTTCCGATCCGACGAGGCAATGCTGGAGCTCTCCCAAGATGGAAGTGCAGTGGTCGCCATCCTGACGAGCCCGACCGATGAAATCTCGCGCGACGTTCGGCTGCGGGGCTGCGTCGCGGCCGTGGGGGACGACCGCTTCGTGCTTCGCCTCGGAGGGGTCACCGCGGCGACGGAGCTCGCGGGTCGCTCGGCCTGCACGGTGCAGACCGTCCTGCCGATAGAGCGGGTCACGATCGTTGACTCCGTCCGAGGTCAGGCAGAGCTACAGCGACAGGAGGATGCGTTCATCGCCGAGCGATGCGAGCTGCCCGACACGCCGGATTTCCCGGTCTTCGAGCTCAAGCTCTGCACCGACGGGAGCCTACGCGGCGACCTCGGGTTGCTCACGAGATACCTCGGCGCGGCCTGCGGCGAGACGGAGGACTGCGAGAGCCACGTGAGATGGCGCGCAGTTCCGCTGTCTGTGCGACCCGACCAGCCGAACGACGCGCTCAGGGGCGGCCCGTGTGAGCGGACCCCCTCGCCCTAGACCCAAACGGGCACCGGCCGAAGAGGCAGGCAAGTTCAGCCGAAGCGGTAAAAGACGAGGATGGACAAGCAGTGGAACTGCTGGTCGCTCGACTGTCTCACCACCGTGTCGACGACCTCATGGTCCGGATTGCCCTTGAGCCACTCCGTGATGATGTCGCCGAGGCGTTCGCGCTCTTGCGCCTTGGTCGCAGTAAAGACTTTGACGGCATCGTAGCCCGAGAGCCCGACCCCACCACCGCCAGAATACGACCCACCCGTGGTCACTTACTTTTTGACCTTCGGATTCGTCCGCATCGCGCGGCGGCGCTCCTTGCGGCGGCGGCGCTCGGCCTCCCGCTGCTTGCGCTTCGTCTTGACGGAGGGCTTCTCGTAGAAGCGCCGACGCTTCAACTCTTTGTAAATGCCCTCTTGGGCGACCTTACGCTTCAGGGCCTTGATGGCTCGCTCGACGTTATCGCCATCAACGACGACCTCAAGCGGCCGCAGTACCAGTTCATTCGAGCTCAAAGCATTACCTCGAAAAACGCGGCCAACCCTGATTCGGCGCGCACTTTCGCGTCGGGGGGGGGCAACAGAGCGGCGGGAGGGTAGGTACGAGTCCTCTGCTTGTCAAGCGAGTTGTACGCGAGTAAACGATGTCTTGTGTCGCGACGTGAATCCCTGCCGCTCCTGAGCCCCGAGGGGTCGACCTGTGCGGTCGGCGAAGACGCGCTCGTCCTGCCTGGACACCCCGCCGACGACCGGTTCGGCCGCGATCGAGCCGCCCTTCGTAAGCCCGACTTCCTCAAACGCTCCGTCGGTAAGGGCCAAGCGGTCGAGGGCCTGAAACGGCTGCTTCGCGCGGGGGGCGTCAACACGGTCTGCGAGGAGGCCCGTTGCCCCAACCTCCAAGAGTGTTTTCAGCGGGGCACGGCGACCTTCATGATCATGGGCCGCGACTGCACTCGGGCGTGTGGATTCTGCGCGGTCGGGACGGCGACACCCGCCGCGCTCGATCCGGAAGAACCTCAGCGCGTGGCGGCGACGGCGGCTGCGATGCGCCTGTCCCACGTCGTCGTCACGAGCGTCAACCGCGACGACCTGAACGACGGCGGCAGCGCGCACTTCCGCGACACGATGGAGGCGCTGCGGATCGCCCTGCCCGATGCGGCGCTTGAGGTCCTCACGCCGGACTTCATGGGTGATCTGCAGGCGGTCTCGCGCGTAGCTGATGGTCCGGTCGACGTGTTCAACCACAATGTCGAGACGGTCCCGCGTTTGTACGCCCGCGTCCGCCCCCGAGCCCGCTATGAGCGCAGCCTGGAGGTGCTCTCGCACGTCGCCCAACATCACCCCCGATCCCTCGTCAAGAGTGGGCTGATGGTCGGGCTCGGCGAGACGGTCGACGAGGTCTTCGGGCTCATGCGGGACCTCCGCGCGGCGGGCGTTCGGATCGTGACGCTCGGCCAATACCTCCGGCCGAGCCTGAAGCACGTGCCGGTCGTCGAGTACCTCACGCCGCCGGCATACGAGGTCTATCGTGCGCACGGGGCCGCCCTGGGCTTCGACCACGTCTTCGCCGGGCCCTTCATTCGCAGCTCGTACAATGCCCACGAGGCGCTGCTCCACGCGCAGGCGGCGCAGGCGGCTCAGGCATGACCGGCGGGACCGTGCTCGTCTCGGACATCCAGGCCGAAGACACGGGTGCCCTCGGCCACCGACTTCGGCGGCGCGCCGCGATGCTCTCTCGCCAGGGCGGAGGGTCGCTCATCGCACCGAGCCCCGAGGGCACGCGAGTCCTCTTCCCGGGGATCCGGCACTTCGTCGTCC
>SHZC01000152.1 GCA_009692505.1 Myxococcales bacterium
CGGTGAGGCGAGTTCAGCTGCGCGGGGCTTCGTGATTGAGACCGTAGCGCGACGGCCCGCCCCCGAGCTGCGGCTCGTATGCAGGTGCCGCGGTGTGACCCAACGTCAAGCGGGGAGATTTGACCACCGCTGCACCGGACCGAGGACCCCGAAGTACGCGGAGGGGGAGGCTCTGTCCGGAACCCCGTGGGGGGCCGCCTCTGCGCTCAGATGCCGGAATCGCGCGCCTCTACAAGTGAAGTCGCCAGCCCCATCGCTCGGGCTCCCAAGTCGCATCGAGCCCGCCCGCGAGGACGGGATCGAGGAAGGTCTGGGCCGCCTTGGTCACTTCATCGAGCGTGGGCCACGCCAGCTGGACTTGGCACGGAGGGGCGCGCCATCGCCACGTAGGGCGTCGTCCAAGCGGCGGTCGGCTCGGGGACCGTCGCGGGAAGCGGGTGCGTCTTGCGGAACGTGAACGTCTGATCGAGAGCCTCGCGCAGACGCTTGGCATCGAGGGGCTGCGCTGTCGCCTGGAGCGCGAGGTCAGGCAGGTCTTTCACTCGGGAGTTCGGGCGTGGGCGCGGCATCGTTTACGCGTGGAGCTTCTCCGCGATGTGCGTCTCGATCGGGTAGAGGCGCAGCGTCGGTGGCGCGATGCCCGCGAACGCGAGCACCTCGTCGGGACCGACACGGCGACCACGCGGGCGAGGAAGCGATCGAAGACGAGGAGCTGCCGCTCGCGAGCGAACTCGGCGCCGCTCGTGGCCGAGGTGCGAAGCCGCTGCTCCAGCGCGGCCTTGAAGGCCTCCGGCGAGGGGTACGTGCGAATCGTCATGCAGCGAGTCCTCCAAGGGGCTTGAGCGCTGCTTCGACCTCGCCGAGCTCGGGTTTGGTGACGAGGCCGCGGCGAAGGGCCTGCTGCGCCGCTTGTCGTAGCAGATCGGGGGAGAGTCCTTCGCACGCGCACTCGTTCAGTGTGCGGCACAGGTTCGTGATCGGGACCGCGGAGAACCAGGCCCGGTCCTCAGGTGCGATGTCGGCGTGGTGCAGCACCACGCCGGGCGGCACGCGGAAGCGGCGCTTGCGCCACGCAGCAGGGAGCGTGAGGTGGATCTGCGCCGGCAGCACGTCGGAGAGACCGTGCAGCGACAGCGCCGTCTGGTGTGAGATCACCCCGGCCTGATCGGACCAGAGCCAAAGCGGTGACCAGCTCCTCGCTCTCCCCGACCGGGAAATGCACGAGCCGGTCGGTCCCTCGCTGAGGCCGCGTCAAGCGACCGGCGTGGATGTGCTTCCGGAGCAGGTGGGTAGAGTAGCCCGCAAGGGCGGCCTGTTTCGTCGTGACGTATCCCGACTGACTGGCGGCGGTCTCGAACAGCCGGTCCCAGTTCGGCCCGTTGGATTCGCCGAGCGTCGTGCACAAAACGTAACTCCGGGTTCCGTTTTGTGCACGCAGGCGCGGTCTACCCTCACGTTTGGAAGCCGGGGGTTCCCTTCGCTGCCTCGACCAGCGACGGCGCCTTACCCCAACGCCAGCACAACCGCCCCCGCCGCAGAACCGAGCCCGAGCCCGAGCACCGCCCCGTTCAGCTGAATCCTGTCCAAGGGCTCTTGGGTGTGGCGCCGGAGCTCGTGGACGACCGCCTCGGGGTCCAAGCTCCGCAGATATTCCGCGAGTGCGTTCCGGCCCTTCTCCCGCACATTTCCGGCGGCGGCGAGCTGGTCGCCCAGAATCTCGGCGAGTTCGCGCACCCAACCGATGTCGGCGAACGTTCCTCTCCCGCCCGCCTGGACGATCTGCTCGCGCACCGACCAGAGGGCGTCGGAAACGGTGCCGACGAGGAGCGGGTCCGTAAGTTCAACGAGCTGCCTTGCTGCCGTCCGCCGCACCCCGACGTCTAGCGCGCCCCACGTCTCCAGCCAGGCGCCGGCGTATTCCCGCAGGGCTGCGGACCACTCCGACGATGAGGTCCGGTCCGGGCGCGCGAGCCAATCGGCGAGTGCATTCAGTCGATCGTGCACGAGTTTCGGTGATACAGCCTTCTCGAGTATCTGCTCGACAGTCGTCGTGTTCATGGCGTCGAACAGGGTGTCGACCATGCTATCGAGCACCTCGGGCAAGACCTTGTCGTGAATCCGCTCCGCGGCTTTCCGACGCTCGGGCTCGCTGAGATCATGCCAACCCTTGAGGTACTCAAGCGTGTATTCCTGCAGGAGCCCTTGAAGCGCCGCTCCCCCCGGCGTCGGTGGCCCCTCGATGACGTCGGCGATCTTCGAGACGTAGCCGTGTAGCTCTTCCTCGTCGAGGAACCAGTTCGCAACGCGGGCCACGGTAATGTCGAAGGGGAAGAAGCTTTTCAAGACCACTTCTCCGTATTCGCGCACCACCGCGGCGTGCAGACGCCCCGTCCGCTCTTTGTCCTTGGTTGCAAGCCGGAGGTTGTGCGCGATGACGCGACGGATCGTCTCGTCCTGAAGCAGTCCGCCGTTCGCACCGGAAGTGCGGAGTGCCCCCCGCAGGTCGACGGACATCAGCCATTGGATCACCGTGTCGCGCGAGTGCTCGTCGTAGAGTTCCCTGACGCGCTCGCGAGTCTCCGCCGCATTACGCACCCCCACGAAGGAAGCCAGCTTCACGTCGCGGCCCGTCGCCACGAGCAGGTCCCGCAGGTTGGCGGTCCGCCGTTCGTCGGCCAATACGCCCCGCAGGCACCTCTCCAGGGCATGCCGCACCGCCGGTTGGTCGAGCAGCGACGGCCCCGTCTCTCGCCCAAGAAGTTTCGCGCGAAGATCCACGCTCGCCAGCCACTCGGCGAGGAGCGGGCTGATGCGCGCGTTCCACTGCGTGCGCACGAGGTTCGACACGGCCTGCTCGTCGGGAGCGTGCCGTCTGACGTAATCGACCACCGCCGCTCTCGTTTTCGGCGCGTCCAGCAGCTCTCGAATCCGCTCGTGGGGGTTCGGAGCGCCCACGCTCGATGGAAAGACGACGCCGATCACGACGTCGGACAATCCGTCGGCGACCTTCGTGAAGTTGGACAGGGCGGCCGAATAGACCCGCGATATGGCGAACCAGTCGCACAGTCCGCCGACGAGACCGCCTTCGGCCGCGTGTTCCAGAAGGGTCACCCACCATGCGCGGTCATGGACTCCGCGGAAAGCGAGCTGAACGGCGAGCCACGTCACCCCGGCGCCCAGCATGACCGCCCGCGAAATACGCGCCGGGGTGGTCGCCCCGAAATACGTACTCGCAAAAGTCGGGGCGGAAGCTGAAGCGCTCGCTGCGGCAGTTACTTCCATCGAGATCTCCGGTATGGCGCGTCGCTGGGAGCGGGCGAAGTCGTCGATCACGGCCATGTGCCTGTGCCGTGGTTGGGAGCGGCGTCCATATTCTCGCCGGTCGGCGGTGTCAATCGTCCTCACCGGGAGCGGGCGGTGAGGCGTCTCAGCCTACCCGCGGCTTCGGCGTGAAGCGGTCGAGGAGGAAGCGCGTCAGGCCGGGGAACCATCGGGAGAGCGTATAGACCCGGGGATAGATCAGGCGTCCGACGCGGCGGTCCATCGCCGAGAGGATCTTGAGCGCGAGCACCTCGGGTCTGCCGGTGGGCGTGGCGCGCACGGCGAGGGTTTGCCCATAAGCCGCGTACGCGCTCTGCCCCATGGCCGTGTCGACGGGCCCGGGATAGACGGTCAAGATGTGGACGCCGGTTCCCCGCAGCTCGCCGTGAAGGGCCTCCGACGCGGCAGCGAGCCCCGCCTTCGACGCGCAGTAGGCGGCCATGTACGGGGTCGGGGCGAGGGCCCCGAGCGAGACCACGTCGACGAGGACACCTCGGCCGCGGCTGATCATGCCGGGCAAGACGGCGCGACTCAGCCGGAGCGGCGTCAGGAGGTTCAAGCGGAGCTGCGCTTCAACCTCTTCGACGGAGGCCTCGGCAAAGACGCCGAGCCGCTGAACCCCGGCGTTGTTGACGAGGACGTCGACGGGCCCAAGGACTGCCTCCGCCGGGAGCAGGAAGTCCGTCGCGGTCTCAACCTCCGAGAGGTCCTTTTCGACGGTGTGCACCCTTACGCCCTTGCCGCGCAGCTCGACGGCGAGCGTCTCCAAACGCTCTCCGCGCCGCGCCACGAGCGTGAGGTCGTCGCCCCTCGCGGCAAAGGCGCGTGCGAGCGACTCCCCAATGCCCGACGAGGCACCCGTGATCACCACGTGTCTTTTGGACGCCATGGCCCGGGTGTAGCAGTCGCGCCTTGACAGGCCAAGGGGCCGGCGACGAACCTGTCCCGAGATCGTCTGGGAGACTTGAAAATCAGCACTACCAAGCGCACGGAGGCCGGCCGACTTCGGAGCCGACTCGCCCGTCAACTCCGGGTCACGCTGCGTCGATTTCAGCTCATCGCGCCGGGTGATCGGATCATGGTCTGCCTCTCCGGGGGCAAGGACAGCTATACGATGCTCGACCTGCTCGAGACCTATCGCCGCGAGGCGCCGGTCCCCTTCGAGCTCGTCGCGGTGCACCTCGATCAGAAGCAGCCGGGCTACGAGGGCGCCTCGTTGCGGCAGTGGCTGTCGGACTTCGGCGTGCCCTACGAGATCGTCGAGAAGGACACCTACAGCACGGTGCTCTCGCTCGTGAAGGAAGGAGAGACCTACTGCGCGCCCTGCTCCCGGCTTCGACGCGGCATCTTGTACTCGACGGCGGCGCGGCTCGGCTGCAATAAGCTGGCGCTCGGCCACCATCGGGACGACGCGCTCGAGACGTTCCTGATGAACCTCTTTTATACGGGCAAGCTGCAGGCCATGCCCGCGAGCTACACCACGGAGGACGAGCGTTTCCGCGTCATCCGACCGCTCATCGAGTTCGCCGAGGCCGACATCGCCCGGTTCGCCAGCCTTGAGGGCTACCCGATCCTGCCGTGCAACCTCTGCGGCAGTCAGAGCGGGCTGAAGCGCGACGCCATGGCCGCGCTCCTGACGAAGCTCGAGGTCGACATCCCCGATCTCCGCCACGTCATGGCCGCCGCCTTGACGAACGTGCGGCCCAGCCACCTCCTCGACCGCACGCTGATCTCGCGCCTCGGCGGCGAGGTGAGCGCGGCGCGCCTGCACCAAAGCCCCGATGCCCTGACGGTGATCGAATGAAGTCTTGCCTCAGCGTCGTGCCGATCGTGGTCTTTGGCCTCGGTCTCTGCCCAAGCGCTTACGCGAGCGAGCCTTCGACGCATGACGGGCTACTCTTCCGGGTTCAGCTCGGCTTGGGCTCCTTGCGGAGCACGTCCACGGCGCTGACGGCGCAAGGCGCTTCGGCCAACGTCGGCCTCGCCGTGGGCAGCATGGTGAACGAGCGTCTGGGCGTCTACGGCGAGTACTTCGACGCCACGTCCGTCGGCCCCTCCTTCGAGCCCAGCCAGCCCGTCGGCCGGTTTCGCGATGAGGACCCTGATGTACAAGCGTCCCTGAGCGGCTTCGGGGCGGGCGCCGTCTACTACTTCATGCCGACGAACCTCTACGTCGCGGCCACGCTCGGTGCTGCGTGCGCGAGCCTCCGGGAGCGTCAGGTGCTCACGCATCGCTCGCGCTTCGGGCCGGCGCTCGTCGCATCGGTCGGGCGGGAGTGGTGGATCGATTCAGAGTGGGGCTTAGGGCTCGCCGCCGTAGCCCACGTCGCCCGCCTCCCGGATCAGGGCGGTGGGCCCACGCAGCAGGTCGGGGCCTTCCAACTCGCCCTCACGGCCACCTTCAACTGATCAGGTCTCGGCGGCCTTCAGCTCGGCGGCCTTCATCTCGTCAAGCACCCGCTGCCGCCGCGATCGCATCCTCATGTTGAGCACCTCAATGCCCAGCGAGAAGGCCATCGCAAAATAGATAATTCCCTTGGAGATATGGGTGCCGGTGGCCTCGACCATGAGCATCACGCCGATCAGCACCAGGAACGCGAGCGCCAGGACCCGGATGGACGCGTGCTTCTGGACGAAGTCTCCGATGAGGCCGGCGAAGATGAGCATGACCGCAACGGCGATGATCATCGCGGCGACCATGGTCGGGATCTGCGAGGCCATGCCCACGGCGGTGATGACCGAGTCGAGGGAGAACACGATGTCCAGGAGCGTGATCTGCACGAGGATGCCCGCGAACATCTTGGCTTTGTCGCGCCGTGAGCTCTTCTCCTCGGCGTCGGCCATCAGGGGGGCCACGTCCTCCGCCTGATGCTCACTCGGCCGCTCAACGTTCTCGTAGATCTCATGCGTGGCCTTATAGAGAAGGAAGAGACCGCCGATCCCCAGGATGAGGCTCTTGCCGCTCCAGGGGATGACCACCGTGAAGAGGGGCTCGGTCAGCTTCATGACCCAGGAGATCGCAAAGAGGAGGCCGAGCCGCGAAGCGAGCGCGAACATGAGGCCCAGGCGCCGCGCGAGCGGCTGCTGCGCCTTGGGCAGGCGCCCGGAGAGGATGGTGATGAAGATGATGTTGTCGATGCCCAGGACGATCTCCATCGCCGAGAGCGCGAGCAGCGAGAACCAGGCCTCAGGTGAGGTGAGGAGTTCCATGTCGTTATCCTTCAGCGCTTAACGTAGACGGCCCAGTAGGGGATGTGATTGCCGCTGTTGAGGTCCTGATAAGGCAGCCAGAACGCGGGCGCCGACGGATCGCTGCCCGGCGGGGCGTTGGGATCGATGCCGGTGATCCAGAGCTGTGGTCGGGCGTCGGCGCCGGTCCGTGAGCACTCCGGGGGGTCCAGGCAAACGGACGCCTGATCCTGATCGAGGATGTGGCCGTAGTCCCGGATGCTGCTGAACGCCAGCCAGAGGCGGCCACCACCCGACGTCGGGGCCCACTTCGGCCAGCTATTTCCCATGCCGACCGCCTGATTGGCGGCGACGAGTTCCGTGGGCATTTGGCCGCCCGCCGAGGGGATGAGCCAGAGGCTATTGGACGCGTTGCCCATGGCCTGCCCCATGTTCTGCGCCACGCCGGTCCGATGGAACGCGATGAAGCGGCCATCGGGGGAGAACGCGGGCCGGTCGTTGCCCTCGTCGTCTTGCCGCTCGACGAGGATCTCGGGGCCCTCCCAGACGTCGCCGTTCTTCACCCACTGGGCGATGCGGCCTTGGCTGATGCCGACATCGGGGATGGGGTTGAAGAGGCCGGAGTCGCCCAGCGCCGCGACGATCTTGTCCTCCCGCCAGTCCCAGTCCGGGGAGCCGCCGACGCGGTTGGCCGGCATGGGCAGGCGCTCGATGAGCGCGCCGTCTTCGACGTTCGTCACCACGAGTTGGCCGCCGCTGCCACCCACGAGTCGGTCGCCGCGCGGGTTGAAGCTGGGGAAGTAGCTCACATGACCCGCGGGATTAAAGTAGGGCTGCGTCGGGGTCAACGTGGGCGCGACGTAGAGCTCGCCGAACGGCGGGAACGTCGTGCGCGTGACCGCGATTCGGGTGCCATCTCGCGACAAGGCGTGGCAGGCCGGGCAGGCAACTTGGGGGGCGGTCCTCGGCGTGAGGAAGTGCTCGGGCTGCTTCTCGCCGATCGGGATGCGCATGATGCCTGCCTCGCTCGTCGACCAATAGTAAATCGCCCCGACCATCGGCGCCCGATCCACCCTGAGCGGCAGCGTCGTCCCCTCGCAGGCCGACGCCCCGGCCCCACCCAGGCCACGCAGCGTGACCCGCAGCTCGCCGCCCGCCGCCGCCGTGGTGAGCACCTTCCAGACGTCGTCATTGGGGGTGAGCGTGTCGTCGTTGGTGAACCAGAGCACGGTCAGCTCACCGACTTCGAAGCTCAGGCGGAAGAGGTCGTGTCCATGGCTGTCCCATTGGAACGTCAGCCCCGTGAGGTTGGCCGGGATCGCGGTCAGCGGCTCGGGATAACGCCACGTCGGCGCGCAGTCGACCCCCGCGGGCGCGTTTTCGAAGCGGTCGGCGGCGTCGGGGGGGGTGCCCGGCTCGAACACCTCGCCGATGTCGACCACCCGGACGTTCGCCGAGAGGGTGTCGGTCCCATGGCTGGCGCGGACGAAGCCGTCTCCCAACATCCGGGCCGTGAACGTGCCGGTCGCGCCGTCGAGATCACCGAGGCCCGCAGGCTCGACCGCCCAAACGATCTGGGCTGAGGGCACCTCGACCGAGGCGCCGTCCGGGAACTCGCGACTGACGACGAAGCGGACCGTGCCCGGCATGCCCGCGCCCAAGGGTACCGTGACCTGGTCGGGCGAGATCCGCAGCACACCCTCCGCCGGCACGATGATCTGCCGCAAGTCGCCCTGCGGTCCGAGCCCATCAAGCAGCCGGAGCTCATCGTCGCGCCGATCGTTCAAGGGACCGCCGTCCGTCGCGAGCGCATCCCCCTCAATCACGAACGGCCCACGGTCGCTGCCTTGGCCCTGTCGAAGATCGCCGCTCGTTTCCGATGGACCCGAGTCGTCACAGGCGATACCGAAGACGACGAGCAGCAGAGGCCAGAGACGGCGATGTCTAAACGCTGACATAAAACCTCGCGATGATCTCGTTCATGATGTCGGTGGTGCCGCCGCCGATGGGCAGGAGTCGAGCGTCGCGGGACAGCCGCTCGACGCGGGTCTCGCGAAGATACCCTGCACCCGCGAGGATCTGCACTGCGTCGTGGCAGACGTCCACGGCTGTCTGGGCGGCGAAGTTTTTGGCCATGGCGATCTGGGCCGGATCGGCTTGACCGGCGACCAGCTTTCGGGCCACCGAGTAGTTGAGCTCACGGGCGGCAAAGGTTCGGGTAGCCATCTCGGCGAGCCGGTGTCTGATCACCTGGAACCGCGCGATCTCCCGCCCGAAGGCCCGCCGCTCGCGGGCGTATGCGAGGGCGTCGTTGAGCGCGACCTCTGCCGTGCCATGACCCATAAACGCGAGCGCCAGCCGCTCGTTTTGGAAGTTGTGCATGAGGGCCTGAAAACCCGTGCCTTCAGCGCCGATGCGGTTCTCCGTCGGGACAAAGACGTCGTCGAAGGAGAGCTCGGCGGTGTCGCTCGCCCGCCAGCCGGTCTTCTTGAGCGCGCGGGAGACGCTGAAGCCCGGCCGGTCTCGCTCCACGACAAAAAACGTCAAGCCGGCGTGCGGATCGTCGCCCGTCCGGGCCAGCACGCTGATGAAGTCGGCCCGAGCACCGCTCGTGATGAACATCTTGGCGCCTTTGATGACGTAGCCGCCGGTCGTCGGCACGGCCCTCGTTTTCACACCGGCCACGTCGCTGCCGGTGTCCGGCTCGGTGATCGCCAAGGCGGCGATGTACTGCCCGCTCAGGACCGGCGGCACGAACCGCTGCTTCTGCGCTTCGGTGCCGAGGAGGAGGATCGGCGGTAGGGCGATCCCATGGGACGACAGCCCGGCGACGACCCCCGTCGTGCCCCCGTGGACGAGGGACTCCGCCGCCACGAGCGGGAAAAACGCGTCCCCCCCGCTGCCCCCGTAGGCTTCGGGGAAGCCGGCCCCCAAGAGGCCAATGGCCCCTGCTTCGGCATACAACGAGCGAGGAAAGAGCTCGGCCTCCTCCCACTCGAAGGCGAACGGAGCGATGCGCTCCCGGGCAAAACGAAGGCAGGTCTCGCGGAAGGCGGCGAGCGCGGGATCGGCGTCGATGGGTTTGGGTAAAATAGGCTTCATCCTTCGCTTTCGTGCCCCATACGCGCGCTGGCGAGCGCCTTGACCCGGCGGCCGGCGGCGGTCTGGCTGCGCGCGAAGTTCAGGAAGTCCTCTCGGGGCAGCGCGTAGAACGTCAGCGTGGTGGCCGCGTCGACGTTGGCCGTCACGGGCACATCGAAGAGGAGCGAGATCTCGCCAAAGAGCTCGCCGTCCCGAAGCTCCGCGAGCACCCGGTTTTGACCATCCGGCTCGGCTCGCCAGACCATCGCGCGACCAGAGACCACAACGCAGAGGCCTACGCCGGGGACGCCGGCGTGCAGCACCCGCGTGCCGGCTTTGACGGTGCACGGGACGAATCGCCGGAAGAGCGCCTCGATCTCGTCGGTCGGTACGTGGGCGGGCCCGTCTTCAAAAACCCCAAGGGCGGGCAGGATCTGCGCGAGGATGCGAGGCCGGTACTCTCTCTCGAGGGCCAAGAGTGCCTGTGGGCAGTACTGCTCGAGCGCATGGATGGTTTGCCGCGGGATCTCGAGCACATGAGCCTCGCCGCGCCCGAGGACTGAGGCCGTGCGGGCGGTCTTCGCGAGGAGAGCAATCTCTCCGAAGACGTCGCCCGCGCCGAGGGTGGCCGCCTGCCCGCTGCCGGCCCGCCAGACGGTCACCTCGCCGCGAAGGATGACGAAGAAGGAGTCCCCGACCTCACCCTCCTGAACAATGCGCTCGCCGTGCTCGCAGACGCGCGCGGGTGCCTGGGCGGAGAGGGCGACCAGGGCCTCTTCAGCTTGGGGACCGGCGTCCACGGCCGTGGCGAAGGCGCGGGCGGCGAAGCGGGAAAGATCCGCCCGTCCAGCAAGTCCTGCGAGGCGAATGGCGCGGAGCGTCGGCCCCAGAGAGTCGGGCCGGAGGCGCTGGGCGAGGAGTGCCTCTTCCACCTCGGTCAACGCCTGGGCTCCAGACATCGTTCCCCCGAGACTTCAGGCCGGTTGGTAATAAGGGCTGCTGCCCGAGGCGTGATCGGTGAGGTCGACGACGTGTTTGACTCGGGGGAAAGCGCCGAAGATGGCCTCTTCGACACCTTGCCTCAGCGTCGCCTTGGCCGAGCCGCAGCCCTGACAGCCCCCGGACATTCGCACGAAGGCCGTCCCGTTGGCGTAGTCCAACAGCTCGATATGACCCCCGTGGGAGGCCACCATCGGGTTGACCTTCTCGTCGAGCAGGGTCTGAAGTTTGCGGCGCATGCTGGCTCCCATTCTATCCGCGGTCCGCCGCGCTGCCCGAATGACGCCCGCAAGGTGCCAGAGGTTTCGGCCTTCGTAAAGTGAGGCCCCGCGTGCACCCGCCGTGGCGATCGGTTCAGCGTGCTTCGGACAGCGCGACGAAGCCCTGCCCATCCCACCGGAGGGTTCGGGACCGTCGCCCCCCCCTTAGACCCTCGACCACGGTCGTGTATCGCAGGCCCGATGGATCAACCAGGAACGTGGTCTTCGTCGGCGCGGGAGACCGGGCCCCGGCGATGAAAGAGATCATCGGTGCCTGTTTTGCGTCCGGTCCGTTGAATGCCAGAATGAGGGTCCACAGGCTCTGCTGGGGCGGGCGGCTGAAAGCAGCCTCAAGGATGACCGCCACGCCCGGGGGCGAGCCGCCGAGGGGCAGAACCGTCGCCTGCTCACCCTCGGTCATTCGAGGCAGGTCGAACAGGACGATCGGGTGCTGGGCCAAGACGCGGGTCGTGCCGTCCGGCTCCGGTTCGAGGACGAGGAGCACATCCCCCCCGAGCTGCCGGGTGACGGCGAGCGTCTCCTTCGGCGCGCGCCCGTCGATCTCGGCCTCAACGAGAAACGTCGGCTCAAGGTCGCCGAAGTGAACCTGCACGGCGGGGTTAACGAGGTCCGTGAAGTACTGCACCCCCGCCTGCTTGAACCCAAGCGCCCGGAGTCGCTTGACGGCCTCCGCAGCGTCCGCCTCGAAGAGCGAGACCCCGCTCGTCAGATATCGAAAGCCCGGCTCGACCCCTTGAAGAGCCTCGCTGGCGATCGCTTGAAGCGAGAGTCCGCGCGCGGCGTAGCGCTCGAGGGCTTGTGGTGTGGCGCGGGTGGCGACTCGGTCGACATAGGCATACCAGCGACCGGAGGCCGAGACCCCGAGCGGGAAGGCTGCGGCGAGGAACGCCACCGTCAGGGCGAGCCCTCGCCGACCGCTCAGAGACATTCATCCTCGCAGTGCCGAACGAAGGCTTCGGCCACGTCGGTGCCCCCGAGCGCGAGCACCTCCCGAGCGCCCGTTGGGCTCGTCACGTTGACCTCCGTCAGGAAGTCTCCGATGACGTCGAGCCCCACGAAGGCGAGGCCGTCCGCCCGGCAGCGCGGGCCCACGGCGGCGCAGATCTCCTGTTCCCTCGGGGTGAGCGTGGTCGCGACGACGCGGCCGCCCACATGGATGTTGCCCCGGTTCTCGTCCGACGTCGGCACGCGCAGAATGGCCCCTTCAGGTCGGCCATCCACGAGGAGGATGCGTTTATCTCCCTCGCGGGCCTCGGGCAGATAACGCTGCGCCATGATCCAGCGACGGCCATCGTCGCTGAGGGTCTCAAGAATACTGGGCACGTTGCGATCGTCTGCGTGCAGGAGGAAGACCCCGCGCCCCCCATGACCATCAATCGGCTTGACGACCAAGGGAAACGAGGCCTGCTCCAGCCAGCGGCGGATGCGAGCGGGCTGACGCGTGACGAGCGTCTCGGGCACAAAGTCGCGGAAGTGCAGCGCGTAGAGCTTCTCGTTGGCGTCTCGCAAGGCGCCGGGGCGGTTGAAAACCCGCGTTCGAGGTCCGGCATGATCGAGGACGTAGGTCGCGTGCAGGAAGTCTCGATCCACCGGCGGATCCTTCCGCATCCAGACCGCGTCAAAGACGTCGAGCGCGACCTCTGCCGCGGCCCCAAGCGAGTAGAAGTCCTTTTCGCGGTCGTAGACTTCGACCGGCTCGCAGGTGGTCGCAGCGCGGCCGTCGAGGCCGATAAACAGCCGGTCCTGCGTGCAGAAGTTTACGAGGTGCCCGCGAGCCTGAGCCGCGAGCATGAAAGCGAACGTCGTATCCCGCTCGACGTTCACCGCCGAGAGGGGATCCATGACCACGAGGATGCGGAGGGGTTTCATAGCAGGTCTCATAGATTGGAGACGCTACCTCATGGCCGACCCGACGGCACTCCTATGCTACTTTCCACCCATCACCCCTGAGGTTGAGCTTCATGCGTCCGATTCGTTCCCAAACCATTGCCGCCGCGATCGCCGTCGTAACCTCGCTCCCCCTCCTCCTGGCCCTTGGCTATAAGTTGTCGGAGCCCGTGCCCGTCGCAGGGGCCGACTTCGAGGCCCGGGGCGAGAAGTGGTTTCGAGCGGAGGAGGAGGATGCGCGCAAGGCCCAGATGAAGCAGGCCAGCCGCGCCCTCAAGCGACCGTGCAATTACTGCCACACGGAGGACTTCAACGGCTTCACCGACAAGAAGGACATCACCCTCCAGATGATGGCCCTCTCGGTCGAAAACGACGTGGAGTGCAAGGACTGCCACGACGGGCGCGACAAGCTCACCAAGATGGGCGATGAGGCCCACGAGATGTGGGAGCTGTCACACGAGAAAAAGGTGTTCTGCGACGACTGTCACGAGCCGAAGACCAAGTTCGAGAAGCTGACGGCGAACGGCAAGAAGCAGAAAGAGGAGTGGGACGCGAAGAAGAAGAGCACGGCCCCGGCTTCGCTGACCGCGCCGTCTTTACCGTCGACGAGCGCGTC
>SHZC01000153.1 GCA_009692505.1 Myxococcales bacterium
AGGAAGCTGACGGTGATGTTCCCCCCTCGCGCGACCTCGGCGAAGGTGATGGAGGCCAGGGGGACGTCCTGCCAAGCTCGGAAGGACGATCGAATTGCCAGCGAATCCGAGTCGTCCGGGAGGTCCGGGCTGCCGTTGACGATTCGATAGCTTGGGTTTTGTGCCCAGGCTGTGTCGTCGCGGTCGAGCGTAACGAAGGCGGGCGCAGAGTTCGCCCAGAGGCAGCACGAAAACAACACGACGAACGCGAAACGAGGACGATCGAACATCCAGCTCTCCAGCGGCAGATCCCGCATCTCAGGGTCGCACAGACCTACCCGAGCGAGGCCGCGCGGGTCAATGTGGATGGTCGGTGTGCACGGTCGGGCATGGCTTTGGCCCTCGCCCTCTGGTACCACGCGCCTCATGAGCACCCTCTCACATCATCGAAGCTGGAAAGCGTCCGCGCGCCTCGCTGTCCTCTCGGGCCTGCTCCTCGCGGGCCTGCTTGCCACGGTCGGAGCCTGCACCTCACCGCCCGTTGATTTGTCGTATGCGGGATCAGCTCGCGCGGCCTACGACGAGGCGATGGAGGCCTTCGAGGACGAGGACTACCCCGAGGCCGTCCGCCTGTTTTCGGTCGTGAAGAACAAGTTCGCGTACAGCCAGTTCGCGGCCATGGCCGAGCTCCGAATCGCCGACTCGCACTACGCGCAGGACAAGTGGGCCGAGGCGATCGACGCGTATCGGTCCTTTGCGCAGAATCGCCCCAACCACCCTGAGGTGCCCTTCGCGCTTTGGCGCATCGCCGACAGCTACTACGAGCAAATCCCCAGTGATTTCATCATCTTCCCGCCCGCCTTCGAGAAGGATCAGGCACCCACGAAGGACGCCCTGCGCGCGCTCCAGAGCTACGTGGAGCACCACCCCACGCACAAGAACGCCTCCGAGGCCAACGAACGGATACGAGCCTGCCGCGAGCTGCTCGCCGACTATGAGCTGTATGTGGCCGGCTTTTACCTGAACGAAGAACGCCCCGAGTCCGCTCGGGCCCGACTCGAGAAGGTGGTCGCCGAGTACGGGGATCTCGTCGGGCGATGGTGCGAGGCGGCGTTGAAGCTCGCGCGAGTTTATGCCACGCAGGGCAAGGCCGATGAGGCCCGGGCCACCGCGCTGAAGCTCATCGCTGCCCACCCAACGCGCGGCGAAGCCGAGGACGCGCGACTATTGATCGCCGAGCTTCACTGACGACGGTGCCCGGCCGAGGAGGGTGTCGAGCGGCAGACGACCGAGGGCGGCGATGTCGATGGCCTTCTCGCCGCGCTCCGGACTCGAGAGCCACTCCGACATGATCCCGCGGCGACGCGAGGCCCGATAGGCCTCCACATACGTGCCCCGAGCCTGCTCCCAGGCACCCGGCTCGGGCTCGATGACGCTGGTGACGCGGGCGACGAAGTAGTCCTGTCGGATGGCCAAGACGGGCGTCGTCTCTCCGACCTTCATGACCTTGAAGATGGCGTCGAAGAGGGGCAGCGCGAGCCCGATGCCGGGCACGATGCCGGTGTGGGTGCGATCAAATGTCGGGCTGCTCCCGCGGCCGAGACGCTCAGCCTTCGCGAGGGTCGCGAGCCCGGCTTCGGAGCCTTGGGTCAGGAGGAGGAGACGGGCTTGCTCGCCGACCGAGCGCGCGTGGGGAAGGTCGTCCCGCTCTCGCCTGAGGGCTGCGGCGATCTCGCGCTGCGTGCTGAGCTCATCGAGCGCCCGACGATGACCGGGGATCTCCTCGCTGGACCGAAAGACCAGGAAGCCGTCGCGGGAGGGCGTGACCGGGGACAAGACGCCGATGGGCAGCGCGAAGGCCGGAGCAAACTGTCGCTGGGACAAGGCCCGCCGCGTGAACCGAGCACCGGGCGACGTCCCGACCGCCTCGAAGGGCTGACCCGCTTCGATGAGGGCTCGAGCCGCAGCCGCGGCCTGATGCAGGGGGTCCCCCCTCAGGGGCAACTGCCCCTGGCTCTGCCGATCCGCGGGCAACTGCCCCTGGCTCTGCCGATCCGCGGGCAACTGCCCCTGGCTCTGCCGATCCTGACCGGGCTCTCCGGGTCGGGGTTCGAAGAAGACGCGATCGACGGTCCGTCGGGGCGGGGAGTTGAAGAGCTCGTCATGGGCCGCGTACCACGCTCCGAAGGCGTCCGTCTGCGTCCGAACGTACTCATCAATCTCCGCCGTCGTCGGCACGCGGGAGACCTTGACCCAGTCCACGGCGCGTCGGGTCTGCTCGAGTCGAAACCGGGCCTCGGCTTCAGACTCGGTCAGGGCGGCGACGAGGGCGTTGGTGAGCAAACGAGCGGCGATGACGTCCTCGGCCACGGCGCGAATCAAGGCGACGTCCCCGAATCGCTCGGCGAGGCGCCGATCCAGGGTCGGGAGTTCGGAGGTCGGCGCGAGACCCTGCTCCGGCTTGAAGCCAGCAGCCGCGGACTCCAGCAAGAGCGAGAGCTCCTCGGGGGCGGGGAGGAGCACGCGTCTCGAGACCTCGGCACGGATGAGCCCGCGGTCCAGCGCCTGCTCGACGATGGTGCGACGCAGATCCGGCGAGCTGAGCGCGAGATCGCTCGGCCGCTCCCCGCTCCGCCAATGCTGCAACATTCGCGCGTGCTCAACCGCTCGACTCAGCTCGGGCAGGTGAATTTTCACCCCCCCGGCGCGAGCGAGGGGCGTGACCTCCGGCTGGTGGGCGGGGGGTTCATCCCGGCGGGCGGGCGGCTCCGGGGTCCGGCAGCCGACCGTAAACGCCATGAAACCCCCGCCAATCCACGCTGCCCCGAGTCGGGTCCAGGTTCGGGCTTGCCTAGGAATAAATGTTGTGATAGAAAGCGCGTCCACTTTTTTGACTAGGGGGCGAAAGCTCCTTGGGCAACTGATTCCAGCAACGCAATCACGGCGGCCGAGCGCTGCCCACGAGAGACGACTTATGGCGACCCCGTTGCAGACCGTCAAGAACCAGTTCGGATCCAAAGAAGCCCTCGTTGAGAAGCTCGTGCCCCTGCTGGCCCGCGCTGACGGCGAGTCCGACAAGGCCTTCGTCGAGCGCCTCCTGCGCGTGCCGAACGCCAAGCTCATTCGCCTCCTCGCTCGCGAGTCCAAGGTGCGTGACAAGTTCGGCGGCAAGTCGGCCCTCGTCGACACGCTGGCCGGCCTGCGGGCTGCAGGCGGCAAGATCGACGGCGACTGGAAGAAGCGCGCCACGGAGTTCTCAACCGGCAAGCTGCTCAGCCTGCACGGCCCCTTGGCCAAGAAGGCACCTTCCGCGAAGAAGTGAGCCGATGGGTGGGCCGCTCGGCACTTGGCGACGAGGTACGCCCCGAGCCCCGTTTGTTTGCAACTGGAATATTCAGGCAGAGTCAGGTCGTTTCTCCCTCTGGATATCCCCGGCACGGCTCGCGCCGCCTGGGGCCGTCGCCGTGCCGTACCGTCCCTCAAGCAGGGACCCCAACGAGTGAGGTGTCGATTTGGCTACCACGTTTAATGTGGGCGACAAAGCAGTGTATCCAGCCCAAGGTGTCACCGAGATCCTTGGGATCGAAACCTTGGAGATCTCCGGAGTCTCCAACAAGTTCTACGTCCTCCGTTGCCTCGACTCCGAGAAGAAGATTCGAGTGCCCTTGACCAAGGTTGAGGCCGTAGGGCTCCGAAACATCGTCGGCCGACGGGCGATCAAGCTGGTGATGGGCGCGCTGCAGGCGGACGACATCACCGTCGACGAGCCCAACTGGAACCGGCGTTACCGGCGTTACGTCGAGAAGATCCAGAGCGGCAGCCTGCTCGATGTGGCCCAGGTGCTCCGGGATCTCCACCTGACCAAGACCGACAAGCCGCTCTCTTACGGTGAGCGACGCGTCTTTGAAACGGCCCGTCAATTGCTTGTGCAGGAGATCGCCGTGGCCGAAGGTCAGGCGGAAGATCAGATCGCCGCTCGAGTCGACGCCCTCCTCTCCTGACTCGGGCGACCGCCCACCCATCCAAGGCGAGGGTCCTGGAACTCCCAGCCGACCCGCCTCTAGCCTCAAAAACGGCATCTTGACACTGTGGTCCGGCGGCGTGTAAATGCCCGCACCTTGCGCGCACTTACACTCCTCCCGACGCTTGTCTCTCGCCTCGCGCTCGTGGCCCCAATCGTTGGCATGGCCGTTGGGCTGGCCGCATGCGGGCCCATCTCGTCGACGCTCGTGCTCAACGACACAGCGACCGCCATCGAAGGCGCGGGCGCAGTGGGGGCCGAGAAATGGGCTCGTTTCGAGTATGTCTCGGCGGTCGAGTATTACCGTAAGGCCCGCGAGGAAGAGGCCTACTCGGATTTCCAAGCCGCGCTCGATATGGCGCGCGAGGCCCAGAAGTTCGCCGAGCTTTCGCGTCTCCGCGCGCTCTCGAACCCCAAGCGGGGCGCGCTCCCGATCGCCGTCGACCCCGTGCCCGAATCGACAGACGATGAGTCGACGGATGACTCGAGCGACGACGACGACGACAACACGCCTCCGGGGAGCCACCTTTGACGCGCCTCCCCCTGCGGGCAGTGGTCTATTTTCTCGCCCTCCCGCTCGTCTGTGGATGTACGGCGGGGGTCGCGCAGCGCAAGCGTGCCGAGGCGCTCGACGCGAAGATCGCCCGCCTGGAGCCGGCCGCGCGCCGGTGCTCGGAGGAGGACCTCGCGGTCGCCAAGGCAAACGTGGCCTTCGCGCTCCTCGAGTGGGAGCAGGGTGCCTATTTTCGCGCCAACGAGCACCTCGATCTTGCCCATGCGGCCTATCGCTCGGCTGAGCTTGAGTCCCGTTCTCCGGCCTGCCAGGCGAGCGGCGACCAGGATGGTGATGGCCTGCCCGACGAGAAGGACCAGTGCCCCACGGCCGCCGAGGACAAAGACGGCGACGCCGATCAGGACGGCTGTCCGGAGGATGGCGACCGAGATGGCGACGGAATCGTGGACAGCCGGGACCAGTGCCCGACTCAGCCCGAGGACAAAGACGGCGTCGACGATCTCGATGGCTGCCCCGATGTCTCCTCGGACCGCGACGCAGACGGCATCGTCGATGAAGCCGATCAGTGCGTCGACAACCCCGAGGACAAAGACGGCTTCGAAGACGAGGACGGCTGCCCGGACCTCGACAACGACCGGGACACCCTGCCTGACCTCGTCGACAAGTGCCCGATGCACGCCGAGGACGTGGACACGTTCGAAGACGCGGACGGCTGCCCGGACCCCGACAATGATCAAGACCGCGTGGCCGATATCACCGACCAGTGCCCGAATCAGGCCGAGGACTACGATGGCGACGCCGATCAGGACGGGTGCCCGGACCTCTACAAGAGCATCATCATCCGCGATGACCGGATCGAGCTGAAGCAGACCGTGTACTTCGCGACGGGCAAGGACCGGATCCTCTCGAAGTCCTACGCGCTTTTGAACGAGGTGGCGCTCGCACTCCGCGACAATGCGACCCTCAACCTGCGAATTGAGGGGCACACGGACAGCCAGGGGGGAACGAACCCGAACCTCGTCCTCTCTCGCAAGCGGGCTGAGTCCGTTCGGCGTTACCTCATCGATCAGGCGATCAGCCCGGACCGGCTCACCGCAGTTGGCCATGGCGAAGACAAGCCTCTGGAAGACAATCGAACCGTGGAGGGGCGTTCAGCCAATCGTCGCGTCGAGTTCCACATCGTGAAGAAGTGACCTCCGTGTTCTCTAGGCTCTCTCCGCTCTTCGTCTCGTTCGCTTGCCTGATCCTCACTGGCCCGGCGCTTGGGCAGCGCGGCTCGCGCGACGTCGAGAGCGAGGTCGAGCAGCTCCTGCAGGAGGCCCGTGCGGCCTACGACAACCTCGAGCTCGAGCAGGCCGATGCCGCGCTCGAGCGGGCGTCGGAGCTCGGCACGAAACACGGACTCCGAGGGCGCACCCTCGCCGAGGTCTACGTTCAGCGCGGGATCCTCGCCCATGTCCGCAAGGACAAGAATCGGGCGATTGACGAGTTCAAGCAGGCCCTGCAACTCGACCGTGCCGTCCGACTTGATCCCTTGGTGAGCACGCCGACCCTTGAGACGTTGTTCGAGACCGCCCGCCGGGAGGTTGGACCCGGCGACGATCGCGGGGGGGGCCGCCAGGGGGGCGACGACCGGGGCGCGTCTTCGAGCGACGACCAGATTACGCACAAGCCGGTCAAGCGTGCGAAGGCCGATCAGAACCTCGCGATTCAAGCCAAGGTCGCGTCTGAGCTTCGTGATCGAATGTACCGGATGTACCTCTACTTCCGGAGCAAGAAGGCCGACGGCGTCCAGCGCATCCAGATGAAAGCCCAAGGCGACGATACGTTCATCGCCCGCATCCCCTCTCGGTTTGTCAAGGGCGAGGGTCTGAGCTACTACATCCTGGTCGAGGACCGGGCCGGCGACATGATCGCCCAGGTTCAGACTTCGCAGAACGCCATCATGGTGGAGGTCGAGGACTTCGGCTCGGGCGATAGCCTGGCGGGCGACGAGGAGGAGGGCGAAGAGGGCGACGAGGAGGAGAACGAAGAGGGCGACAGTGAACGGAAGTTCGTGTCCGTGGGCATCGGGATCGGCTCGGGCGGCGGCTTCGTGACCGAGCGGGCCAGAGCGCAGAACCAGCCGTCCGCGACCATCCAGCCGGGCTTTGCGCCCGCGCCTTTTCACACCTTTGCCGAGCTTGATTTCCACGTCACGCCCGACTTCAGCCTCGGCGCGTTCGCCCGGATTCAGATCGTCGAGTTCGCGCACCTCGAGGGCGGTCGCCTGAAATACACCTTCGCCAAGTCGGACCGGCATCGGGTCGCGGCACGATTAGGCGGGGGCGTGGGCCAAGTTCGCCACCTCGTGCCGCTCAAGAATCTCCGGGACACCACGCTTGAGGGGAACGCCTTCTACACGCTCGGCGTGGGGTACGCCCTGGAACTCAATCGCACGATCTCGTTTGTGGTTTCGCCCGACTTCGTGCACCTCATCGGACCTTCACCCAGCCTCCACTTCGACCTCAACCTGGGCATCGCGCTGGGTTTCTGAGAGGTCCCGGAGGTCTACGCGATCGAGCGTGAGCCCCCGTGCGGCGGCCGTCGGGCCCGCCTGACGACGAGAGCGTGACTCGAGCGCGCGCCGAACGGAGTCCGGTGCACGTTGCCCCCGACCGACGTCGATAAGCGTGCCCGCGATGGTCCGAACCATCTGCTTGAGGAAGGCCTGCCCGGTCACCGACAGCGCGTAGACCTCGTGGCCCTCTAGGCCCACCGTGACCTCGAAGATGGTTCGAACGGCTGTCTTGTGGGCACTGTCACTGGCTGCGAACGCCGTGAAGTCGTGCGTGCCGATCAGGTGCTGCGCGGCCACACGCATGGCCTCGAAGTCGAGGTCGTGCTGAACCCGAAGCGCGAATCGATCGACGAGCGGGCGCCGAGCGGTGTGGCGGTAGAAACGGTAGATGTAGCGCTTGCTGCGGGTAGCGAACCGGGGCGCGAAGTCCAGCCCGACCTCTTGGGCATCCCGCACGGCGATGTCCGGAGGCAGTCGGGTATTCACCGCCTTCACGAACCCCGTGGGCGTCATGGGAAGGGAGATCGAGACGGCCGCGAGTTGGTCTCGCGCGTGGACCCCCGCGTCGGTCCGGCTTGAGCCGGCGACCTCGCTCGCCCGCGCGTCCAGAGCGAGGACCGCCTGCGTGAGCGCGCCCTGAATGGTTCGTTGGCCGGCCTGGGCTTGCCACCCGCAGTACTCGGTGCCGTCGTATTCGACCCTGAAGGCCAACCTTCGGAGGGGCCGCTCGTTCACCTCAGGCACAGCTCAGAAGTCGAGCAGGAGGCCGACGCGCCACGTCTGATCACCGAGTCGGAGCGAGTCCTCGGAGCCGAAGTCGTCGATGCGGGCGTCGAGGTACTCGAAGGTCAGGTAGCTGCCGTTCACCCCGGCGTCGCGGTCAAAGTCTGCCGCCATCTCCGGGCTCAGGAAGTCGAGGAGGAGGTGCAGACCAGCTGCCCAGTGGTATCCGAAGGTGCCGCCGCTCGCCTCGTCCCCCGCGGGACCGAAGCGGGCCAGCTCGTCGCCGTCGTAGATCCGGAAGTGGTAATAATCGAGGCCGACGCGGAGCACGGGCACGAGCGGGATCCGATCCTCGTACTCCGTCAGGCGATAGCTGAGCTGAGTCTCGACCGGGAGGAGCACGAGCGCCGTGGTCTCGTCGCCGGGGATGGAGGGCCGGGAGTTGCCGGCATCGCTCGAGCCGGTGAAGCACTCAGACGAGGTCGTCTTGGGCACGTCGTCGGTCGCGAAGTAGCCGATCGACGCGCCGGCCGAGAGTGTGCCGAACTTCTCGCTGATGAGCCCCTCGTAGCCGAGCCGCAAGATCCCCTGAGCCTCGTCTCCGAAGACGCGTTCATAAGGCGTGTCCGAGCTGTTGCAGCCGCCAAAGGCGTCGTCAATCTGGGGCACATATTGAGTGTAGGTGAACTCGATGAGGGCGCTTCGCTCGGTCCCGAGTGAAGACTCGGCAGAGGCGATCGCGGGCAGCAAGAGCGAAAAGAGAGACGAGAGAAGAGGCCTCATTGACGTGCCCTCCGCCGCAGCGCGAGCCCGAGCGCGCCGAGAGCCACGACGAGGAGGTAGAGCGGCGCCTTCGCGCGGCCCAACCCGCCCTGGGCGCAGCCACCCTGCTCACCACCGCAGTAGTGCGAGGCCGAATAGTACTCGGCGAAGTCGTAAAGAATCTGCGGCGTGGCGCTCTTCAAGACGGCCTCCGCGCTCCGGTTTCCGGCGTTGTCGACCGCATAGATGGTCAAGCGGTAGGACCTCAGCGGGCAGAGGTTGGCGATGCTGCCCGCGTCCTCCCCCGAGGCGGCGAGCTTCGTGAGCGGGAACGAGGTCGCGCAGTCGTCGGTGGAGCCCAGGCATTCGTTGGAGTTCTCGCCCGATGCAGTGCCACCCGAGGCCGCAGCGGCGGAGACTTGAACGGTCTCGAAGTCTGGGTCCGAGGGCGAGACGCTCTCGATGACGAGGCGGCCGTCTCCTTCGGTGATGGCCGCCTCCGTCGGATCGGTGGGCAGCTCCAGATCAATCTCCAGGATCGCCGCGTTCGCCGACGTGAAGTTGCCGGCGGTCGTGCCCGAGTCGGCCCCGCCGCTGACGTCTTCATCGCCGCGGTAGTACGCGAAGACCTGGTACAGGGTCTCGGTCCCGGCGCCGCAGTCGAGCGATTCCGGCAGGAGGTCGCGGATCCTTATCGAGACGTCGAGCGCTTCGGTCGAGAGGACCGAGCCACTCGCGACGCACTTGCAGCCCTCGTCGAAGGCCGGTGCGTCCGCCGCGCAGGTCGCCCGATCGAGCTCGGCCGTCGCGCAGGTCGCCCCGGGCGTCGCCGCGTAGATTCGAAGCTCCCCTCGGTCGTCGGCGCCGACGTTGGCGTCAACCTTGGCTCGAAGGTCGACCTTATCGTCGCTCGCCGAAGAACATTCGCTCGCGTTGACGGTCCGCCGTCCGGACCCCTCGATCGTGATCTTGAGGTCATCGGCAGTGGGGGTCGCGACAGCCCCGAAGGGCGTCATGAACGAAGCCCCGAAAGCGAGGCCGAGGAGGTTTCTTTTCAATCCGGACGCCATGCGTCGCCTGCTCCTGACTCAATCTCTATAGGCGGGTTGTGTAGCAGGAATCGCGCCTGCACCGAAGCTCATTCCTCGGCCACAAAGGAGCCACCCATCCCCAAGCATGGCTGCCAACGTGGCAGTCAGTGGCGACTCCGCGTGTCAAATTGGCAAGTCCTTAGACCGTCCAGTCGGCTCAGTGCACTTGAGGCGCGAGTCGCCCACGGCTTGCGAGCAGCTCAGCGATCTGTACGGCGTTCGTCGCCGCCCCCTTTCGCAGGTTGTCGGCGACGCACCAGAAGG
Organism: Myxococcales bacterium; assembly: GCA_009692505.1. Classification (GTDB taxonomy): domain Bacteria; phylum Myxococcota_A; class Bradymonadia; order UBA7976; family UBA1532; genus SHZC01. Next base: position 9,915 of record SHZC01000153.1, read on the forward strand.
CCAGGCCGTGGGGGACGGAGGGGTCAACACGCAGTCGACCGACCAGCACCGGATCGTCCCCGGCGGCATCGACGGCGGTTGGATAGGCCGTCGGGTCTTCAGTGAGAACGACGCCCGGCGCGTCACGCAACGCCGCGCGGGCGGCCTCGAGCGTGATGCTCCGGTCAAACTCGACGAAGACGGCGACGGCGTGGCCCACGAAGACGGGGACGCGGACGCAGGTCGCGACGACCGCCAGACCCGGCAAGTCGAAGATCTTTCGCGTCTCCTCGACCATCTTGCGCTCTTCCTTCGTCGAGCCATCGTCAAGGAACTTGTCGATTTGCGGGATGCAGTCGAACGCCAGGCGCCGGGGGAATCGGGAGACCGGTGGGTCGCGGAACGAGAGCAAGGCGACCGTCTGGTCCTTGAGCTCCTCCATCGCCTGTCGACCGGCCCCGGAAGCCGACTGGTACGTGGAGTAGACCACGCGCCTGAGCCCAGCGAGACCGTGCAGGGGTGCCAAGGCCACGACCGCCTGAATCGTCGAGCAGTTGGGGTTGGCGAGGATGCCGCGATGCACGTCGACGGCGGCCGGGTTCACCTCGGGCACGACGAGGGGGACGTCGGCATGCATTCGAAAGAAGCTCGTATTGTCCACGACGACGGCGCCGGCGCGCACCGCCAAAGGGGCATACTGCTCGCTGACAGCCGCGCCCGCGGAGAACAACGCCAGGTCGACCCCTTCGAACGATGAGTCGTTGAGCGGTGCAACCTTCAGCGGCTCCCCCGCGAACTCGACCTCGGACCCCGCCGACCGCTCCGAGGCCAGCGCGACCAATCGCTTCACCGGAAACGAACGCTCGGCGAGGACCGACATGAGCTCGCCCCCCACCGCGCCGGTCGCGCCCACAATCGCCACGGTCCATCCTGACTTCGCCATCGTCGAGTCCCTGCCTTACGCGCCTCGCGGGGTGCAACTTCTTGCCCTCGCGGTGATCCCCACCAAGTCGGGATTAGATAAATGCCGCCGAAACCCGGCGCTGCGGGTCGCCTACCTTAGGCGGAGCGGCCCGTCAATCGCCGGATTTCGGCAACGGTCATTCGCAGTGAAAAAATTCCACCTTCGAGACAATTGACACGGACCAGTCACATTCATAGGGTGCGCCCTGTTTTTTCCGGGGTGCAGTCGCACTCACCATTAGGCGGGCGCCCGTGGTCCGGCGCGTTCGTGGAGGTTAATTTAGACATGATGCAATCCAAGTTTGTCCTGTTCATGGCGGCGGGTCTCTCGCTGACGACGATGGCCTGCCAGAAGGAAGAGGCCAGCTCTGATGCCGACTCCGGCGCCATGCCTCGTGGCGGCTCCGGCGGCCGGCCCAGCACTTCCGATAGCGGCCCCAACGGCGGCAACCAGATGAACGGCGGCGCTGGCGGTGAGGGCACGGGGAACGGCGGCGCGGGCGGCAACATCGTCGATCCTCCCATCGGTGGGGACGGCGGCGGCGGCGGCGGCGCGGGCGGCAACCCCGTCGACCCACCCGGCGACATCCCGAAGGGCGGCGTCTGCGACCCGGCCGACGATCAGTGCGACCGCGGACTCGTCTGCGTGAACAATGGCGTCGACGAGGCGATGGTCGCCATCGGCGTCTGCCTCTCCTTGTGCGACACCAAGGCCGATCCGAACGGCTGCGAGAACGACGAGCTCTGCAACTCCTTTGAGGAGTGCGTGGCCGACGCGGCGAGCTGCGAAGGTTTCTGCATCCCCAGCGACGACTGCGAGGTCAGTGACCCCAGCCTCGCCTGCGGTGGCCCGGCCTCCTGCTTCTTCCTGCCCCCGATCACGCTGTGCGACACGACGGAAGGCACGGCCATCATCGGCGCCGAGTGTGGCTTGTCCGACCCGGAGCCGGCCACGCACTGCGCGCCCGGTCTGGCCTGCGTCGGCGGCATCTGCGAGGCGGCTTGTGGTGAGGCGGACGCCTGCGGCGAGGGCGAGGTCTGCGTCGACTACGGTCCCCAGGTCAACGATCTGAACTTCAAGATCTGCCACAAGCAGTGCGATGCGCATGGCCAACTCGGCTGCATGCCCGAAGAGGTCTGCGTCGTGGGCACGGTCGCGGATATTGGCGGCGAGGGTACGGCCATCGGTTACTGCGTCGCGGGCGACTTCACGCAGGGCGTCGATACGCAGAATCAGCCCTGCACGCCGACGGCCGACGGGTCGACCTACTGGGGTTCCTGCACGGCCGGTCACATCTGCGAAACCCTCGGCCTGCCGATCCCGGACGATATGTGCATGGGCTTCTGCACCGAGAGCAATACCTCCCTGTGCACGGACAACTCCGCTTGCCTTCAGGGCATCTTCCGGGCCGAAGGCCTCGGCGTCTGCCTCGGAAACTGCGACGTCTGGGGCGCGAACGACGCTTGCGGCGAAGGCAAGACCTGCGCGTTTTTGACGTTTGGCAACGACGACACGGCCGTGATTGGCCTCTGCTTTGAGGGCGAAGCCACCGTCGCCACCGGTGAGGCCTGCGAGGTCACGAACGAAGATTTCGGGGTCAGCAACTGCGAGGTGGGTCATCTCTGCGCGGCCACCGTGGCCGGCGGCGACACGACCTGCATCAAGCTCTGCGAAGTCGCCCCCGAGACGCCGAACGGTTGCCCCGCCGGCCTCATGTGCCGCACGGGCATCTTCGGTGCCGATCAGAACGGAATGGGCGGCAACGAGCGCTTCGGTATCTGCTCGCCGAACCAGTAGTCGAGCACGCCGTGGCCAGACGCCACGGCACCTGACGTGAACAGCCGCACAGGGGGAGACTCCCGTGCGGTTTTTTCATTTCTTGAGGAGGCCTTCATGAGTCGACGGAACACTTTTGTGGGCTTGTTGGTCTTGGGGCTCGTCGGTTGTGTCAGGCCCAAGGAGGGCTCCTCCGACTGCGTCCTGACCAATCCGTCGACCCGTATCTCGTTGAGTGGTGAGTGCTGCAGCCCCTCGCGGGACGGCGCGCCCGTCACTCACAACGGGGTTCAACTTGAGGGCGTCTGCAACGCGACTGGCCTCTGCCAGTACGGCTGGCAGGCCGGCGAGCAACTGGCCTCTAACACGTGCCAGAACAGCGGCCTGCCGGGGGGCGATGACCTCCGGCAAGGCAGCGACTCCGGGCCTCGCGCCGATGTTGGGCCCATTCCACCAGACGCCCACTCGGGTGGCCAAGGGGGCGATGGGCCACCAGCGGGTGGCCAGGGGGGCGATGGGCCACCAGCGGGTGGCCAGGGGGGCGATGGGCCACCAGCGGGTGGCCAAGGGGGC
>SHZC01000154.1 GCA_009692505.1 Myxococcales bacterium
CATCGTCTCGTCGAAGATCGCCGGCTCACCCGAGACGAACTCCAACCTCCCGAGCTGCATCACCCAGTTCACGCCGGTCTTGAGCAGCGTCTCCTCCGGGTTGCTCGGATCGACGGCCGGGCCATCGTACAGGGACACGGCGTATGCTGAGATCTCGTTCTCCGGGACGTTCAGATCGCCGGTCCCGAAGACGATCGCCACGTTCCCGTCCGCTTGTGCCTTCGCCATCGGCCGGCCCGTGAGCGCGCGCCCCTGAACATAACCCTGATTCTGTTGCCTGTCGTCGAACGGAAAGATGATCGAGATGCTCCACTTGCTGGTATCGGTCGATCTCATATCTGCCCGCCAGAGTCGACCCTTGCGGTCCCCGATGTAGAGTCGCTCGATCGGGGCCGCCGTGGTCCCAGGCCAGACCGTGGGTGAGCCCACCATGGGCGAGGTCATCAGACGGTCCTCGAACTTGTGGATGAGCTCCCCGGTGACCGCATCGAGCACGAGGACACAGCGGCCCGTGAGGTTTCGGTCGTCCGTGTTGGGCGCCATGACGTCCTCGCCGCAGCCGACGATGGAGGCCGCGCGGACCCTGTCGCCGACTTGCACCTGGGCCAGCACCGGTCGGGAGATGGAGCGGCCGAGCTTGGGCTGCTGCTCCGACGTCACATCCCACATATACGGGCGATTGGGGTTCGCGCCGCCCTCGAACGTGGCAGCGAGGTTCAGGGCCGTCGTGTTGTTCTCATCGAGCAGCGCGCGGAGCGGCGTAACGTCCACGCCGAAGATGTTGCCGCCGCCCTTGCCGATGCCCCCGGTCACGAGGGTCCGGAATTTCAGGTCGTCGGCCGCGGTCGGGCAGCCGGGCCCGGCGATGCCAAAGCTGCGGCACTCCATGACCTCGGCCACCGACAGCGGCCCGTTGAGGGGCACGGACGACGACGCCGTTCTGAGCAGCTTCCACGTCTCCCTGGGGATGAAGTTGAGGACCTCGAAGCCGTCGCGCATCCGAAAGAAGTGCAGGAGGCCATCGTTGCCCCCGTTGACCATGAAGGTCTGGCGAAAGGCGTTCTCGTCGGAGTGCCGCCGATAAGAGGGGTTCGACAGGCCGAGCGAGGGCGGCCCTACCGCGACGAGGTCGCCATCCACCATCGCGCCCAAGCTGCGGAGTCCGAGCGGACCGCCCTCGCCCCCCGACAAGCCGCGCTCTCCGAAGTAGCCGGCGATCATGCGCCCCACCCGAAGGAGCACGTTAACCTGAGCTCCACCACCCTGTTGCGGATCGGGCTCGCCGATCCCCGTCATGTCACGGGCGATCCTCTCGAAGTCGCGGGCGACGTCCCCGTCATCATCGAACTTGCTCACCCCGCCTGCGCCCATCACCGGCAAGACGGACAGCCGGTCGCTGGACTTCGACACGATGCGTCGAACCTCACGCAGCGGCCGCCCCTGAAACTCCAGATCGAAGCGGGCCGAGTTGTACAAGTGCCGGGCCAAGGGCTGCTCGTCGTCGGCGCGGCCCTGTCCGCTCGAGCAGCCATAGTCGGCGCGATCGAGCACGCCGTAGGTGTAGTCGTCCATGCCGCCGGGCACCTCGGTCGAGGCGTTGACGCGCCACTGAAGTATGCGTTGATCGGCGCCATCTCGCTGCAGGTTCTGGGTCTTGTTGATGTCGCCCCGCGAGCGATTGACGATCAGCGGCTTCATGTGGCCGCGGAGCCCTGAGGCCACGAAGTTCCGCACGCGCATGAGCTTGTCCCGGAGGGCGGCCGCGTCGTTGACGAAGTAGGCACCGCCCCCGTTCCCCTGAGGCCCAAATCCCGGCGACCCCGCGGCGGCGATGGCGCGCAGCTCGTTTTCCTGGTCACGCGGCACACCGAGCCCGATGACGAAGACGGGCACGCCTTTGTCGTGCAGCTTGCTCGCCAATTGCGCCGCCGCGAGATAGGGATACCCGTCTGGCAGCTTGCAGACCTTGCGGCGCGCGCCGGAGTCGTCGGTCGCCACGACGCACCGTGAGTTCGGCACGAGGCAGTCGCCTTCGCCGGTGCAAACGTTTCCGCCGTAGTACTGCTGCGGGGCCTGGTCGACGATCAGGACGAGCGAGCGTCGGCGGCAGCGGTTCTGCGCGTCGCCGCCGTTTGCCGCCTCGCCATAGTAGTACCGGAGGGCGTCGTGCAGGGCGGCAGCGATGGGCGCTCCGCCCGAGGGCACGAGCTTCCGAACCGTCGCCGCGACGTAGAAGTTGTGCGTGAGTGTTATTTGATCGGTCTCGACGACATTGAAGTCCCGCTGCTCATCATTGATGCCCTTGCTCCCGCCGATGAGCTGCCCGAAGAGCGCGTTCGTATTTCGCAGCCCGAGGTTCGGATTTGAGAGGTCCTCGCGGGCCCCACGAGGAAAGACGCCGGCCCAGAGCGCGGACTCCGGGACGAGCCGAGCGACCTGCGCGAAGTTCGCGGGCAAGTCGAGGCCGACTTCGGCGAGCTCGCCGTTGGCTAAAGCTCGCGCGCCGGCTTCCGGGTAGGAGAAGAGACCCTCTGCGAGGGCACTACCGCTCACGCGGCCATCGAAAGTCATCAGGCCCCACTTCACCTCGGCGCGTTGCTGAAAGAGGACGCCGCTCTGGTCGAAGGTCACGTTGGTATCCCAAGGCAATCCGTCGCCCTTCCGCGCGGCCTGAAGACCCGCGTTCGTGATGACCTCCCCGGTGTCGTCTCCGCAGGGTGACCAGGTCGTACAGCCGCCGTTGCCATCGGGGGCCTTGCAGCAATACTGCCGGACGTGAGGCACGCGGCCGTCACCATTGCTCTCCGCGACGCTGCAGTTGTTCACGCCCGCCGGGCAGGGGGAGTACTCCTTGCAGAAGAAGGGCGTATTTCGGGGCACGCCCGTGAGCGCCTCCTGGACCATGTGCATCTTGGCGGGTGCATAGCGAACATCGGGGCTATACGGATCGCCGAACCGGCCGCAGACCGCGGGGATGGGGGTGCCGTCCGCGGAGAAGCCCGGCGTATTGCCCATGCTGCGCGCCGTGCCGACGAGCAGCATGATCTCTGCCTTGGGGCCGGACTGCGCGAGGCCGAGCGAGGGCGCGAGGCCGAGCGATGGAAGGACGGCGGCGATGAGAAGCGTGAGTCGTTTCAATTTCATTCTCCTCAAGGCAGTCGTTTGCAGTGCTCGAAGAGCACGTTTCGCAGCTCGACTAGGCCCTTCATGCGCTGTTCGGAATATCGGTGCTCGGCGTTGGCTGTCGTCGCCGCCGCGTCGTCGGGGAGCGCGACCGGGGCCACGAAGCCCCGCGACGTCAGCTCAACGAGGCAGTCGCCAAACGAGCCCGGCCCCCCGTCTCCCATGAACTCGAAGCCGTCTACTGTGACGCGATAGCTCGGCAAGAGCCCGAGCCCGGTGCCGAAGCTGCCAAACGGCGGCGGCACGGGCGCGCCTACCGAGTCGACGGTGAAGAGCGGAGGCACGGACTGAACCTGCGCGTCGTCGTCGATGCGGACGTCCGGCTCCGGGGCCGGATCAACGAAGGTGACGTCGCCCGTGTGGGTCATCTCCAGCGTCGGCATCCGCATGAGGGACTTCTTGTCCAAGAGGTAGGTGTGGTTCTGCTGAAGCACGGTCGCGACATGATACAGGCCGGCCTCGGCGATATACCGCGCCTGCCGTGACAGCCGAAGGTTGCCGCTCGCGGCCATGACCTGAGTCGTGCTCCGCATCGCGATGACGCCGAGCCCCAACATGGCCAACACGATGAGCACGGCGAGCAAGAGCGCGCTGCCTCGCGGGGAGGCGGGCCGAGTGGTCCTCACTTGTTGGCCTCCGTTCGGAGATTCGGCGTCTCGACCGTCGTCGTGAGCGTCAGCACTCGCGCGTACTCCGTCACTTGGTCGGGGGTCTCATCGACCACGTCGAACCAGCTCCGATCAGCCGGGATCCGGGCCTCGGCCGCGATCGCGATGTCCGGGGCCAGCGCGAGTTGGGGATCCTCTCGGGGGCTGCGCGTGGCGAGGAGGACATTGAGCGCGCGCAGCCGATGGGGCGTCTCATTGAGCCGCGTCCCCTCCTCGTTGGCGGCGGGCCAGTTGCCGATGTCGTCGGTGGGATCAGCGTCCGCGGGGATGCTGGCGATCGCGCCGAGGCGGTACTCGTAGGTGCCCCAGATCTGGAGGTTCACCACGAACTCCGCGACGGTCAGCGTGCTGTCGTCGAGCACGGTCGCGCCGAGGTCGCGGGCGTTGAGCACCTCCCGCACGAGGTTGGTCTTCACGGCGTTGACGTCGCCGGGAGGATCGGTCGCGATGCGGTAGCGGACGAACTGCACCGCGTTGACAAGGAGCTCACCGCCGGAGACACAGGGGACCTCGGCCAGCGTCACGGTGGGGATGCCCCCGCCATAGTTCACACCGCTGATCGCGACGAGATCGAACTGCTTCGACGACGGCTTCGATACGCGGAGGAAGTGCCCCACCCGATATTGGGTCTCGAAGACACCCTCACTCGCAAGCACTTGCCGCGCCGCGTGGGAGAACTGCTGGGCGCCTGGGACCATCGTGACAGTCGTCCCGCCGAGCGTGCCACGGAGCGGCGTGCCCCCCGTCGCGTCGGTCATGATCTCCACGCGGTCCGGGCGGAGACCGTTTCGGTTGGCGCGGAGGATCGCCGGGGCGGCACCGTCGTTGTCGACCATCCGCACGCCGCGAAAGCCGGGGCGCCCGGCGACTCGGCAGTACAGCCCATCGACGTCGTCCGTTGGGCCGTTCCTGTTGGTATCGTCGCCGTTGACGATGGCCATCTGACCCGAGTTTCGGAGATCCGTCTTCAGGTACTCGGTGGCGAAGCGCATGGACTCCTGCATCTGCAAGATCTGCTCTTGCGTGTAGTACTGGCGCGTATTCGATGTGAAGACGAAGAAGACCCCGAGCAGGACCAGGCCCGAGAGCGTGGCCGCGATGAGCAGCTCGACGAGGGTGAAAGCGTGGCGTCGCCTAGTCATGGAGTCGCACCGTCCCTGAGAGCATGGCCTGGTGCCAGAGGGTGATCGCCGGGGCGCCCGCCAAGCCCGCCCCCTGCTCGGTGCACATCTCCGCGAGCCCCGCATTGTCGGTCACGTCTCGAGGCCACAGCACTCGAATGCGGACGTTCATCGTGCCCGAGAAGACCCCTGTATCGAGCCGGTCAATCCAGTGATGCACGCAGAAACGCTGACGGCCAAGCGCGCTGCCCGGCACGCCGGACGCGCCGAGTTGAAGGCCGTTGTGGTCCACGGGCGCCGTCGAGAACGCGTGCCACGTTCGGTTTGAGACCGCGAGCCGACCGGCAGGCGGCGACGTCTGCGTCCAGAGATGAGACTCGGCGCGAAGCTGCTCGATCGCCCGTTCGGCCAAGGTCATGGCGGCGACCTGATCGCGCGCGCTTACGTTGCCGTGCATATTGCCGATCTGCAGCGCGAAGATGGCCGCGAACCCGATCGCGCTGACGACGACCGCCATGAGGATCTCGATGAGCGTGTAGCCGCGCCTCATGGTCCGATCTCCACCCTTACGGCCTGCGTGAAGTCGAAGCGCAGGTTTCGCTTCGGCAAGGCACTGGGGTTGGCCCCGTCGGCATTTTGGAAGCGCAGGAACTGAATCCGCAGCGGCCCGACGAGAGGGGTAACAGCCCCGCCGTCGACGCGGACGAAGCTCCCATCGGTTCGGATGCAGAGGAGGAGATTACCGGACTCCGGCGCGCCCATGTTCCCCTCGGAGGGGACCCAACCGTACAGCCCCGTGTCCAAGGGGGTGCCGCCGGGGATGATGTCGTAGGCGAGGCCCTGGGGATCCTGTTTGTCCCCGAAGCCAAAGCGGGCGAGTCGGCGGGCGACCGCCAGATTGTTGAACGCCGGCCCGACGACCGAGCACCGGCCTGCCTCGTCCCCCACGCCCTCGTAGATCTCGAAGAGGCCGCTCGGCTTGCCGAGGTTGAACTGGCTGAACCGCAGGACGTATGCCCGATTGCGCTTCATGGCCTGAGTCTTGATGTTGTTGATCTCGTGCGTAATGAACGTCGCGACCCGTATGTCTTCATCTCGCCCGACAAAAGAGCGAAACGCCGGATAGGCGATGAGCGAAAGGGTCATCACGAGCGTCACTACGACGAGCAACTCCATCGTCGTGAACCCTCTTCTGTTTCCTCGAACACGCATGGTCAATCCTCACAGGCTGTGGCCGCCAGGCCCACTGGCCGTGGCCGCTGGTCCCCACCGGCCGTGGCGGCTCTGCTCTTAGGCAATCGGCGTGCCCGACCGCACCTTTGCGGCGTCGTGGGCCTCTATCGCCGGTCTTGAGCCACAGAGGCTACGAAAAGTTTGCGGGCTTCCCGAATCGTTGCGGGGGCCAACCCGTCGCCGTATAGGATGTCGCGCCATGCGATGGACTCCGACGCTGCTCGTCTTGGCCTCATTGGGCGGGGCCTCATGGGGCGGGGTCTCGGCGGTCGGGGCGGCCGAGTACCACGTCGAGGCGGAGACCCGCTTGACCGCCGACCGCTTTCGAGGCGTGACGCCCATGCCGATTGAGCGGCTCGATACGCGCCCGCGCCTCACGCTCGGCATCTATGACCTCGAAGGCGACGGCGATGCGACGGAGAGACTTCGCTTTCAAAGCGACCTGGAGTTGGGCGCCGACTTCGGCCCGACCTCGACGGAGAACGCGGCGCTCGGCCAGACTCGAAGGGCCCAATTCGACTTATATTTCGCATACTTCGAGCTTCAACAGCCCTTGACTGATGGGGTCTCGCTCGAGGCTCGGCTCGGCCGCCACACGAAGATCGACGCGCTCGGCTACGACGCCCTCGACGGCGCGACGCTGCGGCTCGACCTCCCGTTCGTCGTGGCCGAGGGCACCGCCGGGCTGGCCATTCGGCGGCACTTCAGCGAGCTCGGCCCGGACATCTATGAGCCCGATGGGACGCCGTTATCCGATGAGCCGGGTTACGTCCTCGGGGCCTCGCTCGAGTCTGATGACTTGGACTTCCTCTTCGCGCGTTTCGCCTTCCGCCGCGTCTTCGACGACGCCCTCCAGCGCGCCGAACTGGGTCTCTCGGCCGAGGTCATGCCGCTCGTCGGGCTCTCGTTGTCCGGGGGGGCGCGCTATGACCTCATGTTCCGCCGACCGACCTCCCTCTACCTTGGGGCCGGCCACACCTTGACGCGGAACCTCCGACTCGAGGCCACCGTGCGGCGCGAGCTCCCCGTCTTCTCCGGCGACAGCATCTGGAACGCATTTTCGATGGAGCCCTACGACGATCTCTCGGGGCGGCTCAGGCTCACCCTCGACGTCTGGCGCTTCGTCGTGGACGGCGGTCTAAGGCAGTTCGACTCGGGCCCGCTCGACGCGACAGCGCCCGGAGCCCCGACGACGAGCGAGGCGGCGAGGCGGTCGTCGGGCGTGGAGACGCGACCGCTCGCGTTGGACACCGGCTTGCGCCTGACGCGTGCATTGACGGTGCGAGGCCTGGACAGCGAGGTCGGGGCCGAGGCGAGGGGTGGCTTCGGCTACGGTGGGCGGCGTATCTACGGAGACGTCTTTGGGACCGCGCCCGTCTCCCTGGCGAACGGCGTCGCCCCGCTGATGGTCCAAGCCCGCTTAGGCGCGGTCGAGTTCGGCGAAGGGCCAAACCCCGACCTGAGCGGCGTCTCCGGCTGGGTGGTCACCGGGGCCTCGTGGCGGGCGGCCGAGTCCATGCGCCTCGAGGTCCTCGGTGAGGCCCACTTCAGCCGCTACACGCCGTTCCGCTCCCGAGTCTTTGGCCAAGTGACCTTCGAGGAGTGGCTTTGAGGACCTCGCCCGCGACACTGCTCATGGTCTGGGCGTTGACCACGCTCGTCTTCCCTGGGTTCGCGCGCGCACAGGACCGGGGTCCCTTCGACGCGATCTACCCCCCACAGCAGCTCCCGTTGGCGTTCGATCACGCCGTCCATCTGGCGAAGGCCAAGGCTGATTGCAAGGACTGCCACGCCTCGATCTCCACCTCGGTGCGGACCGCCGACCGCAACCTGCCAGAGGAGCAGGCCTGCCTCGACTGCCACGACGTGCTCGAGGAGAACCCCGAGCAAGCCTCGCCGAAGGCCGCCTGTTCGACCTGCCACCCCGGCTATGTGCCCACGTTCCCCGAGGGCGTCCCCCACGACCAGACCAAGGCAGCCACCCCGCACCCGCCGCGCGTCGAGCTCGGCACGGCGGCGTTGAAGTTCAGCCACCAGAGCCACCTCCAGCGGGGGATCACCTGCGACCGATGCCACGTCGGCCTTGAGAAGGCCTCGTTGGGCACCCGCGACCACCTGCCGATGATGGACCAGTGCACGAGCTGCCACGACGGTCGACAGGCGAGCAGTAAGTGCGCGACGTGCCACATCTCCCTGCCCGACGGCCGACTCCAGACAGCACTCCCGACCGGCACGCTCTTGCCGCGGGGCCTCTTCCGGAACGACGACCACGCAGGAGAGTTCGCGAGGACGCACGGCCCGGCGGCTCAGGCCGACTCCGAGAGCTGCGCCGCGTGTCATACGCCGAAGATGTGCGGCGCCTGCCACACCGGCAAGGTCAAGCCCCTGTCGATCCACGCAGCCGACTACATCCTCACGCACCCGGCCGAGGCGCGGCGGGACGATCCGACGTGCAGCACCTGCCACCGGGCCCAGACGTTCTGCGTGGACTGCCACGTCCGCAGCGGCGTGACGGACCAAAGCGGGCCGCTCATGTTCAACGCGGCCGGCAACGCGACCCGAAGTTTCCACCCGCCCGGCTTCGTCGACAGCCTCGGAGGCGTGCCGTCGAGCGCGCACCATAAGTTCGAGGCCCGGCGGAATCTGAAGGCCTGCGTCGGCTGCCATCAGGAGGCGAGCTGCACGCGCTGCCACGCCGTAGAAGCGCCGGCTTACCTGCGCGCGAGCCCCCATCCTCCCGGCTTCTCGCGCCACTGCGGTCGGGCGCTTCGGGACAATGATCGGGGCTGCGTGAAGTGCCACGGGTCCCGCGCGGCGCTTGAGGCGATGTGCGAGCGTTGAGGTCCGGCGTGGTCGGATGCAGCGCGCACGCTTGACCCTGTGCGCGAAGGACCGCTACACCGGCCCGCGATGACTGAAACACCCGACTCGACCTTTCGCCAGGAACTCAACCGCCGGCGGACCTTCGCGATCATCTCGCACCCCGACGCCGGCAAGACGACGATCACCGAGAAGCTCCTGCTCTTCGGCGGGGCCATCAGCATGGCCGGGGCCGTGCGCGCCCGCCGGGGCAAGTCTGCCGCCAGCGACTTCATCGCGATCGAGAAGCAGCGCGGCATCTCGGTGAGCACCTCGGTCATGAGCTTCGAGTACGGCGACTATGCCGTGAATCTGCTTGATACCCCCGGTCACGAGGACTTCAGCGAGGACACCTACCGGGTGCTCACCGCGGTCGACAGCGCGCTGATGGTCATCGACTCGGCCAAAGGCGTCGAGGCCCGAACCCTCAAGCTCATGGAGGTCTGCCGCCTTCGCGACACGCCGGTCATGAGCTTTTGCAATAAATTCGACCGCGAGAGCCTGGACCCCTTCGAATTGATGGACCACATCGAGAAGCATCTGCGTATGACTTGCGTGCCGATGACCTGGCCTATCGGAATGGGGAGAGAGTTTCAGGGCGTCTACGACCTGGCGAGCCGTGAGGTCATCTTCTATCAGCCCGCCGATAAGGGCCGTAAGAACGCCACCATCGCGCTGTCACCCGACGATCCGGCCCTCGACGATGAGGTCGGCGCGAAGGCGGCCGACAAGCTCCGGGAAGACCTCGCCCTCATCGAAGGCGCGGCGGCACCGTTTGACCGGAAGGCCTTCCTCGCCGGGCGACAGACGCCCGTCTTCTTCGGCAGCGCGATCAATAACTTCGGCGTCCAGGAGCTGCTGGACTGCTTCGTGAAACACGCGCCCGGCCCCCAGCCCCGCGAGACTACGACCCGCGTCGTCGAGCCCGAGGAGACGCCGTTCACCGGCTTCGTTTTCAAGATTCAGGCGAACCTGGACCCCTCGCACCGGGACCGCATGGCGTTTGTCCGCATCACCTCGGGTGAGTACAAGCGGGGCATGAAGCTGCGCCACGTCCGCACCGGCCGGGACGTCGGCGTCAATAACGCCACGACGTTCCTCGCGCGGGATCGGACCATCACCGAGCAGGCGTTCCCCGGCGACATCATCGGGCTTCATAACCACGGCTCGATTCGCATCGGCGACGCCTTCACCGAGGGGGAAGCCCTGAAGTTCACCGGCATCCCGTCGTTTGCCCCGGAGATATTCAGGCGCGCTCGCCTCATGGATCCGATGAAGTCGAAGTCCCTGCTCAAGGGCCTGGAGCAGCTCGCCGAAGAGGGCGCCGCTCAGCTCTTCCGCCCGCTCTTCGGCCAAGACTACCTGCTCGGCGCGCTCGGCTTGCTGCAGTTCGACGTCATCCAGAGTCGCCTGGAGAACGAATACAATGTGCGCGCCTTGTTCGAGCAGGTGCCCTACCAGGCCGCTCGATGGGTCAAGTCCGACGACGAGGCGGCGCTCGATCGCTTCGTCGAACAGAATCGGGATCGCATGTATCGGGACTTGTCCGATACCTTGACCTTCGTCGCGAACACCGAATGGGCCATCAACTACGCGGCCGATCAGAACCCCAAGCTGCGCTTTCTGAAGACAATGGAGATTGCATGACGCACCGACTCTTTGGCTTCGCTGTATGGGTCGCGGCCTGCACCACGGCGAACCCCGACCGACTCTCGCAGAACCGCACCGGGGACGGGGGTCCGCTCGCGGACGTCGGCGTGCCTGGCGATGATCTGGAGCCTCGCGGGGGAGCCGGGGGCAGCGACCGACCCACACCGCCGGATCCAGACGACGGCGTCCCGCCTGCTGATCTCGGCGTCGTTGAGGGCGACGGCGCTGGTCCCGTAGACAAAGACGTCGTCCTGATCGACGGCCAAAGTCCCGCCGATGGGGGCCCCGTCGATGGGGGCCCTGTCGATGGGGGCCCTGTCGATGGACCAAACGCAGTCGAGTGCGCCGCCGGAGCCGTCGATGGGATGCAGTGCGGCCTCAACTTCCGCGGCGACCAACGCCGAACCTGTGACGAGGGCGGTCGATGGTCGGACTTCGGACGCTGCGTGGAAGAGGACGTCTGTGTCGATGACCTGCTCGAGAGCCGGGCCTGCGGCGTCAACGGTCGGGGAGAGCAGGTCCGCGCCTGCGTCGTCGGCCAGTGGAGCGCGTATACGCCCTGCGACGACCCCGATCGAGAGTGCGAGGACGGCACGGAGGAGTCGGACAACTGCGGTTTGAACGGCCGGGGTCTGACGACCCATATCTGCGCCGATGGGCGCTTCGGCCCCTTCTCCGAGTGTCTGGACGAGGACGTCTGCGTCGATGGCGCGGTTGACTCTCAAGGCTGCGGCCTTAATCAGCGGGGCGCGCGTGACCGCCGATGTGTGGGCGGACATTTCGGCGCGTTTGCGGCCTGTGTCGACCCCGATGTCTGCCTGGACGGCGCGGTCGTCTCCGAGATGGCCTGCGGGCTGAACCGGCGCGGTCTGCGGCAGGAGGTCTGCGAGGCCGGGCAGGTCCGTCCCCTGGACTGCGTCGATGACGATGTCTGCGTCGACGGGACCATCGAATCCCGGGAATGCGGGCTGAACCGACGGCAGAGCCGGACGTGCGCCAACGGCCAATTCGGGGTCTTCTCCGAGTGTGTAGGCGTCGTCCCTCCGAACCTCTGCGACGTCGTCCCAAATGCCCCCGTCGGGGACACCATCGGCCAGATCCACCGGACCGAAGATCTCCAGAACAGCTGCTTCGCCAATGAAGTCAGCGAGGTCGTCTATGCCTTCCAAGCGGAGGTGGCCGGCTTATACACGGCGCGCATTATCGACGCGCCCCTGTCGTTCTCGCTGGCGGTCCGCGTTCTCTGCGACGTCGCCGCGTCCGAGCTCGACTGCGCGGCGCCCGGCAACGCCGCGGTCATCAACTTTGCGAGCGCGGCCGGGCAGACCTACTTCATCGTCGTCGAGGGCGCGGGCGACCTGGGAGACTTCACGCTGAGGATCGAGCTCTCCCCTCTCGGCGGCACGAGCTGCGATTTGCCTATTCCCGCCGTGGAGGGTGTGCAGCACGGCGCGACGGCCGGAGAGGATAACCTCAGGCCAGACTGCGTCGATGCGCGGGGCCCCGAGCAGATCTTGCTCTTCACCGCGCCCCGAACGGGCATCTGGCGGTTCCGAACGGCAGGCACCGTCTGGGACACCGTCTTGTCGCTCCGCTCCGTCTGTAACGATGTGAACGCCGAGTTGAGCTGCAACGACGACGTGAGCCACAACATCGACAACTCCAGCGCAGTATTGGCGCCGCTCAGCGCCGGCGAAGCGGTCTATGTCATCGTCGATGGGTACCACGATGAAGACGGCGGACGTTACACCTTGACCATCGACGAGATCGAGCCGCTCCGCGACGGGACGGCCATGGTCGCGATCGACGCCGGGTTGTTTCTTCGCGGCTCCGTAGACCCTGCCCGGCCGCCCAGTGAGCGGCCCCAACGCCAGATCTTCGTTTCGGCCTTCGAGCTCGACACGCTGGAGGTCACCGTCTCGGCGTATGCGGGCTGCGTCTCAGCCGGCCGATGCACACCTCCGGGCGACGGGGACGACTGCACCTGGGACGACCGCGAGGGACACCCGAACCTCCCGGCCAACTGCCTGACATGGGGCCAGGCCAAGAACTTCTGCGGGCAAGTCGGCAAGCGATTGCCGACGGAGGCCGAGTGGGAGAAGGCGGCTCGGGGTGGCTGCGAAGCGCGCAGCACGCCGGAGTGTGTCGTGGCCGACGACGCCTTTCCGTACCCCTGGGGCAACGGCGCGCCGACCTGTGACCGGGCCGTCATGTCCGAGTGTAACGGCGACGACGCCTTGGACGTGGGCACGACCAATCCCGGCGGCAACTCCGTCTACGGCCTCGTCGACATGGCCGGCAACGCACCCGAGGCGGTACTGGACTGTTACTCCGACCGCTACTACGATGCGTCACCC
>SHZC01000155.1 GCA_009692505.1 Myxococcales bacterium
GGCCTTTCTTGTGCTCCGGCTACGACGCGAGCCCGCTGCGGTCCCGAGCCTTCCCGACCTTGTCCTCTGGCATCGCCGGTCAGCTCATCTGCGGTTGTGGCAGAGATCGGACGGGCAGTGAGTGTGAGGTCGGCTGTGCCGGTGACCACCTCTTCACGGGTGGGCAATACGTCGGCAACCAGCGCATCTCAGATATCTTGCAGGTGGATCGTCCGGCGGTCCTCGCACGCAACGGCTGCGACGCGAGCGCGTTCTGCCCGGCGGCGCCCGAAGCCGCGAGCTTTCTTCCGCAGGGCATGAACCAGGAACTGGTCGCGGCCTTTGCTGGCGGACCGCGCGGCTACTGGATGTGTGGCAACTCCACGGCCAGCGTCGGCGTGTCGAACCCTGACGATGTGGACGCCGACCAGGGCATCGTCCTCGGCGCGGTGACGGAAAACGACCTCCTGGATGCACAAGGCCAAGTGCTCGCCGGCGGTGGCTCGGCGCTGTCGCTCGTTGGTCACGTTCCGACCGTCGGAGTCGTTCGTCAACCGATGTCGAGCAACCTGGTCCTCCCGGAGGCGGTGGATCCGAGCGGAGACGCCCATGTCCTTGAGATGTACTGGGGCTTAGCCCCCTCGCCGGGGCTCATCGCCTTGGGCCCCTCGACCCCTCAGACCCCGCTGAGCTGAACGCCTTCGAAGACGCAGGTCGGGGATGAGGCGCTGCTGTTCGGATCCGGGTCGTTGCCCACGGCCACCAGGGCCTCCCAGAGCTGCCCGAAGTGGCCGGCGAGGTTCACCTCGGACACGGGCTCCTCGAGGCGCCCGCCCCGGATGATGCGACCGGCGCAGCCCACGCTGATCTCCCCGGTCGTCTCATTGCTGTTGCCCCCGAGGAAGCGCTCGATAAAGACCCCCTCTCCCACGTCGGCGATGAGCGCGGCCTGGTCTTTGGTCCCCAGGCCCCACGCGAGGTTATGCGTGCTGCCGCCGGTGGGGATGACGCCCATCTTTCGCGCGTAGTAGTCGTCGATGAGGTAGGTGCACAAGACGCCGTCCTCGAGGAGGAGTCGGGGGTGCGTGGCGAACCCGTCGCCATCCCAGAGCGCGCTGCCCATGCCCCGCACCCGATGGGGATCGTCCCGCAGCGTGAGCAGCTTAGACGCGATGCGGGCGCCGAGCTTGCCCTCCCAGAGGCTCCGCTTCTGCTGCAAGGCGCCCCCCGAGAGCGGTGCGAGGAAGGCGCCGAGCAGACGGGGCACGCTCCGTCGATCGACGACGAGGGTGTAGCGGCCGGTCTGCAGCTTGCCCGCGCCGAGCTGAGCCCGAGCCCGCGCGACCGCGTCCTGGGCGATCGTCTCGAGCGAGCCGAGATCGGCCTGGTGGCGGCGCCCGGTATACGCCGAGCCGACTGGCCTGCGCCCGTCCGCCTCCTTGACTGTGACGCTCGCCGAGCGTGAGAAGTGTGTGCCCTCACGCGCGCCCTCGAAGCCGTTGGTGTGAATCCTCGCTCCGCTGCCCGCGTCGTCCGAGACGCCCGTGGTGATCGACACGACGTTGAGATCGGCGGAGAGCTCGCGCACGCGGGCCTCGAGGGTCGCGGCGAGCTCCAGGCGCTGCTCACCTGTGACCCGAGCCTGAGAGGGGTCGAAGGCGTCGAGATCGATGTCGGCGCGCCCGAGATAGCGTTGGGGCTCGGGCAAGCAGCGGAACGGGTCGGGCTCGAGCAGGCGGGTCATGGCGAGCGCGTCGGCGGTGAAGCGCTCCACGGCCTCCGTTCGAAGATCGTTGGTGCTCATGGCCGCGTACCGGCCGTCAACGAAGAGCTCGATCGAGAGGCCACGGCGGGAGCGCTCCTGGACCTTCTCGAGCTTGCCGTCCCGATACTCGATGTCGACGCCTCGGGACTTCGAGACGGAGACCCGCGCTTCGTCTGCGCCGAGCTTTTTGGCGAACGCGGCCGCGGCGTGAGCGCGCTCCAAGAGGGTGTCGGTGGCCTTCATTCTGCGTTGACTCCGCCGACGGTGATGGCCGAGACCCGCACGGTGGGCATGCCCAGGGAGACGGGCACGCTCTGGCCGTCCTTGCCGCAGGTCCAGCCGCCCTCGTCGAAGGCGAAGTCGTTGCCGACGAGGTCGACGCGCTCCAGACACTGAGGCCCGTTGCCGATGATGTTCGTGTCCTTGATGGGGCGGGTCAGCTTGCCGTCTTCGATGAGGAAGCCGGTCTTGATGTAGAAGGTGAAGTCACCCGCGCCGATCATGACCTGACCGTTGGTGAAGGTCTCGGCGTAGATGCCGCGCTGCACGCTCTTGATGATGTCCTCGGGTGGGACGGGACCGGGCATCATATAGGTGTTCCTCATGCGCGGCAGGGGGGGGTCGCGGAAGCTCTCTCGACGGCCATTGCCCGTGGGCGCGACGCCGTAGTGTTTCGCGCTGATGCGGTCGTGCATATAGGTCTCGAGCACGCCGTCTTTGACGAGCACCGTGCGTTGACCCTCGTTGCCTTCGTCGTCGATGTTGATGGCCCCCCGGCAGTTTTGCCGCGTCCCGTCGTCAACGATGGTGATGTCCGGGCGGGCGATGACCTTGCCGAGCTTGTCGCTGTAGACCGAGACGCCCTTGCGGTTGAAGTCGGCCTCCATGCCGTGGCCGATGGCCTCGTGCAGGAGGATGCCCGAGGAGCCGGCGGCGAGGACCACGGGCATCTCGCCGGCCGGCCCGACCGTGGCGTCGAAGAGGAAGAGCGTGCGGCGCACGGCCTCGTCGGCGGCTTCTTCCATGCGGCGGGCCGTGAAGAACTCGAAGCCCGCGCGGCCGGCGAAGTTGTGATGGTTGGTCTCGCGGCGACCGTTCTGCTCGGCGGTGCAGCCCACGGCCAGGCGGGCCATCGGCTGGCGGTCGAAGGCCAACCTGCCCTCGCTGTCGGCGAGCAGAAACGCGCCGTCGCTGTCGGCGTAGCTCACGCGCACCTTTATGACCCTGGCGTCGGCGCTGCGGGCGCGTGCGTCGATGAGGCTCAAGATGGGCATCTTCTCGGCGAGCCCAACCTCGTCGAAGGCTCGACGCACGGGGTAGCGGTCCGGGCGGCTGCCCACGGCGAAGGCCACTGTGACCTCGCGCGCGGCCCCGGCGGCGATCACGGCTGCGGTCGCCGCGGCCTCGCAGACGCTCGTCGACTCGAGGTCCTCGGTGTACGCATAGCCCGTCTGGTCGCCGGAGATGACGCGAACGCCGACCCCCAACGAGACGTGAAGGAAGGCCCGGTTGACCGCGCCATCCTCGAGGCCGACGTCGTGGGCGACGCGGTGCTCGAAATACAGCTCAGCGAAGTCGCCGCCGCGGGAGAGTGCCCGCGAAAGAGCGGCACGAATGAGCACGTCGTCGACGCCGAAGCGGGCGAAGTACTCGAGTCCTTCAGAGAGCGTGCTCATCAAGCGCCATGCCTGACGAGGAGTCGACCAATTCGCGGCATCGCGGCCTCCACGTGCTTCTTTCCTTCGGGGCGCAGCTTCTTGTACGCGCCCTTCAGCGTGTCGTTCTTGCTCCGTCCGGCGCGGTCGTCGGTGATGCCGAGCAGCCCGTCGGCCATGGGCGCGGCCTGCTGGCTGACGAACTTCTCGAACCCGCCTGCGCCGCCCGCCTGGTAACGCTCATAGAACGGCTCCATGCGCTTGACGAAGTCGTCGAGCAGGGCGTCCACCGACTCGCGCATGATCGTCGGCTTCACCGCCTTGACGACCTTGTACGTGAGCTTGATGGCCACGCCGGAGAGGCCTCCTTTGTCGGCGACCTCCTCGTCGATGAGGCGCAGACAATCTTCGATGACCGCGGGGCGGGTCGTCGGGGCGAGCAGCTTCTCAGTGAGCGTATTCATGCAGCCACTTGTAAGGGAATCCGAGCCTTCCCTCAACGCCTGCGCCCTCAGCGATACACCGTCAGATAGGAGATCATGTCGATGTTGCCGTGGCCGTCGGTGGGGTCGGCGCCCCCGAAGAGGCCTCGATACTCCACGGTCGCGGGCATCCCCGGCGTCACCTCGTCCGTCACGTCGACGACCCACGGGTCTACCTGCTGTCCGGGACACCAGCCACCGCGGCCGAACCACCAGGTGCCCCATTGGTTCGGCACCATGCCGCGCTCCAGCTCCGAGACGCAGCCCTCGGCCTGCCCGACGGTGGTGTGGGTTCGGCGATGTTCGTGGCCTTCGATCGTAAACGCGTGCTGGTGGTCGCAGAACTCGGCGCACTGGCCTTGGTCCGCCCCGTGGCCGGTGATGATGGCCCACAGCTCGACCTTCTTGGCGTCGGCCGGGATGTCGACGACGGTGGGCACGCGCCCGACGTTGTACATGGAGCCGAAGCCGCCGCCGCCGTAGAGAAAGACCGGCTCGGCCGGGCGCATGCCTCGCCCTCGATTGGAGAAGTGCAGCTTCAAGCGCGTCTCAGTGGGCTGAACGTTCCAAGGCGGGGCCCAGAGCCACTTGAAGCGCCGCATGCCGCCTGCGCGGAGGTGCCACATCATGGGCGTGACGTCGGCGATCCAGTGGGTCTCGCGGTGGTAGCTCGTGATGAACCGCCCGAGCTGAACCGCCATGCCCGCCTCGTCGTACACATAGAGGTACGCGAGGTAATCCCAGGCGCCGCAGTTGTTGAACTCCGGGGCGTCCGGGTTCGGGCAGCGCATGTCGATCTCAATCTCGAATGTGTCGAACGTGTCCATGACAAGGGCAGCGGGCAGCTCCACCTCGACCTCGGCGAACTCCGAGACGACCTCACCCCGAAAAAGCTCGACCACCGTCGTAGGCAAGGCCTGCCGCTCGTCGTGACGCAGCGCGAGCGCGTTGGCGTACCGCACGTCGTGGGTGACGTAGGCGAGGTTCGCCTCCCAGGGCCAGCCGCCCGCGTCCTGAAGCCGCTGAGAGCTGCGCGTCACGTCGGACAACGAGCCAATGCCCCGCAGTCGCTGCTCACGATCGATCATGAAGCCCGCGAGCCCGATGCCGCTCGCCGTGACCCGCCCGACATAGCTGTTCAGCTCGCTCGCGTCGTCCGAGACCAAGTGGAGACGGCTCTGCCAGTAGTCGCGTTTCTCGGCGTCGAGGCCGTCGAGCATATCCGCGATGCGCCGCTTCATGGGGTTGAGGGCGGCGGCCCCGGCCGGGCTGTTGCGGCGCGAGACGAAGAAGTAGTGGGCGTTTCGGGGCGAGCGTTCGACGAGCAGATCGAGGTCGCGGGTCCAGATGGAGGCGCTGTCGAGCTGGCTGATGGGCTGCGTATCGGGGATGAAGACGTAGACATCACAGCCA
Organism: Myxococcales bacterium; assembly: GCA_009692505.1. Classification (GTDB taxonomy): domain Bacteria; phylum Myxococcota_A; class Bradymonadia; order UBA7976; family UBA1532; genus SHZC01. The sequence continues at coordinate 5,295 of SHZC01000155.1, forward strand.
GTGAACGAGGCCCGCAGGTTCCAGTCCTCGCCGCTCATGAGGGGCAGCGTGAAGTCGTCGGCCAGATCATGGCGGTGCTCGCCATAGGGGCCGTCGGCGAAGGCCCGCTGAGGCAGGCCGAGGGCCGTGCAATGGGCTTGCGCGGGCGTCGGTCCGTCGGGCGGCATGACGGCGGCGTCGACGATCGTGGCGATGTCGACGACCGCGGCGACATCAACGACCACGGCGACGTCTGTCAAAACATCCGCACCTGGGACGTCGCCGGCGCGGGAGGCATCGACGCTCGGCCCATCCGCAGGGCGCGGCGTATCGGCCCCCTCGCCGGAGCAGGACAGGAGGGCAAAAGCCAAGCTGGCCGCCCGGACCGGAATCTTCATGCTCTTCATCATGCCGCGAGCTTCAACCGTTAGGTCGGCTGAGGCAACCAAGGTCGCATGAGCGCTTCAGCCCGGTTGCAGCGCGGCGATACCCGCCGTAGCGTGCCGCGTCCTCAATCCCTCCCCCTCGGACCGTCCCCCCTCGAAAGGCCAAAGCCATGGAAATGAAGTCTGGTGGTCACCTCGTCGCCCGTGCCTTGAAAGAGGAGGGCGTCTCGCACCTCTTCACGCTCTGCGGTGGTCATATCCAGAACATCTACGACGGCTGCCTCGATGAGGGCATCCGGGTCGTCGACGTGCGGCACGAGCAGACGGCGGCGCACGCGGCCGATGGCTGGGCGCGTGTGACCGGGCAGCCGGGCGTCTGTGCTGTAACCGCAGGCCCGGGCGTGACCGACGCGGTGACCGCCGTGGCGAACGCCCAGCGCGCCCAGGTGCCCGTGGTCATCATCGGCGGGGCAGGCCCTCGAGCCCTCGCCGATAAGGGCTCGCTCCAGGACATGGACCACGTCACGCTCATGCGCTCCATCACCAAGTGGTCGGTGAGCGTGCCCGAGGCCGGCCGCCTGCCGGAGTACGTGCAGAACGCCTTCCGCATCGCCACGACGGGCGTGCCCGGGCCGGTCTTTCTGGAGATGCCGCTCGACCTGCTCTTCATGCCCATCGACGACGCCCTCGTCACGCGGTACCCGAAGTACCGGACGCAGGCGAAGGCCGCGGGTGATCCGGGGGCCCTCGACCGCGTCGCCGCGCTCATTCGGGACGCCAAACGCCCGATGATCATCTGCGGAAGTCAGCTCCGCTGGAGCGCGGACGAGGGCGCGCTTCTGCGCTTCGTCGAGCGGGTGCAGGCGCCGGTCTTCGTCAACGGCATGGCGCGCGGCTCCATCCCGCTCGGGCACTCCTGGGGCTTCTCGCGCTGCCGCAAAGACGCCTTGCGGACGTCGGACCTGGTCATTGTCTTCGGCACGCCGTTCGACTTCCGCCTCGGCTACGGCAACGCCTCGACCGTCAACGCGAGCGCGAAGGTCGTCCAGATTGACCTCGATGGCGGGGAGATTGGTCGTAACCGGGCCATCGACGAGGGCATCGTGGGCGACAGCGGCCTCGTCATGGACGGCCTCTGTGATCGCCTCGTCGGCCTCACGCCGGACCGCGAGGCCTGGCGAACCGCGATGGTGACGGCGGAGCTGAAGGCCCGCGCCAAGATGGCCGTCGAGATGGAGAGCGAGCAGTCGCCGCCCAACCCCCTGCGGGTCTGCGCGGCCCTCGACCGATTTATCAAAGACGACACCATCGTCATCGGCGACGGCGGAGACTTCGTCGCGACGGCGGCTTATACGCTCCGCGTGCGGCGGCCCGGGCTCTGGATGGATCCCGGTCCGCTCGGCACCCTCGGCGTCGGCCCCGGCTTCGCCATGGCGGCCAAGCTCGCCCGGCCCAATAGCGACGTGGTCCTCGTCTATGGCGACGGCAGCGTGGGCTTCAACGGCTTCGAGTTCGAGGCCATGGTGCGGCAGGGCATCAAGGTCACAGCCGTCGTCGGCAACGACGCCTGCTGGACGCAGATCTTCCGGGGCCAGGTCGAGATGTTCGGCGAGAAACGCGCGGTCGCCACCAAGCTGAACTACACGCGATACGACAAGATCGTCGAGGCAATGGGCGGCCACGGCGAGTACGTCGATGATCCGAAGGACCTCGAGGGGGCCTTCGAGCGCGCGTTCGCCTCGCCCGTCGCCTCGCTCGTCAACGTGAAGATCAGCGTGAGCGACTTCCGCAAGGGCGCTATCAGTGTCTGAGATGCCGCGCTCGCTCCGTGACTGGCGCGTTCGGGTCTTTGGGGCCACGTGGCTGGCCTACGTCGGCTTCTACTTCTGTCGCAAGCCGTTCTCCGTGGCCAAGTCGGCCATCGGCCACGAGGGCGGCTTCGACGCCACGACGCTCGGCAACATCTGGGCGGCGTATCTCATCGCCTATGCCGCCGGGCAGTTCCTCGCCGGAGGTCTCGGCACACGCTTCGGACCCCGGGTCAGCGTGCTGGCGGGCATGGCCGTGTCCATCGGAGCCACGCTCTGCATGGGCGTCACGCTCTCTGTGCCGGTCCTCGCGGGGCTCGTCGCGGTCAACGGGCTGGCGCAGGCGACGGGTTGGTCAGGCAACGTCGGCACGATGGCCTCGTGGTTTCACAAACGCGAGCGCGGCAAGATCATGGGCATTTGGTCAACCAACTTTACCGTAGGCGCGCTCTCCTCTACGGCGATCTTGGGCTGGGTGCTCGGACGCCACGAGCCCGGCGAGCCGGTCCCCTGGAGAGACACGCTCATCGTCGGTGCTGCGGTGCTCTCGGTGGTGTGGGGGGTCTTCTATTTCTACCAGCGCAATCGACCCGAGGACCTCGGCCTGCCGCCCCCCGAGCAGTTCGCGAGCGACGACCTCCGCGAGCGAGAGGTCCTGGAATCGCGAGAGACGGGCCGCACCCTGCTCAGTCGGGAGGCGTGGACAAACCTCCTCCTGATCGCCGGTTTCTACTTCTTCGCCAAGCTCGTTCGGTACGCCATCTGGAGTTGGTCGGCCTTCTTCCTGGAGCGCAACTACGGGCTGACGGGCAGAGACGCGAACCTCTATTCCATCGCCTTCGATCTGGCAGGCTTCGTAGGCGTCTTCGTGACGGGCTGGCTGAGTGATAAATACTTCGGGAGCCGACGCGCGGGTATCTCGCTCATCATGGTGCTCGGCATGGTCGCGAGCTGCGGCCTGCTCATGGCCTTCGGCGGCACGAGCGTGGGCCTCTTCACCGCGCTGCTCGCCTGCGTGGGATTCACTTTGTACGGCCCCGACGCCCTCTTGAGTGGGGCCGGGGCCATCGACGTCGGCACCAAACGCGCCGCGCTGTTCACGGCTGCAACCATCTCCGGGATTGGCAGCATGGGACCCGTCGTGCAGGAGGTCATCATCGGGCGCCTCTACGACCAGAAGGGCGGGGAGCTCGGCCCTATCTTCGCGATGCTCTTCGGCAGCGCCTCGATGGCCGCGCTCTTCTGCTTCGCGCTTGTGTGGCGCAATCGACAAGGCGGCAAGGGCGTCTGAGGTTGGAGCTCAGCCGGCGCGGGTGAAGCCCCGGAGCACCGCGTCGAGCACGGTCGCGCCCCAGACCGGCACGGCGAGCCAGGCCGCCTGCTTCATGCCCCCGGCGCTCGCTTCCCCTCGGTCGGCGGTCATCTGCTCTTCGAGCACGTCGGTGCCGATCGCGTTCCTCAAGACGAGCACGAGGCGCTCGCGAACGTCGGTCCCGGTCAGCGAGGTCTGCAGCGCAAAGGCGAGCCGGGGATACGCAGCGGAGAGCTCGCCGAAGACGCTGCGGACGCGGCTGGCGTCGATGTACTCGGGATCAAGCGGTCGGCCATTGTCCCAGCCGTCTCCGTAGACAAAGGTGAAGTCCACGGCGCCACGGGCGATCTCCGCGGCCTGCCGACCTCGGGCGTCCACCTCGACCGTCGCCTCGTCGGGCGAGGGCGCGCTGAAAAACAAGCGGAAGGCCTCGTCGAAGTCGAGGGTCGGCACGCGTCTCAACTGGGCCTCGAGCTGCTGCCCCAAGCCGTATTTATTCTGCGCGAGCTGCTGGTCGAGCGCGCGCTTCTTGGAGCTCGCCAAGGCGATGCCCGCGGCGAGCCCGGCCATCTGCAGCACGTTCTTCTGATAGCTGAAGGCCGACCGCGAGGGCCCCATCGGCGAGACCGCGATCCGCTCGCCGCGACCCCAGGCGATGAGGTCGTCGTAGAACGCCGCCGGGAGCGTCATCAAGGCGGCGACGAGCACAGACTTCAAGGCGTCTTTGCCGAAGTCGAGGTCCTGCCTCATGAGCCGGAAGTCTCGCTCGGCCTGCTCGGGGGTCGAGGCGAGGAGGTTGAAGATCCGCTCATTGAGCAGGCGCTGTGCCTGTGCGTGGCGCTCGTTATCGGTCCGCGCGAAACCCAGGACCGTCGCCGACTGCCCGCTGAGCGCCGGGCTCTCGCACCACATCTGCCGATAGCCCTTCGAGTAGGTCGAGTGGGAATAGCGTTGCTTGCCCTCCTTGTCCGTCGTGTAGTGCCTCTGTTCGGACCAGTGGGTGTGAACCCGGCGATGGAACGTGCTCTCGTAGGTCGCGCTGGCCAGCTGCGAGGCCTCAGCGAGCCGGGACAGAGCGTGAGCGAGCGCGGTCGTGGGCGGCAAGCAGTCGCGCGACTTCAGCTCGAACATCAGGCCTTCGAGGTCGAACCAGTACTTGCCCCCCGAGGAGAAGTACGCCGACAGGAGGGCGATCTCCGGGACGAGCAGCGAGGTCGCCTGTCGATACCGCTCCCGATCACCCTCCTCGAGGCCTCGGGGCAGCGGCATCGGCTCGGGCTTGGCTTGGGCGGCGACCCCGACGTCGAGCAGCAGGAAGCCGACGGCCGCGCCGATGCCCACGGTCCGATGGAGTGCGCGGCGGCGACTGACCTGCTCCAGCTGCCGAAGCTCATGGGCGCGGGGTGAGAGGACCTCAGTCTTGAGATCGAGCCGCGACAAGGTCTCGAAGGGCAGGGTGTAGGGCGTGTCCTCATGCATCACCGGGATCGGTGGGGCGACCTCATCATCGGGCCGCGAGAAGTCCCCCACCGCCTCCCGCACCAGGACGCGGGTACCCGCCGCGACGACGTGTTCCTGGCCCAGAGCGTCGGTCAAGGTCGCGCCAAATCTCAGCGTGATCCACGTGCCGCGGGGCAAGACGGCGCGGTCATCCCGCTCGGCCGCCTGCTCAATCTCTTGCACGCGAGACGCGGTCTTCTCGTCGGTGCCGGCCTGCTCGAGCCCGCGGACCTCCCTCGCTGTGACCTTGACCTCGGGCACCTCGACATCGATGCGAATACGCGCCGGGTGACAGAGGGTGCGAAGCGGTAGGAAGTACTTCCTGGTGCTCCACCTCGCGTGCTCCTCGTAGAGCACGCCGATGCTGTGCGAGTTGTCGGCGAGGAGGTCGATCTGAATGTCGCCCTCGTCGCCCGCCACGCGCAGGAGCGTGCCCCCTCCAACGCGGATCACCCGGCCCTCGTGCGGGTCGTAGAGCTCGACGGGCACGAGGGTCAGGATGGGTGCGCCCGCGTTGAAGGCGGCTCGCAACCGCAAGTGCTCCGCCTCGCGAACGGCCTCGCTGGAGGCGAGCTCGGTCCGTGCTTCTGCGGCACACTCTCGAACGTACCGGTCGATGAGGGCATCGACTTCGTCAGGCGGAGAGGACACGACTTCGTCAGGCTCAGTAGGCATCCCGCGAGCCTGCCACGCTCAGGGCGACGCCTCAATCGCCCGCGAGCGAGGCTGGCTGATCCCGGCGAGGACATGGGTGACCTCACGGTCGATGCTGGTCCGCCTCCGGGTGGAGTCGGAGTAACGCGCCACGTCGCTCATCGAGACCAGCCCGATGGGGCGTCGCTCGGAGTCGACGACGGGCACGCGGCGGATCTGCTTCTCGGTCATCAGCCGCTCGGCGAGGTCCAGCGGCTCCGTGGCGTGGCAGAAGAAGACCTCCCTCGCCATCGCATGGGTGACGGGCAAGGCGTGCAGGGTCGCACCGGTGGTGTACGCCGCCATGCAGATGTCCCGGTCCGTGACGATGCCGACCAGCCGGCCCTCGTCGTCGGTGACCGGGATGGACCCACAGTCGTACTCCCACATGAGCTGAGCTGCGGTGCTCAAGCTGTCGGTCAACCGGCAAGTCAGCACCGGCTGGCTCATAACTTGTTGAAACTGAACCGTGATCTCTTTGGCCTTCAGGGTCCGCACCGCCGACCGGGGGATCATGACGTTCAACATCCCGTCCTTGAAGTTCGCCAAGACCTTGGTGTCGTCGGCGGCTGAGCACGAAGAAGATCGTCGCCAAGCCGAGCCAGGGCAGGGCCGCGAGCCGCTGACCACCGAAGAGGCCGCAGTCGCAGCCGGACGCCGTGACCGAGGCGGCCCGATGCCGTGCGTTTATCGCCGGGAGGTTGTCGGTGCGGATCTCGGACCCGCCCGTCGACAGGAGCTGCTCGAGACGGCCGCGCCGGGCTCGTCGCCCTGACGCACCGTCTGACCTCCCTCTCGGACGATCACGTCGGGCAGCGCGCCGTTCTCCACGCGAACCACGACGCCCGAGGGGGTGCGAACGCCGGAGTTCGCGAAGTCGAAGAAACCCTCGGCGTCGCAGCGGTCAAGCAGCATGGTCGCCTCATGCGCACTGTCCACCGTCGGCAGATCGCGTCCGAAGGTGAACGCGGGATCCTCGACCATCTCCTCGGGGCTCAGCGTTGTGAAGAGGCGCGTGAGATAAGGGAGCGCCACGAAGAGCGCGGCGAGCGCCGCACCGTCGATGAGCTCGCCGGGGGCATTGCCGACGCAGCCGAGGCAGGACTCGCAGAACGCAGACTCGCCCGGAGGGGAGAGCAGGTCGGTGAGAACGCGCGACACGTCCGCGTCGAAGACATCTAGCCCCGTCTGACACGCCGTGTCCGCCAGCTCTCTTATCGTCGTCGCCCGTCCGAGCGCTTCAAGCGTCGCCGCCGGCACCGGGGTAAACGCGCCCTCTATGCGGTCGACATGGGCCCCGGCGAAGTCCGTGGCGAAGGCCTTGCCGTCAGCCTCGTCGGCGGCCTGAGCGACGACGTCGAAGCAGTTCCGGCCGCCGTTCGGCCAGTCGATCGCCGCGTCGTTGATCTGAACGTGCAGGCAGTTCGAAGGGATCGCTCGAGCTTCACCGAGGACGTAGACCACGATGCCCATGTCGGGCACGGCGGCGACGGACGTCGGCACGATGGGGATGGACGGGTGCTCTCCGGGGAAGCTGAGCGCGAGCGGTACGATGTCGTTGACCTCGGCGCTGGCCACGAGCTTGACCGCGACGAAGACCGAGGTGTCGATGTACGGCTCGAGCTTCTCGTCGGTGTTCTCGGGGATCTGGAAGGCGTTGTCGTCGAGCCAGCGTCGGAGATCCGCGACGCTCTCCGCAGACAGAATCACTCGATCGTAGGGTCCGACGATCTCCCTAGATATGACCTCGACGCCCTCACCACGACTGCCACCTGCGGAGGCGCTGCCCCCATCGGCGGAGGGCGGGCCCTCCTCGCAGTCGAGGCAGCCCGGGCGGTCCTGGCAGTCGGCGAGCCTCTCGATCTGCCCGATGTAGAAGTTCGGCTGGAACTGGGAGAGCCTCGCGAAGAGCCCCTCCGTCGACAGGCTCGTTTTGAAGACGCTGCCACCCGCCGCCGAAGGGGATGGCGACTTGTTCGGGGGGGCGTGGGAATACCACGCAGGCACTGGGCAAGGCGTAGAGGACTGAGACCCCTTTGATGCCTGTGCCGTCGGTGCCGCTCCAGCTCACCTCAAGGTTGACACCGGACAGAGCGTG
>SHZC01000156.1 GCA_009692505.1 Myxococcales bacterium
GGCGATGGTCGATACGCCAGCGCCGCGCGCAGCTCGTTCCGAAGAAAGAATATCGTCGCGAGCGCGGTGCTCGGGGCCGTCTCCTCGGGGGCCGATTCTTGCGCCGAGTCAGACACAGGGGCTGCCCCGCCCGAGGAGACCGCGCCCACGTCCGTCAGCCGGGTCACCTGCTCGACCGTTCCCAACGAGAGGTCATCGCTGAGATGGAGACCCCAGCGCGGCCCCAACGCGGTGTCTGCCTGGGCGTGCAGGGCATGGGCGACGTCGTCTGCTCTGACGTCTGCGTCATCGCCATGAGCGCGCCGGCTGTGGCATAGGGCGTCACTCCGTTGCTGGGGGTCCGTCGGTCCTTTGGCTCAGCTCGGCTCGGGCCGCAGAGCATGTGCATGCGACCACAACGGCGACCAAGCCGCCTCTGGCCAAAGGCCTACGGAGCCAAAGGCCAGGGCACGAAGACCACATCGCCGCTCTCAAGGTAGATGTTGTCCTCGATCCGAGTGCCGTCTACGACCGCTGGATAGTCGAACGCAATCCGACGCTGCCCCTCGGGGAACCTGCGGATGACCACGATGCTCGAGGGATCGGCGAAGTTCGTCACGTCCCCCGAGAGGGCGAGCGCCTGGAGGACCGTGACGAGGCCATGGGCGGCTTAGCGGCGGATGACCTCGGCGCGGACTTGGGTGGGCGTGAGGCCGACAACCTTCACGTCGTTGACCACCGGCAGGGTGATGTGGCCATCGGGTCGGACGACGGCCTGAGTGGCCGAAAACGTCGGGTTCTCCTTGATATCGACGGCGATGACGTCCGCGACGCCGAGCCGGTACTCGGGCTCGCCGAGCCTGGGACCATCATAGAGTGCGGCCGTCGATCGCCCGCTGCACCCTCCGGCGGAGTTGTGCGCGAAGAGGAGGGCCACGAAGAGCCCGCCTCGGTGTGTCCATGCCCGTGCCCGCATGATCCGCCCTCCCGATAGGACCCTCGAATGTCCTCAGATTCCTCGCACTTGGAAAGTCGATCGGCCTGACCGTCACGATCTTGTCACCCGGGGACCCCGACGCTAGAGTCCCAGCGTGAGCAACAATGAGCTTTTTATCGAGCGCTACGAGCTCAAGTACCGAATCCCTCCTTCCCTCGTTGTGCCGATACGGCAGTCGATCCAGAAGTACTGTCGCCCCGACTCCGCAAGCGCGTCAGGGCCATACCTCATCTCGAGCCTGTACCTGGACTCCCCGGACCGCGTCCTCTACCAAGACACGAAAGAGGCGGAGGCGAAGCGATTCAAGCTCCGTATTCGCCGCTACTCCACCGGCCTGTATTTCATCGAGTGCAAGCGCCGTGAGAAAGACGTGATCTCCAAGGCCCGCACCGCCCTTCCCGGGAGCGCGTGGCCGATGGTCCTCACTCGACCGCGAGGCGCCAACGCCGTCGAGGGCGAAAAGAACCGCCGCAACCTCGCCGACTTCATCGAGCGAATGCACCGCATCAACGCAGAGCCCGCCACCGTGGTCCGCTATCGTCGTGAGGCTTGGGTCAGCCGGATTGACGACTATGGCCGGGTGACCTTCGACCACGGCTTGTGCGGCCACGCGCCCATCGGCTGGGACGTGCCCATCGACGGCCCCGGCTGGGTCCCTCTTGACCAGCCCGGCCGCTTCGGCCTCCCCGAGTCAGGCGTGGTCCTCGAGCTGAAGTGCACCACGCAAGTCCCGCTCTGGATGAGTGACCTCGTGCGACGCTTCGGCCTCGTCCGTCAGGGTTTCAGCAAGTACTGCGTGGCACTTGAGGGGACGTATCAAGACTCGCTGCCTCGCTTCGTCCCCGCTGAGCCGGCGCGATTCGCCTTTCGGAGTCAGCCTTGAACGACTTGACCGCGCTCCTCTCCGTGCCCGCGGGAGAGACCTCCTGGGAGCAGGCGATGCTCGCGGTCGTCGTGGCCTTCGTGCTCGGCCAGCTCGTGGCCTACACCTATGAACGAACCTACGAGGGCATGTCCTATTCTCGGGGCTTCGTGCAGTCCATGGTCCTCAGCCCGGTCGTCGCCGCGACGCTCATGATGGCCATCGGCGACAACTTCGCCCGGGGTCTCGGCGTCATGGGGGCGACCGCGCTTGTTCGATACCGCACGACGATTCGTGACCCCCGGGACATGGTCTTTATGTTCGCCTCGCTCGCCGTGGGCTTAGCGGCCGGCGTTCGGAGCTACCCATCTGCGCTCTTCGGCGCGGTCGCGTTCTGCGGGGTCGCAGCCCTGCTCCAGTGGTCCCCCTTCGGCCGACGTCGCCGCTTCGATGGCCTCCTGCGGTTCTGGCTGCCTCGAGATGGCGCCTCCGGGGACGAGGTTCGCGCCGTGCTGGGTGCCCATTGTCTGACATTTGTTCTGGTCGCGCTCCGGGACTTGGCGCAGGGTGAGAGCCTCGAATATGCTTACCAAGTGAAGCTTCGGACCGATTCGTCACATGATCGGCTTGTCGCCGGTCTGGAGCGGCTCAACGGTATTCAGGGTCTGACCTTGCTCCTGGAGGACTCCCACACCGAGCTATGACCGACGCCAACCGCCGCCGCATCACCAGCCTCTCCTGGGCACTCGCCGCGCTTGTGGCCGTGGTCCTTTGGTTGCGCGTCTCCCCCGATCGAGGCGCGCTCCCGGCCATCGCGGAGATTGGCCGGCACACGGTCTCCGCGCGGTCCCCGGGGCGAGTCGAGGCCGTCTTTGTTCGGGCCGGCCAGTCGGTTCGATCGGGCGATCCGGTGGCGCAGCTCGACGCCGTCGAGATCGACGAGCTCATCGCCGGGGTCCACGCCTCCATCGACGAGCACCTCGCCGCGCTCGAAGCGGTGACCGCCGAACTCCAGGGCGAGGTTCGACTCAAGCGCCAGTCGCTCGGGGCCGAGCTCGCCCGCGCCCGCATCTCCCTGGCCGCAGCCCGTGGCGAACAAGCCGCAGCTCAGGCCGAGATGTCCACGCTCGATGAGCAGATCGGACGCCTCGACCGGGTCGTCCGTGACCGCCTGATCGAGGCCGATCGCGTCGGCGAATTGAAAGCCCGGCACGAGAGCCTCACGCGAACGACCGCGCATGCGCCAGCCGTCCTCTCAGCCTGGCAGTCCCTCGCCAGCGAGGTCAACACCACGCTCAACGCCATCTCGGACGCCGAGGTCGCAGCGCGTTTGTCGCCGTATCGCGCCCGGCTCGAGGCCACGATTGACCGTTTGGCGAACCTCCTGGTGGCGCGCGAGCGGCTGACTCTGCGCGCGCCGGTGGATGGCCAGGTCTCCGAGGTGCTCAGGCTTAGGGGCGACACGGTCGTCGCGGGCGCGGGCGTCCTCGTGCTCAGCGCGTTGCACCCGCGACAGATCATCGCTTACGCGCCCGAAGAGTCGGCGCGGGCCTTCGAGCCCGGCCGGCTGGTGTCGGCCATCGCGCGGGATCGGAGCCTGAAGACGGACGGACGGGTCCGCACCGTCGGCGCCGAGATCATCGAGCTGCCGCGCCACCTGTGGACCGTGCCGGATCGTCCGAGATACGGACGACCGGTTTATATCGACGTGGATCGCCCGGAGGATCTGATCGCGGGCGAGGTCCTTGCAATCCGAGTGGACGTGAGGAGCGGGGCGCAGGCGTCGATGGTCGCCGAACCCGCGCCACCAGCGGTGGCCGTGCCGCAGGTGCTCCGCGAGACCTCCAGCCTCGAGCCGAGCGGCATGGTCTACATCGAAGCCTGGAAGCGGTTTGTGGTCGTGAGCGACGACACCGGAACCGAGAAGGCGGACGGTCGTCCCATCGCCTTCACGCTCGATCCCGAGAAGGGGTACGACGCGTCCCCGGTCCCCATCTTGGGGCTCGACGAGGTCTCGGACCTCGAAGCCATCACCTCCGGGCCATCCGGCACGGTCTTCCTCCTGTGCTCCCAGTCCATGAGCCGCAAGGGTCGCCGCCCCGAGAAGCGACAGTGGCTCGCGCACGCCGAGATCCAAAACGACCCCTGGGCACTGAAAGTGACCTCGAAGATGGCCCTCTTTGACCGGGTCGCCGAGCGCCTCGACGCCCAGAAGCGGGCTGAGCTGGGTTGGACGGACCTCCTCGACATCGAAGGCATGTTTCATCACGACGGTGCTTTGTATTTCGGGCTGAAGGCCCCCCTTGACGCGGCGGATCGCGCGCGAATCCTCCGGTTCCCCGACGCCCTCGTCGCGCTCAAGACCGGCGTCGCCCACATCGAGCCGGTCGTGAGCGTCTCGCTGCCGACGTGCGCGGTCGGTGCGGCGGGAGGCCTCTCGGATCTCTACCTCGACGGTGACGCCGTCTACGCCACCTCGTCTCTGTCTGTGGGCCCCGCCTGCGGAACGGCCTGGCGCCTCTCGTTGTCGTCCGTGCTGCGCGGCGAGGTGGTCCCCACCCGACTCCGCTCGTTTGAGGGCTACAAGCCCGAGGGGATCGCGCGGGATCCTTCGGGGAGGCTCTGGGTCAGCTTCGACACCGATCGAAGCGAGCCGCGCCTGACCCTGATCACCGAAACGAAGCCGTGACCCCTCGACGGTTCGTCCTCGCCGCAGGCCTCGTCGTCGGTTGCCACCAGCCGCTTGTGCTGCCGCTCGCGACGACACATAGGTCCACCGCTCTCGGGCCCGCAGACGGCCGTCCAATGCCGGTGCTGGCCTGCGAGGCGGCGGTGGCCTTCGTCCTTGAGCACGACGATACACTCCGCGCCGCGAGGGCCGGCTTGCCCGTCTCCAGAGCGAGGGTCGCGGCTGCGGGCCGTTGGGATCGCCCGGAGCTCCGCCTGAGGGACGACATCGCCTCGCCGGGTGAGGCCATCCGCGTGACCCTTCACATGGATCTGCCCGTGCCCGGCGTCGCCGGTGCCGAGGAGAACGCCGCGCTGGCACAGGGCCTGGTGACTCAGGCCGAGCTCACGCAGCTGGCGGGGTTGCTCACCGCGGAGGTCCAGATCGGCTTCGCCGAGCTGCGTCACGCCGTGGAGCTGACGCGCCTGGAAGCCGAGGCCGCGGCGGGATCGGCGGCCTTTCACGCTTCGGTGACCGAGCGGCGCCAGGCGGGCCTGACGACCAACATCGCGGCGACCGAAGCCGAGATCTCAGCGTCGCTCGCGGACGTCGAAAAAGGACGTGCCGCCAACGCTGAACGTGGGCTCCGGGAGGGTCTGGAGCGCCGCTTCGGCCTGACGCCAGAGCTCAATGGCCCCTGCCTCTCCACGCCCCCTGTACCGACCAGCGCGGCGACGGCACGGGCCGCGGACGCCCGGGTCCCTGAGGCTCGTGCCGCGGACGCTCGGGCCCAGGTCGCGGACGCCAAGGCTTTCGCTGAGCGGCGCAAGCTCTGGCTGTGGCCGACGAGCCTGGAGATCGGCTGGAGCCGGGACGTGACCGGATCAACCCAGGACGACCGCCTCCTCGTGGAGATCGCCTTGCCGCTGCCCCTGCCAGGGACCGACGCCGCCGGTGTCGCCTCTGCAGCGGCGCAGCAGGCGCTCGAGGTCGCCCACGCCGACCGGCGGTCCTGGGACATCGCCCGGGCAGAAGCGGCCTCGAACCATGACGCCGCCCGACTCCATTTTGAGCGCCTCGAACGCGAGGCTCCGGCGATCGAGACCGCGCGGCGACTCGCCAAAGACGCCGAGGCCGAAGGGGCGACCGCCGATGATCTGACCCGCCTCCAGGCTCGGATCTTCGAGTGGGGTCGGCAGCGGTCCGAGGCCGCGCTTGTGCTCGCGACGCGGCTCGCCGAGTGGCAGCGGCTCGAAGGCACGACGCGATAGAGGTGAGGCGCGGGGCTGAGATGGTCCCGACCAGCGCCAGGACGTCCGGGTACTCGGGCCACCCCGGCATCGCGAGCTATCGGGGCTTAAATAAAAAAAGCCCCTGATTTCTCAGGGGCTTTCGGGGAGCGGGAAACGAGATTTGAACTCGCGACTTCAACCTTGGCAAGGTTGCACTCTACCGCTGAGTTATTCCCGCCCAGCAGCGTGCGGGTGTGTACGCCGCAGAGGGGCTAAAGCGCAAGCATAAAACGAATGACCTCCACAGAATGCGAATGAACCGCTCGCCGGTTCACAAGCCGTCGAGCACCGTGTCGGTCCCAAAGCGGGCGTCACTGCGCTCCGGGTAGTCGGTCGTGAAGTGCAGGCCTCGACTCTCCTTGCGGAGTTGGGCGGAGCGCACCATCAGCTCGGCCACGAGCACGAGGTTGCGGAGATCGAGGAGGTCCGGCGTGACGCGGAAGTCCCAGTAGTAGGCGTGGATCTCCTCGCGGAGCAGGTCTATCCGCCGCCGGGCCCGAGCGAGCCGCGTATCGCTCCGCACGATGCCCACGTAGTTCCACATGAACGTCCGCAGCTCTTTCCAGTTCTGCGAGATGATCACCGCTTCGTCGCTCTCCCGCGCCCCTCGGGCGTCCCATGTTGGCCGCGGACCCAGCTCGAGCGCCAAGGTGGACAGCTCGGCGCGGATGTCTCCGGCCGCGAGCTGGGCGAAGACGACGCCCTCGAGCAGGCTGTTGCTCGCGAGGCGGTTGGCCCCGTGCAGCCCTGTACAGGAGACCTCGCCCACTGCGGAGAGCCCGTGGAGCAGCGTGGCGGCGCGCGCATCGGTGACGACGCCTCCGCAGAGGTAATGGGCCGCCGGCACGACGGGGATGGGCGCAGTCCTCATGTCGATGCCCAGCGCCAGACACCGCTCGTGGATGTTGGGGAAACGCTCGGCGATGAAGGCCCGGTCGAGGTGGGTCATGTCCAAGAGAACGCAGTCATCGCCGCGCTTCTTGAGCTCGTGGTCGATGGCCCTCGCCACGATGTCCCGAGGCGCGAGCGAACGCAGCTCATGGTGGTCGTCCATGAACGGTCGGCCGTCCATGGTCCGCAGAATCCCCCCCTCACCCCGGAGCGCTTCGCTGATGAGGAAGCTCCCGCCTTGGGGGTGAAAGAGGCAGGTCGGATGGAACTGGAAGAACTCGAGGTTCGCGACACGCGCCCCGGCCCGATAGGCCATCGCGACCCCGTCACCCGTCGCCACGTCGGGGTTGGTCGTATACCGATGAACCTTGCCCGCGCCGCCCGTCGCCAGGACCGTATGGCGGGCCGTCACCGTGATCACCTCGCGCACGTTGACGTCGAGGAGAAACGCCCCGAAGCAGCGGCGCCTGCCACCCACGCGAAGGTGCTTGTGGTTCGTCAGGAGGTCGACCGCGTGGTGAAACGGGCGGAGCTGGATGTTGGGGTGGCGGCGCACGGAGTCGAGCAGCGCGCGCTCAATCTCGCGGCCGGTTATGTCGCCGGCGTGCAGGACTCGGCGCCGCGTATGTCCACCTTCGCGCCCGAGATCGAACCGCCCATCGGGGCCGCGATCGAACCGGACGCCCCATCGGGTGAGCCGCTCGACGCTCCCCGGCCCGTTCTCGACGCAAAGTCGAACGATGTCCTCGCGGCACAGACCCGCGCCCGCGACGAGGGTGTCGCTGACGTGCGTCTCAAAGTCGTCGTCGTCCGCGAGCACGCTGCTGAGCCCGCCCTGCGCGTAGTGGGTGTTGGCCTCCCAAGGGTCACGCTTGGTGGCGATCATGACCCGGCCAAACTCGGCGCACTCCAGCGCGGTGCTCAGGCCCGCGATGCCGCTGCCGAGAACGAGGACGTCGAAGTCATAGCTCACGAGGGCGTCACCTCGAAGGCCGTTCGCCGCGGGCGCTCCGAGGTCCGGCGCGGCCGTCCACCCGGACGTCGCTTCCGCTCAAGCGCCGTGAGGAAGTGGCGAAAGTACGAGACCGCGCTCGTCACGCTGAAGAACATCGACAAGGCGAGCACCCAGAGTCCGGCGACGTTGAAGTCGACCCTCAAGGTCAACAGCCCGTAGAGGTTCACCGGGTACGGATAATGAATCAGGAGGCAGAGCACGCCGAGCATCTGAAGGGCCGTCTTGGCTTTGCCATCTTGCCCCGCGGCGATGACCAGCCCCTCTATCGAGGCCACCGCCCGCAAGCCCGTGATGGTGATCTCGCGCGTCAGGACCACGACGACCATCCAAGCCGGCACGCGATGGAGGGGCACCAACATGATCAACATTGACATGACGATCAGCTTGTCGGCCAGCGGATCGAGGAAGCGGCCCATCACCGTCTCGAGGCCCCAGCGGCGCGCGAGCCAGCCGTCGAAGAAGTCGGTCAGGGTGGCCGCCGAGTAGAGCCAGGCCGCGATGACGCAGTCCTCGGGCTCTCCGCCCCAGATGAACCACATCACGATGGGGATCGCCGCGATTCGCCCGAGGGTGAGCCCGTTGGGCAGGTTCCAGAACTCCTCGCGCAGGGTCCGCCTCATGGGGTCGCGCTTGTCGGAAGTTGGCGCTGGTAGGCGTAGTACGCGTTGAGGACCATGCGGACGTACTCCGCGGTCTGCGTGTAGGGGATGCCGCCAACCTTGTCGACCGCGCCTCCGCCTGCGTGATAGCCGCTCAGCGTGAGCACCAGATCGCCATCGAAGCGGTTGGCCAACATCCGGAGATACCGCGCCCCGCCGTACACGCTCTGCGAGGCGTCAAAGGGATCGTCGACGCCCATCTCCTTCGCGGTGCCGGGCATGAGCTGCATCAGCCCCATCGCCCCGACGCGGCTGACGGCCCGGGCATAGAAGCCGCTCTCGATCTTCATGACGGCCCATACGAGCGCGTCCGGCAGCTGATAATACGCTGCGGCCTCACGCACGATCGGCGCTAAGTCCTCGGGGGTCGGCAGCTTGCCGGTGGGCGTGCGGGTCGAGGCACGGCGCGGGCTGCTCGACGTCGAGGCCCGATGCCGGTGCTCATCTTTGAGTTTGAAGAGCAAGCGGCCATTGGGCTTGGGCTCCGACGTAATGTGAAGCACGCCATCCACGTCGGTCGCGTAGACGTCAGCGAGCGCCGAGAGAGGCGCGAGCGCGAGGAGCACGCAGAGGCTTAGAGTGGGCGTCAAGGTCGTCATGATCCGAGCCGGACTGTCTAACACAGCGAGCCCGAAGACGACATTCCCGGATCTCGCGCCCCCGCTCAGGCCCGGCTCTCAGGCCCGGCTCTCAGGGAGACCCGCAGAACCCGGCGGCGGCACAGTCGCTGTCGTCGCAGTCCGTGGTCCCGTCGTTGTCGTTGTCGTACAGGTCCCCGCAGAAGCCCTTCTCGTTCTCTTTGCAGTACAAGACGGCGTCGTTCCTGGAGCACGCGAAGTCCGCGCAGTCGACCTTGCCGTTCATGTCGTTATCGAGGCCGTCGCGGCAGGTCTCGTCGGTGCCTTCGTCCGGGTCGCAGACGGTGACGTAGGGGTTGCGGCTGCACCCGAAGTCCTCGCAGTCGCCGTGGTCGTTCATGTCGTTGTCGACGCCGTCGCTGCACAAGGCGTCGGTGTTCTCGAAGTCGCCTTCACATACGGTCGTCGCCGGGTTGTTCGTGCAGTGGTAGTCGCCACAGTCGACCCGCTCGTCGCCGTCGTCGTCGATCATATTGCTGCACCGCTCGTCGCCGGTCTCGGTGAGCGTGCTGTCGAAAGCCGGCGCGGGCGGCCCTGGAGGCGGTCCGGAGGAGGGCACCATGGACCCACCCATGCCGCCGTCCATCCGCGGCGGAGGCGGCGCGCCCCCACAGGCGCCGGCCACGTCGCAGTCGTCGTCGTCGCAGTCGATTTGCCCATCGCTGTCATTGTCGACGCCATCGAGGCAGAACCCGGCCTCGTTCTCCTGGCAGTAGCCGAGGATAGGATTGCGAGAGCAGCTGAAGTCGTCGCAGTCGACGAAGTTATTGCCGTCGTCGTCGAGCCCATTGGCGCAGGCCGCGGCGCTGATGCCCTCACCGGCGGGGCAGACGGTCACCCAGGGGTTCTGCTTGCAGCCGAAGTCGTCGCAGTCGACGAAGCCATTGCCGTCGTTGTCGACGCCGTCGCCACAGGTGGCGTTCGTCGCCTCGCGGTCATCACCGCAGACGGTGACCACGGGGCTGTAGGTGCAGTGGAAATCGGCGCAGTCGACCCGGCCATCGCCGTCGTCGTCTTCGCCGTTGCCGCAGCGCTCGTCGGTCGCCTCATACAGCGCGGGATCCGGGCCACCGCCACCGGCGCCGCCGACAGGCCCGCCGTCGCTGCGGGGGCCCATGTCGCTGCCGCCGCAGCGGTCGATGCCGCCGCAGTCCTCGTCATCGCAGTCGACCTTGCCGTCCCCATCGTCGTCGGCGAGGTTGGCGCACAAGACGTTCGTATTCTCGGACGCACCCGGTGCCTCGCTGTCCCCGCCGGGCCGGCCGCAAGCCGTAGCCTGGAGGGCGACCGCCACGATGAGGAGTCGGAGTCGAACACTACGTCGTGCTTCGTCGGGTCTAGAGATCACGTTGGACTCCTCGTATGACGGCGAAGGGCACGGTCGTGACCCTCCCCTGCGCTCAGCGGAGGGCCACAAACATGCTTATTTTCAAGGGTGGCTTCGCTGAGAGTCGAACTCAGAACCTAGCGATTATGAGTCGCTCGCTCTAACCAGTTGAGCTACGAAGCCGCCGGACCAAAAGCGGGCGCATGATATTCAGGCGACGTCACGAATCAAGCACGCAGATCTTTTTCCTTGGCAGCGGGATTACTCCAGCCTACATTGACTGACTCCTCCCTACGCATCGGGTGATCAGCGTATGCGCCGCGTCATTGTCCCCGCCTTCATCGTCGCCCACCTCCTCGGACTGCACCTCGCCGTCGTCTGGCTGAGGAGCGGGGACCAGGCCGCAGACCCCACGTACGCCCCCTTGAACGACGATCTCGAACCGACGGACGGCGCGCCCTTCCCCGCCTCCGCGGCCAATCCGACCGTCAGGCCCACGGTCAGGCCCGGCGCCCTCGACCTCGAGAACGTGCACGAGGACGGAGAGAAGCTCATGGCCGATCTCGGCAACGGCTTCCAAGGTGAGCTCACGCTCGCTCCGCGCCTGCAGCGTGAGGCTAAGAAGATCCTCGATCGAGGCAAGATGCCTCTCGGGGCCGTCGTGGTGCTCGACATCGCCAGCGGGAACGTGCTCGCGCTCGCCGATCGGTACCGGGCCGACCACCCGTCCGCGCCTCCCCTCCCCGAAGGTGGGCCGCAGAGCCTGGCGCTGCGCTCCATCGCGCCGGCCGCGAGCATCTTCAAGATCGTGACCGCCACCGCGCTCCTCGAAGCGGGGGTCTCTGGAAACACCGAGTTCGCCTATCTCGGCGGCCTGCACCGTGTCGGGGCCGACCACCTCAAGGTGCCCGGAGCCGGTGCCCCCACCGCGACCCTGGGCGACGGCCTGTCCAAGAGCATCAATGGGCTGATTTCGCGCCTCGCCAACGACAAGCTCGATTTCGTGGCCCTCGACGGCATCTCCCGTCGATTTCAGTTCAATACGCACATCCCCTTCGACGCCGTCGCCGACGCCAGCACGGCGACCGTTCCTCGGCTTGCGCTGGAGCGCGCCCGCATGGCCGCCGGCTTCTTCCACTCGACGCTCACCCCCCTGCATGGCGCGCTCTTGGCTGCCTCCATCGCGAACGGGGGCATCATGCCGCGGCCTAGGCTCGTCTCCCGGATCCACCATCCGGACGGGACCGTCGAGCAAGCGCCCGCGCCCGCCCCCCTCGCCACGGTCACGCGCCCGGAGACCGCCAAGCAGATCGCGCGCATGCTTCGGGCCACAACCGAGGACGGGACTGGCCGGCGAGCCTTTGCCCACGTGCCGAAGTCCCTTGAGGGCATCGACGTCGCGGGCAAGACGGGCACGCTGACGGTGGCCCAGACCGTGCCGCTGGCCGCCACTGACTATACTTGGTTCGTGGGCTTCGCCCCAGCGGACGCGCCGACGGTGGCCTTCGCGGTGCTTGTGGGGAATGGACCTTTGTGGAGCGTGCGGGCGACCGACGTAGCGCGTGACGTGCTCGCGGTTCACTTCGAGGGGAAGGCCATTGAGGCGGCCATTGCGACGCGGTGAATTTGCCTCAACGGGGTCGTCCGGTTTACCGTGGACTCGCTTGCCCTTTTGGCTCTGGGTAGGCGGGTCGAACATGAGTGCGCGCTTCGGGAGTGGCGATGTCCATCAAGGCTTTTGACACGGCGGTATCTGGGATGAGGCTCGCGAGCACCAAGCTCGCGGCGTCGGCCCATAACGTCGCGAATCTAGTCACTGAGGATTTCGCCCGGACTCAGGCGAGCGGCGTGGAAGCAAAGGACGGGGGCGTGAACGTCGAGTTGTCGACGGCGAGCGTCCCTGGACCGGACCTCGTCGCCGATGTCATCGAGCAGAAGGTCGCCGCGGTCGTGTACCGCGCCAACCTACAGGTGGTGAAGACCACCGACGCGCTGCTCGGAGATCTCCTGAATACCCGCGGCTGAACTCCTTGCGGACGTCGCTCCCCCGAAGCCCAAAAGAACGGCGGGAGACGATGGCAAGAATCAAAATCTTATGCGGCTTGCTCTGGCTTTGGCCGGTGATCTCCGGCGCACAGGCGGTTCCGCTCATCGACGCGGCATTGGCGACGCGCAGCGCGGACAATGATCCAGACCTGATCATCGCCCGCGAGCGGTTCGACGCCGCGAATCGAACCCAAAGCCTCTATGTCCGCGTCTACGACGGCACCGGAGATCGACAGGTCTTCAGCGGCCGGGTGCGGGTCCGAGGCGCGAGCATCGTGCGCGTCTTGCACACCGAGGAGGAGCTCCGCACGACGGATGACCGTTGGGGCATCGAGCGCGTCGACTATGCAGGCGAAGGTCAGGGCCGCGGACTCGACGGGATCGACCCCTTCTCCTCGGTTCCCGCCGCCATCGGGGACAACGACGCGCTGCGAATCGAAGGTGAGGCAGGGGCCGAGCGGCTGCGATTCTGGATGTCCACGGGCAGCGAGATTGACGACTTCCGCGTGCTCATCCGCTACCCAGTCGAGCCCGGCCCCGCGACCTTCGACGTCGAGCTCTTCGGCCCGGACGAGGAGGATGTCGAGTTGCGCTGGCCTTCGA
>SHZC01000157.1 GCA_009692505.1 Myxococcales bacterium
GAACGCGGCCCTGGACTTCGAGCTCACGGTGATTGAACCGGACGGGGGCGTCCTGGTCGAGGGGGTCACGGCCGGTGAGTCCTGCGTCTGCTTCACGCCTCCTGGACAACCCGAGCAGTGTAACTGTTCCCCGGATGAGGGCACACGCCTCGTCGCTCACGCGGTCACTGTGGCCGCTGGACGCCATCTGGTCCGGCTCATCGGTCGGACGCCCGTCGTCTCAGGCACGTTGACTCTGCGCATGACCCGAGCCGGTGGTGGCACTCCTGAGGAGTTGGCGTGCCAGAACCCGCAGGCGCTCAGGGCCGGCGTGCCGTTGCTGCTTCAGCCGTCCGACCTCTTCAACGTGTTCCCCGTGAGCTGCGGCTTCGGGATGGGCAGCGACTACGTCGCGAGCTTCCGACTTGATGCGCCCGCCACCGTCACCGTCGCCTCGGTCGACCGCGGCTTCCTGGCGGCGATCGCGCTGCGGTCAGACTGCGCGGACATCGGCTCCGAAGCTGCCTGTGCCAGCGGCGCCAACGCGACCCTGGCCGGCGTCCAGCTTGGCGCGGGCACTTGGTACGTCGTCTTCAAAGGCGGCGGGGGCGCGAACCCCGAGCTACGGCTGACGGTTCAGTAGGGATCAGCGGGGCGTCACGAACGAGTGCAGCGAGCTGCCGTTCACCATGCAGTTGTTCGAGCGACTCATCGCATAGGCGACGGTGTGCAAGCCGGGCTGCAGGAGCTTGGAGCGGATGTGATGCATCGGCTGCCAGATGTTGTTCGGGTAGCCGTGGAAGCCGTCCTTCATGTGGTACGGGGAGTTCGCGTGCGGCCATTGCGGCTCGCCGTCGAAGAGGATCTCCAACATGCACCAGCCCGCCGGGGCGTGCCAGTGGCCCTGCGCGACGCTGTAGATCGTCGACTCCTGCTCGACGTTGAAGCTCTGCGTGCAGAGGGTCCCCGTGGTGGAATAGCTCCAATCCGGCGGGACGCAGTCGAGGATGGCCGTGGATGCGCTCGCGGGCACGACCCAACCTCGAAGCGAGGATCCGTTGAGCGAGACCTGCCCTTGTTGGCTCATGGTGACGCTGTAGCGGACCGTGTGCGCGCCGGGCTGCAAGATCTTGAACCGAGAGCTGCTCACGCCGCGCCAGGTCGTATTGTACCCGTGGAGGCCGTCCTTCCGGACGTACGGGGAGCTGCCATCCGGGTGGTACAGCTCGCCGTCGTACATGATCTCGGCCATGCCCCAGCCCGCGCCCACATTCCAGTGGCCGTTGAACGACGCGAACGCCAGCGAGCGAACGGCGACATTGAAGTTCTTCGTGCAGATGTAGCGGTCGGTCGTGTGATCCCATCGTCCGGGGACGCAATCCAGACTCTGGCCCGCGCCCTGAGTGGGGATGGACAAGCCATGCAGCGACGAGCCGTTGAGGGAGCAAGTGCCGTTGCCGCCGCTGACCGAATATCGAACCGTGTGGTTGCCGGCCGGGAGGATCTTGGTGCGCACCATGCCCACGCCCTTCCAGTGCGCCTCGTAGGAGTGGATGCCGTCCATCTGCTCATAGGGTGAAGGGCTCCCGGCTCCATAGGTCGGCTCGTTGTCGTACATGATCTCCGCCATGCACCAGTTTCCGGAGTTGCCCCAGTGGCCGTTGATGTGGGCCACGACCGCGCTCTCGACCGGCAGCGTAAAGTTCGCCGTGCACGGGACTCGGCCGGGTACGCCGCCGACGTGGTCCCAGGGCCCCGGGATACACTCAAAGGTGGTCCCGCCCAGAGGCGCCGAGTGGGAGATGTTGGTCCAGGACATCCCGTTGCAGCTCTCGAAACGCACGCCGGTCCACCGAATCGTGCCGGCAACCCCCGCGTTGCAGACCGAGTTGTTGACCGTGTTGAGCCGGAGGCTGTTGGCCCTGATGTCTCCGGCGACGTCCACGGTCGCCGCGGGGTTGGCGACGCCGACGCCGACGGTCGCCCCGGCTGCCACCCGGACGCCTTGCGCGTTGAGCGTGCCGTTGGCGGTCAGGGCGCCCGCGACGGTCATCGTGCCGGTCGTGCCGGTGTTGGCGTCCGCGCGCATGAACTGCGTGCTGTCAAGGGCATCGAGTCGGTCGGCGTCCACGCCGGTCCCGCTCCCGTCGGCGGCCAAGAGAAGATCTCTGATGGCCACCGCGGTCCGCGGAAAGTCCGAGGAGTCCAGCCCGTCGAGGCGATCGGCGTCGAGGCCGCTCCCTGCGCCGTCGGCCGCCAGCAGACGGGCGAGGAAGTCCGCGGCGGTGCGGACGTAGGCACTGGGGAGAAAACCGCCAAGCAGGGCCGCGTCTATGGCGACACCGACGCGGAGAAAGTCACCAGAGTTCAAGCCGTCCAGCAAGTCGGCGTCGATCCCGCTGCCGGTGCCGTCGACCTGGATCAGCTTGGCACGCACGTCTGCGGGCGTATCAGGGGATCCGTTTCCGCCGGCCGGTCCGGCTGGGCCTGCGGGTCCAGCGGGACCAGCGCCGCCGGCAGGACCCACGAGCCCGGTCGGGTCACCGACCCAGCGGCCCAGGTTGCTGATCACCACCGCGCCGCTGATGGCCACCTGGGTGGCGTCGACCGTGCCCCCCTTGACCGAGTTGGCCACCATGGAGAAGGGAACCGCAGCCAGCCGGACGCGCGGCGCGAGCTCCGCCTGTCCGTTGACGGCGATCCCCAGATATTGGGCGCCCAAGAGGGCGGGACCGCTGAGCGCCACGGTCGTGCCGAGGAGGGCGCTGTAGTAGCCCTCGGTCAGCGCGACGTTTGCGAATGCCTCGGTCCAGACCGCGGCGCCACCGTTCGCCGCCGCATAGAGCTTGAAGGTCAGGCCCACCGGCCCGGCAATCGGCATCCCATTCACATCGATGAGGACGCCCTCCTGGTGAAGGATCGTCGGCACCTGAGCCTGGGCCGGCACGACACCAAGAACAAGCAGCAGCACCAAGGCTGCGTGCCGAGTGATTGAGCTCATCGAATCCCCCCGGATGAATGGAATCTTATAATAGTGGCGGAATGGCGAGTTGAAATCTACCCATTCTCCGCGACTCAAGGGGTCGAGCGGCCGAGCAGGAAACCCACGATCACGCCAAGCGCGCCGAGCGCCACACCCGACATCGGCGTCTCCAGGCCGGTCAACGCGAGGGCCGCGAGGAGCGACACGCCGAGCGTCGTGGCGATGCTCTTCGAGGCGCCAGGGAGCCCGGTTGGCGCGCGATGTTTCAGCGTCAGGATCTGAGCCACCATCGCCAATAACCCCAGCCCGAGCGCGGCAAATGGCAAGAGGTGGGACCACCGGGACGGCCCCGACGACCCCCCCAACGCGACGAACTCCGCAGGCGAGTACGGCGGTGGGCTCGGTGTCTCCGACGGAGTTCGGGTCCGCGGCGTGGTCATTTGGATGGTCGGGTCGATTGTCGGGTGCGCCGCCGAAGGTGTGCTGCGCGGCGCCTCCGGTGGCGGGGCGCCCGAGGGGGAGAGCGCGATCGGGTCGGGCACCTCGGCCCGCAGCGTCGCGGCTCCACTGATCTGGGCCGGGTCATACCGAGGGCTGGTCGAGGGCGGCTGCGCGAGAGCGGTCGCGCTGAAGACCCAAAAAAAACACGCAGCCGCGCAAGTTCGAGCTGTCATCCTCACTCCTCGACGACCGCCATGAACATATCGGCGATCTCCCGATGCCCATCCGGGTTGGGATGGATGCAGGTCAAGTCGAACCACGTCGGCGTGCCCGCGCCTCGGAAACAAGGCGCAGCTTCGTTCCCGGCGTTGAAGCCGTGACCGCAGAAGCTCTCCAGCATGAAGGTCATGTCGGAGCCGGTCTCCACGGCGATTTGGAGATACTGTTCATTGGCCCAGACGACCATGTCGGCGAGCGCCTGGGGATCCTCCCACGCGGCGCCGAAGCCCGCGAGGCCCGCGGCGGGGCAAGCGGCCGTGTCGCCGGTGCCGTCGGTGAACTCGAACATATTGGCGAAGACCAGATACGAGCCGTTGGGGAAGTGCGCCGGGTCTTTGATCCAATGCGCGACGTCCCGCATAAGACCCACGAACTCACGCGTCTGGGCCCAGAGCACGTCGAGCGTCGCGCCCTCGATGCCGTCCTTCGTGAGGTTGGCGATGTCGTTGCCCCCGATCGTCAGAATAACCAAGGTCCGAAGGTGGCGCTTCTCGGGCGGCAGGCAGTCGACGATCTGGGTGCTGTCCTGGAGCAGATCGTCGGTGCGCGCGCCGTACTTCGCGCAGCTCGAGAAGTCGCCGGCGTCCCGAAGGAGCGCGACGCCGTTGAAGAAGTCGACGTTCATCCAGAGGGGGTCGGGCGGCATCAGGCCGAAGCGCTGGGCGAGCGTGCCGGCGAGGCGAGAGCGATAGTAGTCGGAGACGAGCGTGGGGGGCGTGCCCACGGTGACCGAGTCCCCGAGGAAGACGACGCGCTCGACGTTGCGGATGTCCTGGTGGTTCGTGCCCCGGCAGTGGCCGCCTACGACGGGATGGAACTGGTCGTAATCAGGACCAATCTCGTTGGGGTTGACGAAGGCGTCCTCGAAGCACGCCGCGACCGATCGAACCGCAGCGTCGGGGGTGGCGGCGTCGGGGGCGGCGGCGTCAGCCAACAGGAGGGCGGCGTCAGCCAACAGGAGGGCGGCGTCAGCCAACGGGAGGGCGGCGTCAGCCAACGGGAGGGCGGCGTCGGCCAACGGGAGGGCGGCGTCCGCGGGTCCGTCAGCGGCGGGGCCGTCCCCGACAGGTCCGTCTGGGCCCGCTCGCGGTCCATCCATCGCGACATTGGCCGCGTCCGGCACGACAACGTCGCCCGTGCTCGGTGCCCTCGCGTCCGCCCCTGCGGGCCCGCGGTGGGAGACGTCGAGCTCGAGCGCGGCCATGGTGGCGACCCCATCGCCGCAGGAGGCGACGAGCAACGCCGTCGAGTAGATAGTCAACTTGATTGACGATATATAATACATGGGGTCCACCGTGCCACGAACAGACGCCAGCCGTCGAGACAGACCCGCCGCAGTCCGACCCCTGTTTGAATTCGGCCCGTCGCCGTACCTTGCCTCGACGTCGTGAATATACTCCCCTGCGCCATGCCCGCGTTCCTCACCCAGTGCCCACGTTGTGATACGGCCGTGACGCCCGGTCTCGGGAGCTGCCGTCGATGTCAGGGCACGTTTGATCCCTGGGTCGAGCCTCCACCCATCGTCGCTGAGCTGCTCAAAGGCCCCATCGAAGAGCGCCTCGACTTCCCGACCATCGCCCGAAACCTCGTTGAGGTGAACCGACTGGTCGATCGGAGAGACACCTCCACACACGACCTCGCCGAGGCCATCATCCGGGACGTCGCCTTGACCACGCGGCTCCTTCGCCTCGTCAACGGCACCTTCTATCGGCAGTTCAACGGCCCCATCGCCACCGTCACCCGCGCCGTGATGATGCTCGGCTTCGAGCAGGTGCGGCGCGCAGCCTTGACGCTGATCCTCTACGAGCGTCTGCGAGACCACCCCCGCGGCAGCTCGCTGGCGAACCACGCGGTGGTCTCCTTCGCGTCGGGCCTGCTCGCGCGGGCCATGATGTCGGGGGGCCCGGACGCCGACGAGCACTCCGGCGACGAGGCCTTCGTCTGCGCCATGTACCATCGGCTCGGCGAGCACGTTCAAGACGCGTTCCTGCCCGCCCATGCCGCGCGAATCTCGGTCAGGGTCGCCGAAGGTCAGGGTCTCGAGGCCGCGCAGATGCTGGAGCTCGGGTGTACGACCGAACAACTCGGCGGTGCCGTCGCGAGGGTCTTCGGCCTGCCTGACGCGATCATCTTGACGCTCCGCTCACCCCCCGATGGGCCCATCGCCCCGCCCGTGTCGCGCGCGGCGAGGATGGCGCTCGTCGCGTCTTTCTCCTGCGAGGTCATGCTCGCCGCGAGCACCTCCGAGACCCTCATTCGAGACATCGCGCACCGTTACGGCGAGGCGCTCGGCGTCACGGAGCTCCAGGTTCGAGCCTTGCTCGTTCGCATTGCCGCGCAGATCCGACGCCACGCCGCCGATCTGGACATCGATCCCAACGAGAGCGAGCTCGTCCACAACCTGCTCTCCTGGGCGGGCCCGATCCCGGAGGCGTCGACCGCTGTTCAGCGGAGTGATCGTCGGCTCGAGCGCGCCGAGGATGACCGCCGCCGCGCGCTCCTGGCCCAGGGCCTCGACGAGCTGAAACACGCGGTCGCCGTGGCTGAGCCCGTGCACGCGCTGCTCTCGCTGGCCGTCGAGACCCTGTACCGCGGCTTCGGCTT
Source organism: Myxococcales bacterium (assembly GCA_009692505.1). Classification (GTDB taxonomy): domain Bacteria; phylum Myxococcota_A; class Bradymonadia; order UBA7976; family UBA1532; genus SHZC01. The sequence continues at coordinate 6,287 of SHZC01000157.1, forward strand.
CAGCAACGTGCTCCTCTGTCTGAGGGAGAGTGATCCGGCGCCGGGTGGGCAGGCCATGATGGCGGCGCGGATCGGCTTCGGCGCGCGGGCCTCCGAGCTCAAACGCACCTTCAGGTTTCCGATATCGCGCGGACGCGACGCGTTCTCCAAGGCGCTCTTCGAGGGAGCCGACGTGGTGGTCGACGACATCACCTCGACCGCCTACCGGCTGCCCGACTGGTTCAGCTTTGAGGTGGGCGCCAACGGCTTCGTGCTCTTCCCGATCCGGGTCCAGGGCATCGCCGTGGGTCTCATTTATGGCGACAGCGATGAAGCGGAGGTGTGCTTCAAGCGCAACCGTTTTCTGTACCTCCGTGAGATCCGAGAGCTCATAGAGGCCTCACTCGAGCGGCATCGACGGACGATCTCGGCCCACTGAATCCCGGGGCAGCACCTGGGTGCCCCGAGATCATGGATTGCCGCATATGGCCGGATCGGGAACACTGCGCCGCCTTGCGAAGCCTCGCCCTCATCGTCCCGCTGCTCTTGTTCTTCGCTGTCGCCGACACGCTGTTGAGCCATGACCGCACGGTCGGCTGGGAGCGTAATACGGTCCTCAACGCCCTCGCCCGGCAGGCCACGAACAAGACCTCCGGCGTCGTCCTGCTCGGCTCGTCCACCTCGGCGGACTGGCTGCCCATGGCCCTGCTCGCGCGCCTCACCCGCCACCGCGCCACCGACGTCCTCGACGCCCACATCAACGGCTGCCATCAGCCGTGCACCTATGCCGAGGTTCGAGGGCTACTCGCCCGCGAGCGCAACTTCGACCTGGCCTTCTTCGGGACCAGCCTCTTCCAAGCCTGCGAGTACCGGCACTCCAAACGCCAGCTCCAAGACGCCCTCCTCCTGCCCACCTCGGACACGGCGCGCCTCTTCGCCAACTACGCTCACGCCTCCGAGCCGCTCGATTACATGGCCCGCTACCTCGCCAGCCTCACGAGCGGGGCTTACGGCGACACCGAGGTCCTCCAGGACGGCTGGCGCAGGTCGCTCTTTGGCGCGCCGACTGCGAAGTCGTGGACGTGGTCGTCGACCGTCGCCCCGCCGAGTCCGCCCATCTCGAGCTGCGACTTCACCGACGAGGCCATCGCCTACAAGCTCGCGGTGACGGCCGCGCTCTTAGACGATCTCGGCCGCCTCTCGAAACATACCGTCTTGATGTTGCTGCCCGACGCGACGCTCTCGGACCCCTCGCCGGTCCACGTCGAGCGATGGCTCCGCTTTCGGCAGACGCACGAGGCCCTCGTCTCCGGCCGAAACTGGGTGACGCTCCTTGACCTGTCCACCGATGCGGCGGCCGACACCGCCAAGGACACCTTCGCCCATCGCCCCGAGCACTTCCGCGACGGCATCCATCTCAGCCCCGCCGGGATGAAGCTCCAGCAAGCGCTCCTCGAGAAGAAGCTCGCCGCGTCCGGGGTGGTCCCGTGATCTTCACCAGCGCGCAGTTCGTCCTCTTCTTCATCGCCTTCTTCACGGTCTACCCGGCCCTCAAAGGCCAGAACCGCAAGCACTTCCTGCTCCTGTCGAGCTGGGTCTTCTACGGCTGCTTCAGCCTGCCCTTCCTGCTCCTGCTCATCGCGACGACCGTCCTTGATTATCAAATCGCCGGCTGGATCTCGCGCTCGGACGACGCCCGACGGCGACGCCTGCTCATCACCGGCAGCGTCGTCGCCAACCTCGGCGTGCTCGCGTTCTTCAAGTACTGCAACTTCTTCGTCGACAGCGCCGTGCGCCTCTCGGAGACGCTGGGCCTGAGCTTCGCCGCGCCCGCGCTGCACATCGTCCTGCCCGTCGGCATCTCGTTTTATACGTTCCAGTCCATGAGCTACACGATCGACGTGTATCGGCGCCGGATGTCGAAGGCCCGGACCTTCGAGGACTTCGCGCTCTACGTCGCGTTTTTCCCACAGCTCGTCGCCGGCCCCATTGAGCGGGGCCATCAGCTCGTCGCGCAGGTCCAGCGCGTGGGCACCTCAGACGAGCCCGCGCCGGACTTCACCGGGTTCCTGCTCATCGCGATGGGGGTCTTCAAGAAGGTGGTCATCGCCGACCACATGGCCGTGCTCGTCGACGCGACCTACGCCCACCCGGAGAATACGCCGGGACCGGCCCTGTGGCTGGGCACCTACGCCTTCGCCATGCAGATCTACTTCGACTTCTCGGGGTACTCCGACATCGCCATGGGCCTCGGTCGGCTCCTCGGCTTCGACCTCATGCAGAACTTCCGCGCGCCCTACAGCGCCGAGAGCCCGAGCGACTTCTGGCGACGCTGGCACATCTCGCTGTCGACCTGGCTCCGCGACTACCTCTACATCCCGCTCGGCGGCAACCGCGGCACGGGCCTGTTCACGAGTCGTAACCTCTTCTTGACCATGTTGCTCGGGGGGCTCTGGCACGGCGCGGCGTGGAACTACGTGCTCTGGGGTGCCTTTCACGGGACCCTGCTCCTCGTTTGGCGGTTCCTGCCCAACGGGGGTGAAGCGCGGCCACGTCCGGGGGCGCTCGGCCTGTTCCTGACGGGCCTGCGCCGCGTGTTGTTCTTTCACTTGATCTGCCTGGGCTGGGCTTTGTTCCGCGCGTCGTCCCTGTCGGACTGCGGCTCCATCTTCAGCGGGCTCTTCGGACTGCGCGACTGGGATCTGGCGGCCTGGCTCAAGGTCGTAAAAGCCTCGGGCGAGGGTCCCTATCTCGCGTTCATGGCGGCCTCGATGGTCGCGCTGGTGCTCGTCCAGCAGGTCTTCCGCGAGGGCACAGTCGAGCTGGCCAATCGGGCGATGAAGGCTCCCCTCGCCGTGCGGGTCTTTGGGGTCTGCATCGTCCTCTACGTCTCGATGCTGCTCGCCTCCGAGAAGCCGCCGCCGTTCATCTACTTCCAGTTCTGAGTCGTCAACCGACTTGACGACCGCCGCGTTCTCTCACAGCGCGTCGCCCGCGGGAGGCTCCCCCCCTGTCGGTTCTTCGCCGCTTGAGGCCCTGAGGAAGAGCGGGATCATCGCCGCCGAGCTCATGCCCGCCATCGCCATCAGGACGATCAAACCCGCGCCCGCCTGCTGAGCGGCGGCGCGGCCATGCGCCGTGCCCGGGTGCTCATACGCGAGCGCGCTCATCGCCTTCGTCGCGCCGAGCTCATCCCCGGCCAAGCGGAGCTTCAACCCCCGGTCGTAGGCGGCACGCGCGGCCAGGGGATCGTTCTTGGCCTCGGCGCGGCGACCCTCAGCGGTCGGAGCCAAGGCGGCGTTCGAGCCCCCACAGCCGTTAGATGTGGTCAAGAGCAACGCCGCCCCGAGGCTGCGACTGAGAGAGGCGCGACTGAAAAAGCGGCGACTCATAAGCACCTCCAGTCGGCGTCGAAGGAGACCGCCGAGCCCGAGACTCGGAAGACCATGGAGTATTCGGAGACGAGCGCGTTCATCAGGTTGCCCAAGACCTGCGAATCGACCCAGGCCCCCACCCAACCCTGGAACTCGAGGAGCTCGGCCATCCAGACGCCCACCTCGAACGTCGGCACCGCGGCCAGGTACAGACCGAGCAAGCCGGTCTCACGCATGGACTCCGGCCACGCCATCGAGACGAAGTCCGGCGACTGCCGTCGGGCGACATCGGCCGGGCTCAAGGCGACGACGAGCTGATCGCCGCTCCGGGCCGAGCGGAGTCTGAGCGTCGGCGTGAGCGCGAGCGTCGGGACGACATCGGCCGACGACGGGGCCGGAGGGAGGGGCGCTTGCGAGACCAGGTTCGAGTCCTTGAAATCGAGCACGAGGCAGTCCTGTCGCGGCTCATCGACGCACGCGCCGAGGCGGGTCGTCACGAGCGTGGCGATGAGGCGGGACAAGGCTGGCATGACCTGATCACCCGCCGCGCCCTGATTCAGGCCCAGCATCAAGACGGGGTGCATGAAGCCGCCATCGGAGGTCAGGGTCAACGCCCCGGTCCAGCCGGCCGCCAGGGTGTCCAGCGCGCTCAAGACGTCGTTGGAGGCACCACCTGAGACGAGGCGCAGGAGGGTGAGCAGGCCCTTGCCGTCCACGCTCGCACGGACGAAAAAAGACGTTTCGGGCGCGACCAAGCTCGGCGGGGGCTCCCGTGGGGGTGGGATGAAGAGGCGAAGGACAGACAGCGGCGAGAAAGGCGCGGCCGAGCCCGTGCCCGGCGCCGACAGCTCGACCCTGAGGCCGACGCTGCCCCGGTCTTCGGCCTTGGAGTACCAAGCCACGCCGCCACCAATCTCAACATCCGGCCGCGGTGAAGGCACGGCGCCCGGCAGGAGAAGCGCGTAGACCGAGGGCAGACCCGGGATCTCACCGGCGATCTTAGGCAGCGGCGGTTGTTTCGAGGCGGTCTTGAGCGGGGTCGTGTCGCAGACCAGGTAGCCGTCGATCCCCGTACACCGCTCCTTGGAGACGTGGCTCACGTCGCCCTCAAAGAACCGAAAGAGACCCTCGAGCGTGAGTCGGACCCGCTCCGGCTCCTTGGCCCCAACGACGAAGCGGAGGCCCAGGCCGGGCTCCCCCGCCGTTTCCAGTCCTTGAGTCGCCGCTTCTGTCCCCCCTCTTGTCACAAAAACCGCCAGCCCCCGCTCCGGCGCGAAGCCGTCTCCGAAGGTCGACTCAAACGGACGGAGGCCGTGAAAAGAGAACGCACGCAGCCGCGTCACCAGACGGGCGACCGCGGGCACATCCCCGAAGCGGACGTGCACGTCGTCGAGGAGCTTCGCGCCCATTCGAAGGTCGACGATGACGACCAGACCCGCGGTGCCGTCCGGCTGCAGGTGCAGGGGGCCGGGCAGCGCATTCGCACCCGAGGCCATCAGGAAGAAGCCGACGGCCAGCCCCCATATGCAATGTCTCATCCCGACCTCCCCCGCCCGTCGATTCGAGTCCGCGAAACCTAAACACGTTCTCGGGTCCGAACAACCGGCCAATTCGCCGCACGCGCCGGCCCCACTTCGACTAGGGTTCGCGCCCCATGATTTCCCTTACGCACGTCAGCAAGCAGTACGGCGGTCAGATCCTCTTCATCGAGGCCGATCTCCAAATCAACGCCGGTGAGAAGATCGGGCTCGTCGGCCCCAACGGCTCGGGCAAGACGACCATCTTCCGCATGATCACCGGCGAGGAGGAGCCCGACGAGGGTGAGGTCTCGCGGCCGAAGCGCGTGACGATCGGCTACTTCCGACAGGACGTCGGAGACCTGCGCGGGCGGTCGGTCCTCGCCGAGACGATCGCCGGCGCGGGTGAGGTCGCCGAGGTGGGCGAGCAGTTGGCGTTGACCGAAAGGCGCATGACGGAAGGCGACGTGAGCGAGGCCTTGCTCGAGCGTTACGGCTCGCTTCAGGAGCGCTTCGAGTCGCTCGGCGGCTACGAGCTCGAGGCCCGCGCCCAGACGGTGCTCGCGGGCTTGGGCTTCGGCCCGGAGCAAATATCAGGTGACGTCGGGAAGCAGTCAGGCGGCTGGAAGATGCGCGTGGCCCTCGCCCGCATCCTGCTTGGGCGACCCGAGGTGCTCCTCCTCGACGAGCCGACCAACTACCTCGACATCGAGTCGATCCTTTGGCTCGAGGGCTTCCTCCGAGACTACCCCGGCGCGGTGCTCATGACCTGCCACGACCGCGACGTGATGAACCGGGTGGTCACGCGGATCGTCGAGATCGACGGCGGCGAGGTGAAGACCTATACCGGCGACTACGACTTCTACGAGCGGGCCCGGGCCCTCGACGCCACGCGACGCGAGGCCGAGTACGACCGGCAACAGGCCATGCTGGCGAAGGAAATGCGCTTCATCGATCGGTTCAAAGCCCAAGCTGCCAAGGCCGCGCAGGTGCAGAGCCGCGTCAAAAAGCTCGACAAGATTGAGCGCGTCGAGCCGCCCCGGCAGATCATCGAGAAGAACTTCGACTTTCGACAGCCCTCTCGCTCGGGCGAAGACGTGGTCAAGGTCGTCGGGCTCCGCAAGGTCTACGGCAGCCGCGTGGTCCATGACGGCCTCGACCTGGTCGTCCGTCGGGCCGAACGCTGGGCGGTGATGGGCGAGAACGGCGCGGGCAAGACCACGCTCCTGAAGATGATGGTCGGCGAGGTCGCGCCAGATGGCGGCACCGTGGGCACGGGCGCCGGCGTCTCGGTGGGCTACTTCGCCCAGCACCAGATGGAGCAGCTGACCGGCTCATGGACCATCCTCGAGGAGCTTCAGGCTCATACGCGGACCGCGGGCATCGGCGTGCTGCGCGGCGCGGCGGGCGCGTTTGGCTTCCACGGCGACGACATCGACAAGAAGATCGAGGTCCTCTCGGGCGGCGAGAAAGCGCGGCTCGCGCTGCTCAAGATCCTCTTCGATGCGCCAAACCTGCTCGTGCTCGACGAGCCGACCAACCACCTCGACCTCATCACGAAGCGAATGCTCGTCCGCACGCTCGAGAGCTACGAGGGCACGATCGTCTTCGTCTCCCACGATCGCGCGTTCCTGCGGGCCATCGCCAACCACGTCCTCGAGCTGACCTC
>SHZC01000158.1 GCA_009692505.1 Myxococcales bacterium
CGTGGACAAGGGCCAGGCAAAGAGGAGCAGCGTGAGGCCCGAGAGGACCACGGCGCCCAGACCCGTGGCCTTGCGCCCCAACGCGACCCACTCGGCGTGCCGGTCCGCCTCCCACTCGGCGTCGACGCCCTCGGGCACGGAGTCGGCGGGCGTCTCACCGTAGAGGGGGGACGCGCGGGTTCCTATGAAGCTGGCCAGGGTCTCGGTCAGCGCGGCGCGAAGAGAGAGGCGAACCTGAGCCTTACCGATGGCGATGAGGCGGCCCGAGTCCAGCCCCTCCTGGAGCACGACGGCGACGGCTTGCTCCGCCTCGACGTTGAGTTGGCTGACGTCGGCGGCCACAAGGTCGAGGTCATGGACGTCGAAGTCATGGCGGGCCCATCGACGCCCGATGCTGAGCTGACTGCCGTCGGTTTGGACATAAGACTTGGGGGACTTGGAGGACTTGCCCCCAACCAGCCCCGCGGGCATCGACGCGGTGACCCAGAGGCCGCCGTCCGCCCGGAGGGACGAGAAGTCTACGCGCGGGCGGCCTCGGCCCCGGGACCAGGAGCTCAGCCAGATGCTCGCGAAGGTCGGGGGATCCTCGCGATAGAGGACCTCGCTAAAGACCGGCAAGGTCGGTGAGTCAGCGTTTGAGCATGTGACCGTGTAGCCGACGGGCACAAAGCCGAGGCGCTTCAGCTTGTCGACGGCGAGTCTGAGGCGCGCCCGGACCCGGAAAGCCACCTCGTCCTCGGCGCAGCTCTGACAGCTCGGTCGCTCGAAGCGGAGGCGGCGTAACGCGAGGAAGACCTGCCCCGCCCAGAGGCTGAAGAACGCGAGGAGCGCCCACGCGACGGCCACGATCGGGCTCATTTCGAGCGCGGGTCCGGCGGCTCCCGGTACTCAACCACGGCCCCCGTCAGCGGGCTGCGAAGAAACCAATGCCCGGGCTCCAGACCCCGCTGCACAAAGTCGCTGTCCACCGGCACCTTGCCCAGCCCGCCGGGGATGTCCAGGACGTAGGTCGGCCAGGCGAGCCCCGTCAGACGACCCCGAAGCGCGCGCACGATCTGAAGGCCCCGAGACAGAGACACGCGAAAATGGGACGTGCCCACCGTGAGGTCAGGATGGTGCAGATAATAAGGCCTGACCTGGACGTCGAGGAGCTGAGTATTCAGCGACGCCAGAACCACAGCGTCGTCGTTGACTTCTGCGAGCAGGACCGACTGATTGAGGACGGTCACACCCGCATCGACAAGCAGCTTGACCGCCGTCCGTGCCTCGGTCGTGACCTCTTTGGGGTGATTGAAGTGCGTGACGAGGTACAGGGGCCGGTGGCGGGCGAGCATCGCGGCGAGCGCGCCATCCACCCGCATCGGCAGCGTGACAGGGAAGCGCGTATGCAAGCGCAGCCGGCGGATCGAAGGCACCGATCTCAGCTGAGTCAGGAGCTCATCGAGGAGGTCGTCGGCGAGCATGAGCGGGTCCCCTCCGCTCAGGATGATCTCTTCAATCTCGGGGTGGTCGTTGAGATACCGCAGCACCTCGGGCAGGGCCTCGCGCAACCTCGGCGGCTCGTCGTTCAGCGCGACCTTGCGGAAGCAGTAGCGGCAGAACATGGGGCAGCGAAACGTCGGGAACAGGAGCGCGCGGTCCGGGTAGCGATGGACCAGGATGCCCGCGACTGTGTGGGCCGCGTCTCCGATGGGGTCCTTGAGCTCGAAGGGCCGCTCGTCGAGCTCGGCCTTGTCGGGGATCGCCTGCTTACGGATGGGGCAGGCCGGATCGTCCCGGTCGATGAGGGAGAGGTAGTAGTCGCTGACGAGCACCTCGTATCGCTCGGCCACCCGCGTCAGAGCGAGCGCGTCTTCGGGCAAGACGAGGCCTCGTGCCACGAGCGCCTCGACGTCACGGGCGCCCTTCAGGAGGTGCCGACTCCACGTCGCTTTTATTCGGACACCGTCTCGGAATTCGGGTGAAAGGGGCATCGCCACTGACCCGAAGGCTGCTTCTTCGTGGGGTTCCGACACGCCTTGCACCTCGGCGGCGTCTCTTTCACCGTGAGGGACTGCCGCTTCCGCCCCGGCCAGGTGATCCCGAAGAGCTCCGCTAATCGCCACAGGGAGTTGGGTCCATCATCGTCAGAGGTCGGGCTCGCCACTTTCAGTCTACTTCTCTAGGTTCTTCTTCACGGCGGCCACGAAGTCGTCCCAGTTCTTTCGGACCTTCGCGGCACCCACGGTCAGCTTGTCGAGGGACTTGTGGAGGGTCCCGCGGAGCTTGGCCGTCTCCTTGGCGATCTTGGCCATCTCGTCCACTTTGTTACTGTCGTGGGCTCCCTGATAGCTCTCGATCAGCGCGCGGTGTTTCTCCAGGAACTTCTCGTTCTCGGTGATGAACCCCGCGACGAGCTTGCCTGCCTCGTTGACGATCTTGTCGTAGACCTTGGCCTCCTTCACGGTCAGCTCGGTCGCGCGGTTGCCCACGTCCTCCTGCAGCTGATTGAGCAGGGTCTGAATCTCCGTGCGGCGCGTCTCGATCTTCGTGGCCATGGCCGAGTCGGGATCCGCGGTCTCGCTCTTCTCCGCCTTGGGCTTCTTCTCCTCGAGGCCCGCGGACTCGACCTCGTCGGACGGGGGCGGGGCACCCTCCTCCTCCTGGGCGAAGGCGACGGGCGTGAAGCAGAGGGCGAGGGCAAATGTGAGCAGGCTGTGGCGCATGGGACTCCTTGGGCGGGGCGAACTTTGGCCGGGCCTTCTCACTGACGCAATGGAAAGGTGCGGCATTCACGTTGACCGACGTTCGGGCATCCCGGATTCTCCGACCGAATTTCAAGCTGGAGTCAGATATGAGCCTGGGCCTTCAAGATCGCCGCGACGTCGAGTTCCTCGTTAACGAGGTGCTTCACGTCGAGCGCCTCTTCGACACCGAGCGCTTCGGTCATCACGATTGGTCGTCCTTCGAGCTCATCCTCGACAGCGCCACCAAGTTCGCGCACGAGGAGATCCTGCCGACCAACAGCCTCGGGGACCGCGAGGGCGCGAAGTTCATCAACGGCGAGGTCCATACGCCGCCGGTCTTCAAGCGGCTGTACAAGAGCTGGCGCGAGGGCGGCTTCATCGCCGTGAGCGAAGACGAGCAGTACGGCGGCATCCAGCTCCCGAAAGCCCTGACGATTCACGCGGTCTCGGTGCTCATCGGGGCCAACGTGGCGTTCTTTAATATGCCGGGCCTCTGCCATGGCGCCGGTGAGATGGTCGAAGTCGCCGGGACGCCGGCCCAGAAGAAGCTCTTCGTGACCAAGCTCTTCTCCGGGGAGTGGGGCGGCACGATGTGCATCACGGAGCCCCACGCGGGCAGCGACGTGGGCGCGGCGCGAACGACCGCCACCCTTCAACCGGACGGCACGTGGCACATCAAGGGCCAAAAAATCTTCATCACCTGGGGCGAGCACGACCTCACAGAGAACATCGTCTATCCGGTGCTCGCGCGGGTCGAGGGTGATCCCGCCGGCACGGGCGGCCTCTCGTTGTTCCTCGTCAGCAAGCACAAGCTCGACGCCTCGGGCAAGCTCGGGGCGCGCAACGGAGTGAAGTGCGCGGGCATCGAGCACAAGCTCGGCCTCCACGCCTCGCCGACCTGCACGATGGTCTTCGGCGAAGACGAGCCCGCCGTCGGAGAGCTGCTCGGCGAGCAGCGCGCCGGGATGAAGGTGATGTTCAAGATGATGAACACCGCCCGCATCGCCGTGGGGCTGCAAGCCTTGGGGCTCGCCGAGGCCGCCTACCGCTACGCCCACCAGTACGCCGTCGACCGCCTTCAGGGCTCGGCGATGGATCAGTTCAAGAACCCGGACGCGCCCCGCGTGGCGATCGTCAAGCACCCTGACGTTCGGCGGATGCTGCTTGATATGCGCGGCACGGTCGAAGGCCTCCGCGCGCTCCTCGGGTTCTGCGCCTTCCAGTTTGACCTCTCCAAGGCCCTGACGGGCAGCGAAGCCGAGGCCGCCGACGAGCTCTCTCAGCTCCTGACGCCCCTGTGTAAGGGCTACGCCTCCGAGGTCGGCTTCGACGCGGTGTCCACGTCGATTACGGTGCTCGGTGGTCACGGCTTCCTTCGCGACCACCCGCTCGAGCAATACCTTCGCGACGCCGTCATTGCGCGGCTCTACGAGGGCACGACCGGGATTCAGTCCCTCGATCTCATCGGCCGCAAGCTCGGACGCCGAGGTGGGCTCGCCCTCATGGATCTGTCCGGCCGGATCGAGGCGACGATCGTCGAGGCCCGCGCCGCCGGTCTCGAGGCGCTCGCCGACCGGGTCGCAAAGATGCGCGACGATCTGGCCGAGGGCGCGATGCACCTCGCCGGGAAGGGCCTGTCCGGGGATCTGGTCGGCCCGCTGCTTCAGGCCACGCCGTTCATGTTCCTCATGGGCGACACGGTCTTGTCCTGGCTGCACCTCTGGATGGCGACGACGGCGACGAAGGTCAGCGAGCCGACGGTCTTCCATCGGAACAAGGTGGCCACGGCCCGCCACTTCATCGTGCAGGCCGAGGGTCGCGTGAGGGCCCGCACAGCGACTCTCGTCAACGACGACCGCGCCCCCATGGACGCCGTCTTCGAAGGGGAGTGAGCGGCGATGGCCGAGAGTCGGCGCTTCGATTCGTTTCAGAAGTGGGCGCTTTTGACGACCTTCGCGACGTTCTTTCTGATCGGGCTCGGCGGGCTTGTGCGCGCGTCCGGATCGGGGCTCGGCTGTCCGGATTGGCCGAGATGTTTTGGCCTGATCGTCCCGCCGACCCATGTCTCCGAGCTGCCGCCGAGCTTTGATCCGGCCTCGTTCAACGTGGTCAAGACCTGGATCGAGTACACCAACCGTATGGTCGGCGCGACGATCGGCCTGCTCATCTTCGCCACGATGGTCAGCGCGTTTCGGAATCATCGAGACGAGCGGCGGGTCCTCTGGCCCACCGTGGCGGCGTTCCTCTGCGTCGGCTTCGAGGGCTGGCTCGGCGCCCTCGTCGTTCGCTCCGAGCTTCGGCCCGCGCTCGTCACCGCGCACTTGCTCCTGGCGCTCGTGCTCGTCGGGCTCTTGCTCTACGCCACGGTCAACGCCTTCTACGGGCCGCCGCGAAGCAAGGCCGAAGTCCCGGAAGCGCTCCGGAGGCTGGAGCGGTGGGCCATCCTGCTGCTGCTCTTAGGCTTGGTCCAGACGGGCTTGGGCGCGATGGTGCGGGGCACGATCGACACGGTCGTGATCGCGGAGCCTGGGCTCTTGCGCGGCACCTGGCTCGCGGAGGTCGGCCCCCTGGACCTCGTGCATCGGCAGATTGGCGCCTTGACGTTCCTCTGCACGCTCGTCGTCGCGGGCCTGACGCTGCGTAACCGGCAGATCCATCCACACCTTCGGCGGACCGCGATCGTGATGCTCTCGTTCTGTGCCGTGCAGATCGGCTTGGGGCTCACGCTCGCTTATGCCGAGCTGCCTCCGGCCGCGCAGATGCTTCATATCCTCGTCGGGAGTCTGCTCATCGGGAGCGATATGGTCTTGGCGTTCCTCGCGCGGCGGCTCCCGCTGATTGCAACCTGACGGCAGCTGCCCTTAGGGCCGCGCACTCACCGCCGCGAGCAGCTCGGCGATCACGTCCTCGTCGAGCGGCCCCTGCCGATGCCACTTCACCTCGCCCGAGGCCGTGACCACGAAGAACATCGGCAGCCCGACCCCGAACTTCTCGATGAAGGCCCGGGGCAGGAGGTCGAGGTGGGTATCGTCGCCTTGGAAGAGGGGATAGACCCAACTCGGCGCGCGGGCGTCCCCCCGGACCTTGTCGAGACCGTCGATGGCCACGCTGAGCAACGCCGCTTGGCGGGACGGGAGCGCGGCCTTGAGCTGCTCCAGGCGGCGAAGCTCCTCGTCGGAGGTGCAGGGTTTACACCACGTCGCCCAAAACGAGACCACGAAGGTCCGGGCCTCGGGGTGGGCTTTCTGCGGCTTCATCTTCCTGGGGGTCGAGCCGTGACGGTCAATCAGATTGACCAGTCCAAGCAGACCGAGCTCCATCTTCAGCTCCGGCGAGGCGCGCACGAGCTTCTCGGGCACCAAAGGTGTCAGCCCCGCGGCTTGCTCCAGCTTCTCGATCCGGTGGTCACGCCGTTTGAGCTCGGCTTGAAGGCCGACAAGCTCCGACTTCGCGGCCTCGATCGCCTCGCGTTGCGTCTTGATGACCTCCTCGTCCGAGGTCGACTCGCCACGGGCCACAGGTGCCCCGCAGGCCAGGGCCAGGACGACGACGTAGGGGACGAGAGCGGAGATCCGAAGCCTCAATTCTCGATCCGGGGCATGACCGGTTTGGACTTCGTGTCCTCCGGCGCGGGCTCCTCGAACGACGTGGCCGGCCGGTTCTGAAAGCAGGGGTAGCTGAAGATGAGCGCGCTTCGGTTCGCCTGCCGCTCAGAGAGCTTCTCCTCGGAGAGGCGCTCGGCGTCGAGCGCGGTCAGATACATCTTGTCGGCGCCATACGTGATGTACCCGACGTGCCCGGTCTCGATCCCAATGCCCTCGATCATGAACTGGCGGGTGTGCTCGGCGCGCGACAGAGCGAGCTTGAGGTTCTGTCGCCAGTTCCCGTCTTTGCTCGCGCGGCCCACGATGATCACGTAGCCCTTCTCCCCTTCGACGGCCTCGATGAACTGCTGCACGCGCCGTTTGTCCTTGACGTCGAGGCTTGTGCCCGAGGCGCCGAAGGTCACGAGGACGTGCGGCAGCTTCTGGGTGAGCAGCATGTATTGAGACCGGCTGATCTGCTCGGCCTGATCGACCTGTTTACACTCCCCTTGATGGCAGGCGTCGACCACCTCGTTGACGTGCTTGGTGAACTCCTTGTCCGAGCAGAAGGCCTCCCGCGCGTATTGGGCGTCGGTGAGCGGCTGGCAGACTTGGTGGTCGGGGTAATCGGAACAGATGACCGCCAGCCGCCGCCGCTGCTCGTCGAGGTTGCCCCGAAGCCCGTTGAGCTTCTCGGTCGTCTTCATGAGCTCGGCGGTCTTCTTCTCGTAGTCGACGATGGTGATCTTTCCCGAGTCGTCGCCCTCGAGAACCTCCTCCTCCGGTTTGGAAGTTCTGGAGCCGCAGGCGGCGAGCGTGGCGCCGAGCAGGCAAAGGAGGGAGAAGCCCCAACAGGGGCAGGCAGCGGCGCGAGAGTTGGGCATGGCAGTTCCTGTTTCGGACCCGGAAAGTAGCCAGAGCGGAGGTCGTCCGGCAACGATTTACGCCGTCGGGCGGTCGATAGGAAGTTGACTCTCTGACTTGCGCGGTCCCGAAAGGGCGGCAATGACCTGTTCCTCACGCTCAGGCTCCCAGCGGTTCAACCGTGGAGCAAGCAATCAAGCGTCTTTCAACAGTCATTCGATGTTGGGGCGGCGCTTCAGCCTGGGCGCTGTGGTCTGCGGCGACCGTCTTGGTCGGAGGCGCGACGATGGTGCTGCACCCAGTCCCCTTGCCGCTGCCCGAAGCCAGGGTCCTAGGGCGACGCACCGCATGGTGCACGCCCTCTCGGGGGAGTGCCCGTGTTCGGTGTCGATGGTGGACTACTTGGTCGGCCGCCGCGCGACGCCGGCTGTCGGCGAGCAGGTCCTCCTCGTGGACGGGACCGCCCGCCTCGTCGCCTCACTGGAGGCCGCTGGTTTCTCGGTCGTTCAGCTCGACGAGGCCTCGCTCGCGGCGACCTACGGCTCGCGAAGGCCGCCGCGGGTGAGACCACCGAGGCCATGCAGATCCTCGGGTGCGCGGTGAGCCGCGGTCTTCAGGATCGCCTCGACCCCCTCAGCCTCAAGTATCCCTCACGATAGCCGCCCGATCTTCGGGCTGATCGCCTGGGCCAACAACACGAACCCCTTGCAGGTGGCCGAGCTCTCTTCCTCGGCGATTGTCGAGAGCGAAGTGCTGACCAACCGGATCGTGCACACCCTCAAGGGCAATTGCGCCCTGTACGCGATGAGCAGCGTCGCAGAGGTCTGTGGTCGCGCCGAGCGGCAGGCGAACGAGACCGGGGAGCCCATCGGCGAGCGCGACCGCGCGGAGATCTCGCTGGCCTGGGAGACCGCCAAGGCGCGGGTCAATATCTTCGTCGGCAACCGTCGTCATGGGGACGGAAATCCACGAAGCCAGACGGGCGGTGGAGAGCAATGCACCCACGACGACGGTCGTCGAGCAGCTCGCGGGCTTCATCCATGAGCCGACGCGACACCGTCTGGACCGCTTCGCCGAGCAGGCCCGGGCGCTCGCGACGCGGCTTGGCCGCGGGACGCTTGAGGTGGTGATCGAGGACAGTTGGTGCACGTCGTTCGCAACGCTGTCGACCACGGGCTTCAGGACGCCGCCGAACCGCGCCTCGTCTTGAGCACGGGTTTGACGGACCATCAGGTGACCATCGCGGTCAAGGACAATGGCGAGGGCATCGATTGGTCGCAGATACGGACTCGCGCGGAGCGTCGGGGTCTGCCGTCCCATTCCCAGGATGACCTCGTAAAGGCGCTCTTCGCAGACGGGTTCACGACCCGGGATGAGGTCACCGACATCTCGGGTCGAGGGGTAGGACTCTCGGCGGTCATGCAGGTCTGCGAGGAGATGGGCGCGAAGGTGGCGATCGACAGCGCGCTCGGCAGGGGCACCACGTTCTCCTCCACCTTCTCTCGTCACGCGTTCGCCACGGCGAAGCCCGCGCCGGTGGGGGTCTTCGGCGAGCAGGCCGTGCGCGACGGGGTTGTTTGCATGGCACTTGCAGAAGATCTCGAGATGCCTCAACCCTTGACGATGCCATGTCGAACGAGCCCATGGTCAGCCGTTGTTCTTGCCCTTGCTGGCTTGGACCTCGTGGGCTGCGCAGCGGCGACTCCGGCCGAGTTGCCCGACGCCGGGGTCTTGACCTCGCCGGGTGGACAACCGGGGTCCGCAGCCCCGCCCCGCAAGCCCCCCCCCGGCGGCGAGCCGCTCGCGGACGATGGCCGCCCCGACGCGCCCAACGCCACCCCGGATGAGGGCCAATGTGGCGCGGTCAACGCCGTGGGCTTGTGCCGGGGGACGACGGCGATCTTCTGCGAGGGCGGCCGCCTGGTCACCCAGGACTGTAGGCTCGACGGCGTGGCGTGTTCCATGGATGTCTCAGTCGGCGGCTTCCGCTGCGAAGACGAAGGGGAAGTGGCGCCCGGCGAACCGGTGGGGCCGATGGGCCCCGGCGGCGGAGACCCCGGTCAGCCTCCCCCGGACGACGGCGGCGAGGAGCTCCCCCCTCCCAACGAAGGCGAAGAGCCGCCCCCTGAAGGCGGTCTGCCGGACAACTGCGGCGGCATCACGTTTTTGGGCATCTGCGAAGGAACGACCGCGGTCTTCTGCGTCGAGGGTGCCCTGCAGCAGGTGGACTGCGCCCAGTGGGCCATGACTTGCGGCTGGGTCGACGAGGCGACCGGCAACTACTGCGTCGGCGGCCCCGAAGCCCCGGCAGACCCAGACCCCGTGCCCCCGCCGCCCCCGCCCGACAACCCGGACCCCGTACCTCCCCCAGGTGGCGGCTGCGACTTAGGCTTCGAGGGCGAGTGCCAGGGGGACGTCGCCCGCTACTGCGTGGGCGAGCAGCTCGTCGAGGTGGACTGCGCGGCCTGGAGCCAGAGCTGCGGTTACATCGCGCCGGGCGTCGGGTACTATTGCCAGGAAGACGCGGCCGCGAACCCGCCAGCGGACGCCTGCCAGGGCATCGACTCGGGCGGGACCTGCCAAGGCGACGTGGTCGTCTGGTGCGAGCAGGGAGAGCTCGTTCAGGTCGACTGCGCGGCCTGGGGAGAGAGCTGCGGGTACTCGGAACTCGATGGCCTCTACGTCTGTCTCCTGCTGATTTAGAACCACCGCCAGCGGTGCCGACTTTCGCCCTCATGATCGGGCATACTCAGGGCCATGAGCGATATCGAGAAGAAGGGCCGCGAGAAGGTCATTGACTGGAGCCGCGATGTCGAGGCGGGCGACAGCCCCAGTGAGCGCCGATCCGCTCGGAGAAAAGCGGGGCGGGACCAAGCCGACGAGGCCACAGTGCTCGCCGACATCCTCATGGAGCTCAACGATCTCGCGCTCACGCAGGTCCCGATGCCCGACCACATCGCGAGCCTGCTCAAGACGACCCGCGCCATGCGGCACGACAACGCCCAGCGTCGGACCATCCGCCTCCTGACCTCGGAGTTGCGCGGGGTGGAGCGCGGCCCGATGCTCGCCGCCGTCGATCGACTTCGGCTCGGCAAAGGCGTCACGGACGAGGCCTTTCACGACCTGGAGCGACAGCGTGATCGCCTCCTGAACGAAGGCGAGTCGGCGCTCGAAGAGGTCATCGCCCGCGCCCCAGGCTCCGATCGGCAACGGCTGCGGAACCTCGTGCGGCAGGCTCGGAAAGAGGCCACGGAGGGCAAGCCGCCCAAGGCCGCACGGGAGCTGTTTCGCGCCCTGCGTGACCTCGCCCCCTAGCCGCGGTCGGCGTCCTGCCCGGGCCAGGACGGCCCGGCGGAATCAGATAGGCTTTGAACAAGCCGAATGGTTCCGAGAGCGCAGCCGAATTCACTTCGGCGAAGCGAAGCTGAAAAAGGTCACGACGACGCTTTTTCAGCGTCCAATCAGTTCCCGCAGCTGACGCTGGCGTCCTCGAAGTGCGAGCAGTCGTGGAGGCCAAGGGGCAAGTGCCCGCACTGGAGCAGGGTCGGCTCGAAGCCGTTGCAGCTCACCTCGTCCAGCCAGATATCGCCGACACCTGGGCCGAACCACGCGAAGTCGTAGGCCAAAGCGAAGCCGGGGATCCCGAGCTCCTGGCAGACCACGTTCGCGTCGGCGTCGTCCCAGGCGTCGTCACAGACCGTGCCCCAAACCCCGAGATGGCACAGCTCCACGCGGCCCTCATTGGGCGAGGGGCCCCCGGCGAGGCGGAGTTGGCCCTCGAAGCAGGCACCGCCCCCCCCCTCCACGCAGCGCACGCCGGCGTCCTCGACGTGTATGCAGTCGTGCTGCCCATAGCCCAGGAACGGGCAGTCGACGAGCCGCGCCTCCGCGCCGTTACAGAAGATGTCGTCCATCCAGATGGGCCCGACGCCTTGGCCGAAGAAGGACCCGGCGTACGGAATGGCCTGGGCGTTTTGGAAGCCGAGCTGGCCGCAGACGACCTCCGCGTTGTTCACGTTCCAGATGTCGTCGCAGACTGTCCCCCACTGGCCGACGTGGCAGATCTCGACGCGGCCCTCGAAGCGGTCCCGGCCCCCGACCAGCCGCACCGACCCCTCATTGCAGCCGGGCACACAGACGGCCTGCTCGCAAAAGAGGCCGGCGGGACAGAGATCCCCGTCGTCGACGAACCCGTCCTGGTCATCGTCGAGGCCGTTGCAGCTCTCGGGCAGGGGCCCGGCAGGCTGGCAGCGTAAGCCCACGTCGCGCACATGCGGGCAGTCGGTGAGGCCGAAGCCGGGGTGCGGACAGTCAAGGAGGTTGACCTCTGCGCCGAGGCAGGCGACCTCGTCGAGCCAAATGGGGCCCAGCCCCCGGCCGAAGAAGGCGTCCGGCAAGACCACGGCCCCGTCCGCCGCCTGCCCGAGCTGTCGGCACACGACCTGCGCGTCGACGGGCTCGAACGCATCGGAGCAGACGGTCCCAAAGACGCCGTCGTGGCAGATCTCGAGGCGACCCGCGCGTGGTGAGCCGCCGCCCACGAGCCGCACGGCGCCGTCCACGCACTCGGCCACGCGGCACTGAGCCTGTACGCACCGCGCGCCGGGCGCGCACTCAGGGTCTTCGTCGAGCTGGCCGTCACCGTCGTCGTCGATCCCATTGCAGAGGTCGAGGACCACTTCGTCAAGGCAGTTGACCATCGCCCGCGTACTTGAGAGACAAGGGCTCTCGTCGCCCGAGGCGTGTGGGCAGTCGGCGAGCCGGAGCTCATCGCCCTGGCAGTCCGTCTGCGTATACACATACGACGAGCCGTCATCGGGCGCGGGCAGACCGGCGCTGGCCGCCGCGAAGGGCAAGGCGAGCTGTCGGCAGGCGACCCGCACCTCGGCCTCGGCGAAACCGTCCGCGCAGACAGCGTGCCAGCGAGAGGCCGCGCAGACCTGGAGGGGTCCGCCGTCAGCTCGCGCGCCGACGCCGAGCCGGAGATTCCCGTCGGCGCAGAACAAGGCGACACAGGCGCCGTTGCGACAGGCTTGGCCGGCGGGGCAGAGGCCCTCTTCGTCGGTGAGGCCATCGCCGTCATCGTCGAGTCCATCGCAAAGGTCCGGCACGAAGGGCGCGGCGTCGGGCGGCAGGGCGTCCACGGCGGCCAGGTCGGGCGGGAAGGCGTCCACCGGGGCTACGGCGAGTCCGTCTGCGGAGGGTCGGTCGGTCGAAGCGGCGAGGTCGGCCACCGCGAGGTCGGCCACCGCGAGGTCGGCCACCGCGAGGTCGGATGGAAGGCTCACGTCCGGGCTCGAAACCGGACCCACGTCCGGGCTTGGCGGGAGGCCCGCTTCGGGGCTCGGCACGGGGCCCACGTCGGGCATCGGGGCATCCGGTGTGAGAGCATCCGAGGTCAGAGCATCCGAGGTCAGAGCGTCCACAGGTCCGTCGACGAGGCCGTCTCGAGTGTCGTCCCGATCAGGGGCCATAGACCCGTCCGCCCCACCAAGACCTGAGTCCCCCGCGTGGGCCTGGCCCAGATCATTCGGCGAGGTCGGTGAGGCGTTGGAGCACGACAGCGCCGCCACGGCCACACCCCAGAGAGTCAAGC
>SHZC01000159.1 GCA_009692505.1 Myxococcales bacterium
GGCAGCACATCGAGCGCGCCAATCATCTCCCAGAGCGTCAGCCCGCCGGTCGTCAGATCGAAGACCTCGACCTCAGCCCCGACCTCAGTGGACAAGGCCGAAGCGAGGCGCCGCTCATCGTCCACAGACTCGCGAGTGGCCGACGCGCCGACGATGGTCAGACTCAGCGGCGGCGCGGGTCTGGAGCGCAGGCCGAAGAGCTCGCCCGTCATGCGCCCGAAGTCGTCCGTTTCCGTTCGCGCGAAGTAGCCCGGGTCGAGCCCGCCGAGCACGGAGGGCCTCACGAAGCAGGCCGCGCAGGCCGCCAAGAAGAGGAGCACCGCGAGAGTGCCCCAGAGTGCGGCAACCGACGGCCGGGTCGCGCCGTGTACGAAGTGCCGCCACATCGTCAAGGTGCTTGACTTATCACCGCCACGCCGTCGGCCGCGAGCTCCTCGTGCGTCGCCGGCCTCGCCACGCTGCCCTCGGGGTGCTGATACCAGCCCAAAGGCGCGTCCCCTTCGAGCCGCGCGCGCACGGCGAGCACCGTGAACATCCCGCCCATGTCGATATAGCTGAACGGCCCCGCGGCCCCCTTCATCGGCAGACTGTTCTCGGGGACCGCCATGTTCATCTCGCCCATGCCCCCCATGCCGGTGTGCCCCATCGCCATGAACTCGGGCAGGTGCCGCTGCAAGCCGGCCTCCGTGCCGCCCGGATCCACACCCAGGAGGTTCGGCAGGCCATGCCCCATCTGGGTCATGACGTGGTGGGTCATATGACAGTGGACCGGCCAGTCCCCCGGCTCGCTCGGGACCATCTCCACGACCCGAACGGTGCCCACGGGCACGAGCGTGGTCGTCTCTGGCTGGCGGGCGGACAGAGGCACGGGGCCGCCGTCCGTCGCCGTGACCTGCAGGCTCAGGCCATGAAAGTGAATCGGGTGGTGGTCCATCGCCCCGAGGTTGCCGAACCGCACGCGCACGCGCTCTCCTACCGCTGCGACCATTGGCTCTGTCCCCGGAAAGACCTTGCCGTTGAGCGTCAGGACGTTGAAGTCGCTCATCGCGCCGGGGTCGGGCTTGCGGGTGCCGGGCTTCACCGACCACTCGTTGATCATGTAGCAGTAGTCGCGATCGGGCCTGGGCTCGTTGGGCTCTCGAACGACGATCATGCCCATCATGCCCATGGCCATCTGGGTCATCTCGTCGAAGTGCGGGTGGTACATAAACGTGCCGGCGTCGGGCACGACGAACTCATAACGCCACGTCGCGCCGGGGGGGATTGGGCGCTGCGTGAGCCCGGCGACGCCGTCCATCCCATTGGGGACGATCATCCCATGCCAGTGGACCGACGTGCTCTCGGGCAGGTGGTTCGTCACATAGATACGAACCCGCTCGCCGCGTGTCATCTCCAGGACTGGGCCGGGCGTGCGGCCATTATAGCCCCAGACGTCGAGCACGAGGCCGGGCGCGACCTCCCAGGTGACCGGCTCGGCCACGAGGTGAAAGACCCGCACCCGACCGACGCGGCGGCCCTGATCGACGGACCCGTTTGGGGCGTGGAGCACCTTGCGTGGACCCGGGCGGCCGGGGGCGGGGCCGGCCTGCGCGAGCCCCGTCTTGAGGATTGATCCGAGCAAGCCGCTCGCCGCGGCTGTGGCCGAGAGGAAGTCACGCCGTGTCGGGGTCAATGTCCGGCTCCGCTGCTTGAAGGGTTGGAGGTCTCGGCCGGGCCCGGATGGGAGGCCGCGCCGTCCTGCCGGAGTACGAGCCCCTGTCTTGCGGCCTCGACGCGAACCTCGGCTGCGGCCGCGTCCCGCAGCGCCTCGCTCAAGGCGATCTCGGCGGACAGCGCCGCGACCTTCATGTCAACGAGGGCGAAGGCCCCGATGAGCATCCCGTTATAGGCCTTCTGGGCCTCCTCGAGGGCGGCGGTGCGGAGGGGGACAAGCTCGTCACGCACGGCCTCGAACCTTCGGCGCGAGACCTCGGCCTCGACCCAGAGGCGTCGCGCCTCGGCCCGAAGCTCGATGGCCGCGGCGGTCAGCGCCTGCTGCGAGCGTCGAAGCTGGGCGGCGCTCGCATCGACGGCCCCGGAGCCGAGATTGAAGATCGGGAGAGTCAGTGAGAACGCGGGCCCCAGATCCATCTCGGCGTCGCCCTCCCGCTCGACGGCGACGCCGAGCCCGAGTTGGGGGAGGAAACGGTGAAGTTGCGTGCGATCGACGTTCGCGGCCGCGAGCTGAACCTCGGCCCGCCGCTCGTCCAGAGACAAGCTCCGCTCGACGACCTGGCGCTCGAACGCACCCGCGCTCCTGTTCACCCCCGCCGCGCGATCCGGCGGGACCTCCCCACCGCGGGTCTTCCAGACCGTCGCTTCGCCGGTGAGCCCGATCAGGCGCTCCACGACGAGGCGAGCCCGAAGGACGACCGCCTGTGCCGCCTCGCCGTCGAGCCTCGCTTGAAGCGCCACCGCTCGTTGATTGAGATCCTCGGCGACGGTGTTGTTGCCGACCACGCGCATCCGCGACGAGAGGTCGGCTGTAGTCGAGGTCAGCTCCACGATCGCGGTCCGCTTCTCGAGCACCCGCTCGGCCGTCAGCAGGTCGAGCATGGCGAGCCGGACCTCAGCCACGAGGCGCACGAAGGCGGACAAAGCCCGGACTCGGGAGACCTCGAGTCCGGCGTCCGCACCGCGGCGCGAGGTCGCCTGCATCACGAAGGACAAGACGTCCATCGTGACGTCGAGGTGGACGCCAGGTGTGCCGTGGCCTTCACCGTGAAAGAGCACGCTGCCGTGGAGCTCAGGATTGGTCGGGGCGACGGCCTGCGAGTATGCGCCTTGGGCAGATGCGAGCTGCTCGAGCTCGACTTGCAGAGCCGGCGCGTTTCTGAGCGCGAGGCGCACCGCGCCCTCGATGGTCAAGCCGCTTGACAACTCCCGAGCCAGCCCCCGAGCCAGATCGACGCCCGGTAGGCCCTCTTGTGCGTCTTCGGGTCGCCAGTCGAGGCGATGCCCGGTGCGTCGAGCCGCGTCGTCGGCGACCGAGGTGAAGACCGACGTCGTCGAAGGCGCGCAGCCGAGGAGCGTCACGCTCGCGGCGAGGGTGGCGATCAGGGCTCTCATGGGGTCTGAGACCCGGGACTTGGGGGGGCCGGATGATGATGCCGATGGTCGATGACTCCGGTGGCGACCGGGGCCGGAGCGAAGCTGCCCACCGTCAGGCCCAGCCGCCCGAGAGGCGCAGCCGCCGAGGCCGGGTGGTCCGTGCGCGTGGGCAAGACACCGGTCGTGCACGCCGTCAGCAGGGCGACGATGAAGAGCGCGCGGAGGTGACGTCGGAGGGGGATAAGCACGTCGCGTCTCTATCAGCAGGCGGAGGGGCCGGTCAACGCATCGCGACCGGGTCAACCGAGGCGGTGCGAGGTCGTTGGCATTCGTCCCACAGGTCAGAGACACTCAGCGTCTCAGCAAGAAGGTGGCTCCCTATGCCCTCTCGACGCGCTCGGGTTCCGGCGATCTTGGCGGTTCTTGCCACCTTCGTTCTGACGTCTGGATTCACACTCAACAGCCGCTTCGATACGCACCTCGATGAGGCCGGGATCGGCCCGGTGATTCGGGAGGTTCGTGCCCTGGTCACGCCGTTGTTTGAGATCCGAGGTGCGCTGTTCGCGATTCGTTGTGAATGGGCACGAGCGGGCGCGCCCCCTGAGACCGCGCTGGTGCTCGACCGGATCCGCGGCGTGGGTCTGGCGGAGTTGGGGTGGCTGGCGACTCGACTGCACCGAGCGCGCAGCTTGAGCCCTGAGGCCCTCAACGATGAGGTGGCGTCGGTCGCCCACGAGGTCGCCCCGGAGGCCAGCGTCTCGACGGTTGCGGGGGCTCTTCGATACCTCGTGACCGTGGATTCACTTCGACCCGACAGCCCCCTCCCGGTGGACTCCGAGGCGCTGACGACCCTCGGCATGGACGCGAAGTCACGGAGGCGAATCGAACACGCCCTCCTGTCGATCCCCGCGAGCGCCGAGCGCCTCGCACACCGGGCGGCCGAGGTTCCAAGCCTCGTGAAGAGAATCAGCCACCAGGCCGAGAGAATCTGGGCGGACGTACATCGAGCTGGAGACGGCAAGGCCGAGGCCATCGCCATGCTCGCGCTCGACGGCCTGAGCATCGCCGTGGTCGTCAAGCCCCTTGTCGAAGACCTCTCCCTCATCCCGGAGGTCGTGGTCGCCATCAAGAGTGACATGGAGAACATCATCGCGGCCCTGCGAGGGGTCGAACGGCAAATCGAGTCGTCCGTTGAGACGCGCCCGAACCTCGCAGGGTTGACCGCCCAGAAGTTGAAGATCCTCCTACCCGAGCTGGACGTCGACAGCCTCCGCTCGGCCCTCAAGCGCGCGTTCACTCGCCGTCAGACCGCCCGGCGCGACGGGCGTGGCTGTCCATCACCCCGGCTCACCCGGATCGACATCGGTCTGCCTGCGCGAAAGCCGGACGGCCGACGTTGGGATACGCCCTTCGATGAGGCGGACCCGAAGCTGACCTGCGGCGGCATGGTGGGGGGAGAGGTACATCAGGACAGCCGAAGCGCCTCTTGGCTGATGTACCCACGCGCCCCAACTGAAGGTCCAATTCGCTGCAAGCTCGTTGATGCCGACGTTCAGTTCGACGATGACATCGCGACGCTCGTGCTCGAGGTACCAGAGGCGGCCGGACCCGTCCCCATTCCGACCGTCAATGGCGTGCGGGGGACGGCGACCTGGACGTGCCAGTAGCCCCCGGCCGGGCTCAGTCTTGATGGCAGTTGACAACCACTTGATGTCTGCAGCTAGGGTGGAACCCTATGATTAAGCTCACGTTCGACTGGCCGTCCCTTCTCCTGCTCAGCCTGAGCCTCGCGGCTTGCAGCATCGCCTCGGACTTCGACCGCTCGTTCCCGGAATGCAAACCGAACGAACCCTGCCCCGCGGCCTGTCATGCATTTTGCGAGGCCGTCATCCACTGTGGTCAGACAAACCCGGCGTGCGAGGCCGGCAAGTTTCTTGGGCCGACGGGTGCGGCGCATTGGATCGACGAGTGCACCAAGACTTGTAAGCTGGAAGCCAAGGTGACACTCGATGACCTTGCGTACGTGTCGACCCGGACCGGCTGCGTGGCGCTCGTTTCGAGCACCGGCTGGGCGGAAGGATTCTGCGCTGGGGCCGACAAAATTTGCAGTAACGTCTGCAGGCTTGAGGGCGCCGCTGTTTACGAGCGGCGCCCGGATTGCGGCTTTGGGAGCGACTGCCACAGAAAGTGTATGGACAAGCCCGCCTCATTCTGGAAGTGCGTCGATTACGATCCCGGGAACGCCGGAACCGGCCCATATACCCTCTGCGATGATCTCTACGACTGCCAGTAGTCCCCCTGAGCTCCCTCAGCCCCCGCGCAAGAGCGCCGTATAATCCTCGAAGGTCGTGACACACGGCGGGCCCTCCGCGAAGCCGTAGTAGACGACCCCGGCCTCCCCTACAAAGAGCAGGGTCGAGGATCGCGTCCCGTAGCCGGGCAGGTGCACGCACGGCGCGTCGAGCGTCCGCAGGACCTCCGGCGGAAACGTGGACGCCGACGCCCCGGGCGGGAGATCGCCCGCGTGGTCGGAGATCAGCCGCGAGAGCACCGCAGCGAGGCCGTCGGGCTCCAACAGCACGACCGAGAGCGCCTCCCGAAGTCGGGCGACCTTCGGATACGACGGCGCGTCGAGCTCCGCGGTCGGCAGGACGTGCACGCCGCTGTCTACGACCTCGAATCGCACGGACGGCTCCTCGGGTCGAAGGTACGCGACCGTCAGCGACCGCGCGTCCCCGAAGAGGACATTGAAGCCGTTGAAGTCCCCGGGATTGAGCGCGGCCAACAGCGCGCGCGCCTCGTCCTCCGAGCCCGCCGCCGCGAGCCCCGAGACCACCTCGCCGCGCGACCGTCGCGCTGGCAAAGGCCTCGACGTCGGGCGGAGGTTCGTCAAGCCGCTGAACCATCCATCCGGCCGGACCGCCATCCAGGTGCCGCCCCGCTCAAGGTCTCGGCCACCGACGAGCCTCGGCGCCTCGCTGAGCAGGCACGGCCCGCACGTCTCACGGTCGAACGACTCATCCCGATTGGCCGCGACCACGAGCGGCAGCCCCGGGACGACCCGAAACAAGACGACGACGGTGCACACCTAGGGTCCGTAGGTCTCGCGCCCGATCGCGCCCTCGACGACCTCGTCGACATGGAACCGCAGCGGCAAGGTCTCGTTGCCCAGCCAGCGTCGGACCTGGTCAGCAAATGCGGGGCTCTCCGTGATGCCGGACTGTCCCCCAGGGATGATGTTCTGCCCCGTGACTCGCCCCTCTGACAAGCCGATGACCATCCTCATGACCGGCCCGTGCGTGTAGTGAAATCCATACGTGCCGTACTCCGGATCCGCCGCGTCCGTCGCGAAGCCGTCGCCGCCGCGCGGGAACCACTTCAGCGCCTTGCGGGGGTCCATGCGATCGAGGCCCGCGAGGAGCGGCACCTTGGCGGTGGTGATGGAGAAGGGGTTGATGAGCAGGCTGAACGTCGGGTCGTCGCCTAAGAAGCCGGCGAGCAGCGACTCGAAGCGCACCTGATGGCGCATGCCCCAGAGCCACTGGCTCATGTCGGCCGTACCGAAGCCGCCTTCGCCGGGGACCTCGTTGGGCGCGGACAGGGCGGCGATGGTCTCGACAAGCGCGCGCACGATGAGCTCGTCGGCGGTCTCGAGCGCGGGCGTGTCGATGCGGTCGAAGAAGACCGACTCCCCCGTCTGCGGATCCACGCTGCTGATCGTCGGGCCTCCGGGCAAGCGCGCCTCGAGGAATCGCAGCAGTACGGAGGTGCGCTGATACGGCGGGTCGTAGGGGAAGAGCGTGTTGAAGGACTCGTCCCCGAAGACGGCGTCCACGAAGCGGGGCATCCAATCGTTGTAGATCATGGTCGCCACGGCATCGGCGAGCTCGCCCTCTCGAGGTGAGTGATAGAACGTCTCGACGCCCGACGGCGTATCGAAGGTCCACCCTCGGAGGTAGGTGTTGGCCGCCGTGAGCTCGGCGACATTGGCCGCGAAGAGGACTGCGAGCCGCTGCTGCTCGGCGCTGCCCGCAGGCCCGGCATCGACGGCCGCGAGCACGGTGTCCACAGCGGAGACCATGTGCGGCGCGTATCGCTCTCCAGCGCGCGAACGGATGCCGGCCTGGACCGCCGCCATGTCCTCGATGTCGGCTTCAGAGTCGGTCGTCGCCGCCTCGAGGCCCTGGCGAATCGAGTCCGCGCGCGTCGAGTCCCACGGCCCACCGAGGTAGTAGGCGTCGTTGGTGTGGTCGGCGTCGTCGTCGATGGGGGCCGGCTGATTATTGGCCGTCACGACAAAGCCGGTCGCCGGGTTAAGGGACTGGGGCATGGCCTCGAAGGGGATGACGCAGCGGTAGGGGTCCTCCGCGCCGGCCTCTTCAGCGGCGTGGCCCTGCGCGTCGGAGGGCAGCTCGAAGGCCCCGTAGGTCGTCCCGTCGAGCAGGAAGTTCGGGTTCGCCCCTTCAACGAATCGACCGTCCTGCCGGGGCAGGTATCCGCGGCACGGGACGGCCTGATAGCTGGTGTAGAAGATGTTGCCCTTGGTGTCCCCGGCCGCGCTGAAGAGGCCGCCGCCGACGAGCCCGCGTGAGGCCTCGCGGTAGCCCATCACGTCCTTCGACATTCCGAGGTTGTAAAGGGCGTCGACCCACTTCGTCGCGTCGAACCCACCGTGATCAAACGAGACCGCCGAGACCACGCCGTCCCCGTCGGTGTCGCCCGGCACGACGAGGTGGGTGCCGAAGTGAATCGGCGATTCCCCGTCGAGCGCCTCTTCGGGCGTCAAGAGGACGCGCCCCTCGATGTCCCACAAGAACCGCCCGTCAAACGTCGTATAGCGGGCGAGGACCTCGGTCCGACCTCGGGACATGAGGGCCGGCACGTCGGCCACGACGTAGGTCTCGTCTACGCGCACGAGCGGTCGAAACTCCCCACCGAAGAGGCTGGCGACCGGCGCTCCCGAGGCGTCGAGCTGGAGCTCTTCGCGGTACCAGTCCGTGATGTCCATGCGGGGGTTGACCATGCCCCAGGCCACGTCGCCGTTCGTGCCCACGCCCAGGATCGGGAACGGCGTCAGGAAGAGGCCGCGCTGGTGAATGTCACCGCCGCCAAGCACCTCGGTGTCGAGCCCGACCTGGTACATGAGCGACGGCACGGACAGCGAGAGGTGGCCGTCTCCCGCCACGAGCACGTCGCCGTTCGCCGTCTTGTCCCCGGCGACCGCCCAGGCGTTGGACCCGTGGGGGCCGTCGTAGCGATGCGTGAGGAGCGCCGCCTTTCGGATGCGGTCGACCGAGCGCTCGAGCAGGGCTCGGCTCACAGGCCGCAGACTCGAAGGCCGGAGTGCCGCCGCACCGCGTGAGGCCTTGGGTGTGCCCGTGGTGCCAAAGCCCGGCGCCGAGGCGTTGCCCGGGAACATCGGCGCGAGCCCACGGAAGATGTCGGCCTCGTAGCCCGAGCGGCGCAGCGCCTCGGACGGCTCGCCGGTGAAGGCGCCCTCGAGCTGCGCCGACATCAGCGACCGCACGAGGTCATCGGTCCGGAAGTTCGTCTCGAAGAGCGGGATCGACGCCATCGCGGCCAAGTCACGCAGGGTGAACGGGACCATGAGGGTCGCGCTGTCGGCCGCCCCGAGGAAGGGGCCGGCGAGCTGCAGCTCAGAGGGCCCGGGCAAGCGGCGCGATCGGACCTGATCGATGTAGTAGTTCAAGCCGTCGACTACAGCGAGGAGGTAGGACCGCATCTCCGGCGAGAGGTTCGCCTCCAACCGATCAGCGACGAAGGCGTAGCCCGTGAGACGCGCGGTCACGTCGTTGCCCAACGCGCGATCGCCGAGCAGCTCGCTGATGCGGCCCGTGCCTAACCGCCGCTGGAGCTCCATGAAGAAGTAGCGGTCGCGGCCGATGACGAAGCCGGTCACGCGGCCGAGGTCGTCGCGGCTCGAGGCGTAGATGTGCGGGATGCCGCCTTCGGTCCGGACCACATACGCCGGGCCGCTCAGGCCGGGTAGGTCCCAGCGCTCGGTCTCGGGCACGGACTCGAGGCGGGCCTTCGGGGCAACTGCGCCGTCGGTCGTCGCGTCGGGGGCACCTGGACCGTCGGTTCTCATGTCGGGGGCAACTGCAGCGTCATTCGTGCTCGAGAGATCGAGCGCTTCAGCGGGCGACTTCGGCGAGTCTTCACCGCAGCCTGAGCCGGCGAGAGCGAGCGCCATGCCGCAACCGCGGAACGTCGTGAGTTTCAAGGGGGAGCTCCATCATGAAGTCGAGGGCGCGGACTTTAGCAGGTTGCCGCGCCGACGCTTGACCGACAGGGGGCGATTGGGCGCACGCTGTACACATGGCCCTCCGATTCGCGCCCCTCATGGTTTGGGTTGTCGCCTGCAGCACCGCCGGGTCCACCGATCCGCAGTCCCCCCACGGGTTCCGGGTCTTCGAGGCTCAGGCCGGACCCTTCGAGGCCCCTGCGGCCGTAGATCGCGACCCTGATCCCACGGTGGTCGACATCTCCCTCGAAGCTGTGCCCGCCAATATCACCCTCGCCCCGGGCCTGACGGTGCCGATGTGGACCTATAACGGCATCGTGCCGGGCCCGCGTATCGAGGCGAACGTCGGTGACACCGTGCGGATCCGCTTCCGCAATTTTTTGCCCGACGGCACGACCATCCACTGGCACGGCGTTCGGGTGCCCGCGGACATGGACGGCGTCGCGCGGCTCAACGGACCCGTCGCCTCCGGGGACACGACCACGTACACCTTCGTCGTGCCGGACGCGGGTACGTTCTGGTACCACCCCCACGTTCGCGCGGACGAGCAGGTGGAGCGTGGCCTTTACGGCGCCTTGATCGTGCACGGACCGGATGACCCCCCTGCGCACAGCTCGCAGACGCTCGTCCTCGACGATCTGCTCCTGGATCAGGCCGGCGAGCTGCCGACGTTTGAGGACGTGTCTCCCATCGAGGCCATGGTTGGGCGGCAGGGCGACGTGCTCCTCGTCAACGGTCGGGCCCACCCGCTGCTGGAGCTGAGCGCGACCGGACGCCATCACCTGCGGCTCATCAACGTCGCGACGTCTCGATACTTCCGGCTGTCGTTGCCCGGCTATCGGGTCACGCAGATCGGCACCGACGGTGGCCTCCTGCCGACGCCTCGGCTCGTCGAGACGCTGATGCTCGTGCCGGGCGAGCGCGCCGATGTGGTGATTGAGGCCCTCTCCGCGACCCCTTCGGACACGCCCCTCCGGCTCCTGCCCTATGAGCGCGGACACGGGACGGGCGGTGGCTCATCGGCGACCGTGATGACGATTCGTTCCACCGCCGAGGTCGTCAACCAACTTGACGACATGCCCGAACGTCTCCGCGACATCGAGCCCCTGCCGGAGCCGGCCCTGCGTCGGCGGCTCGTGCTCGGTGAGTCTGGTGGTGCCGGGCATGGGGGTCACGGTGACCACGGTGCCCCAAGTCGGGAGGAGGCTCCGGAGGGGGCGGCCGAGGGTGAACCGCCGACGTTCTCCATCAACGGCAAGAGCTTCCCGGAGGGCGAGCCGTTCATGTCCACCCTCGAGACCGTCGAGGAGTGGGCCGTCGTCAACGACACCGAGATGGACCACCCCTTCCACGTGCATGGCTTTCGCTTCCAGCTCGTCGACGCGACGGGAGCGCCGGAGCGCGCGTATCGGGACACGGTCAATGTGCCCGCGAAGACCACGGTCCGCCTGAGGATGAGGCTTGAGGACCACCCCGGTCGCTGGATGTTCCACTGCCACATCCTCGAGCACGCCGAGCGCGGCATGATGGGCGAGTTCGAGGTCTCAGGGCTGAGCCCGCTTCGGCCGTCGCCCGCCCCATAGCCGCCCGAGCGGCAGCTCGATGGCGTCGAACGGCTCGACCCGCACGCGGTCCACTCCGTGCCAGACGCCCAATACGACCCAGCGCGGGCCTTCCAGACGGTAGGCTTCGAGGGTCATGAGCAGCGGATCGATGAGCCAGAGGTGCAAGACGCCCGCGGCGGCATAGAAGGGCATCTTGAGTGCACGATCGTCGGCCCCAGTCGAGGGTGAGAGAATCTCGCAGACCCAGTCCGGCGCCAGCGTGTACGCCGCCGTTTCAGGCAGCTCGGACAGGCTCTCGGTGCGCCACCCCGCCAAGTCCGGCACGACCACCGCGAAGTCGGCGTCGAAGTCCAAGCGCAGCTCGGGCTCGACCTCGATCCACCAACCTGCGGGATTGACGGGCGCGAGCTCCTCGTCCGGGACTACACGTTCACGAGCATGCTCCTCGGGCCGGTCACCGATGTCGTCAATGCCGACGCGCGCTTCACCGCACCAGGGACCGTCGTCGAGGAGAGCTTCGTCCTCCCCGTGGACCCCGAGCACGTCCTGGAGCGCACCGGCTTTGCGTGCATGAACGAGGCGGACTTCCCGCCCAACAGCGTCGACACCGAGAACGCCCGCTCGTTCTTCGACGACACCTGCGAAGGCGGCGTGCATGTCCTGGACGACGGCTGTCACCTGACCCGGCCCGTGCCCCAGGACTCCTGTGAGACGGCGCTCGTGGGACACATCGGCGCCGTGAGGACGGCCGTCCGTTTCGAGCGGCTCGCCTGGGATGCGGCCCTCGCGGACAGCGTGCGCGTCGGGTCTGAAATCCCCGGTGTCGCCGAGCTGCGGGCCATGCCCGAGGGGGTGGCTGATCACCGGATCGTCTATCGCTTACTTCCCCGCGGACGCCTGCGGGATCATCGAGGGGTGCGTGGGTGCTTCGGGCTGGCGTCGGCTGCTCCAGTTCACGGCCACTGTGTCGATGTCACGCCCATCGACACGGCCTTGGCGGCCCACACTTCGACGCTCTCGTTTCATGTGAATCCCGATGCCTTCCTCTGCGAAGGCACGGCCGTGACCGACGCGAGCGGCGCGGCCACCTAAGAGGTCACCGAGTTCGGGAACGAGGCCGGCGAACTCGAGAGCCGCATCGCCTGCGACGAGCTCGACGGCGCGGCGGTGAACAACTTCGCGACGGCCGAGGTCGTGTTGCCGCAAGGGACCGGCGGGCTCGTCACGGACCCTTGTGAGCGCGGACAAATCGGGACCACGCGAAACTGCGGCTTCAGCGCGCTGGCTGAAGTGACCGGCGGTCTGCACCCTCGACCGAGGTTGGCGAGGCCGCGACCCGAGGGACATGGGATCAGGGGAGCGATCTCGCGGGGCGGAGGCCGGTGACGAAGGTCCGGAAGTCGGGGGCGTTCCAGCGGAACCTGCGCCCTTCCATCCGCCAAGCGACCGGAATCACGATGCTTTTCCGCCAGGGACAAACACTCGTTCGGATTGACTGCTTAGGCACAAACGAGAACGTGCGGCGCGGAGTCTCGAGTTCAAAGGCGGCCCAGCCCACCTTGACCTCGCTCTCCCCCCGCTGCTCTCAGGAATTCATGAAACTCGTGACCTCATCCCTCGCCCTGCTCGCCGTCCTGTCGAGCTGCGAGTCCGACCCCGAAGCACCTGTCGCCTCGACCCTCACGATTGCCTTCGAGGGTCCGCTGACCGGCGATCAGGCGAGCAATGGTCAAGATATGCTCCGAGGCGTGCGACTCGCCGTA
>SHZC01000160.1 GCA_009692505.1 Myxococcales bacterium
CGAGCGGCTGCGATTCTGGATGTCCACGGGCAGCGAGATTGACGACTTCCGCGTGCTCATCCGCTACCCAGTCGAGCCCGGCCCCGCGACCTTCGACGTCGAGCTCTTCGGCCCGGACGAGGAGGATGTCGAGTTGCGCTGGCCTTCGACGAGCCAAGGGGGCGTGCGAATCGGCAGCCCGGTCGACGCCGTGCCCGATGACGGGGACTACTCGGAGGCCTTCTCGGTCCGAAACGTCAAGCTCCGGATCGAAGACTTCGATGTAAGGGAGGGCAGCGTGGCTGTGGGGGAGGTGCCCGAGGTGGGCGGCACCGCCGGCCCCGGTCGGCTCACCCTGGACAACTTCGCCGGCAGCCAAGACTTCGATCAGGACAATGGGTTCGACCAGAACGGGCTCATCTCGCCGATCCCCTCCGGCAGTGACCTTGAGCACCTCCGCCTCACCACGAGCGGCCTGGAACATACGCAGGCCGCGGACCTGAGAATCGCGCCGGAGGCCCTCCGCTTCGAAGGCGTGCCCGCACGCCTCGTGGTCGGCGACAGTGCCCAGGTCTCGGTCTTTGTGGACGTCCCGCCGGGTACGGTTCGTGGCGTCTACGTCGGGCGGATCTTCGCCTTCGAGGATAATAGCCAAGACGGTCTCCCTTCGGCCGGAGAGCCCGTCGACGGCGTGACCGTGTCGGTCATCGTTGGCGTCCCGCCCGATGGGGGCTTCGACTTGGCCGT
This sequence comes from Myxococcales bacterium, assembly GCA_009692505.1. GTDB lineage: Bacteria > Myxococcota_A > Bradymonadia > UBA7976 > UBA1532 > SHZC01. Next base: position 727 of record SHZC01000160.1, read on the forward strand.
CCCCCTCGACTTCGGACGCCCCGATGGGCCGGAGACCGACGCCCCGGCCGCGCGGGCCGATTTCCGGGTTGACGGCCCCGCAGACGACGCAGGCCGGGTTGACGGCCTCACAGATGGCGACGGCACAGAGCTTTCCAGCCGTTCGGACGCCGGACCGGGCGACGGCGGCGGCTCCGACCTTCGAGGACGGGGTGACGACGGACGGGCGACCGACCTCACCGGATCGACGGCGGACGGCCCAGATGAATCACCACCCGGCGACGGCGGCCCGGACGCCGACGCGAGCGACGGCCTGACCCCACCGGTCACGACGCCCCCAGGCCGCAGCGACCTCGGAGTGCCCAGAGGCGGCGCGTTCAGCTGCGACATGACGCCACCCGGAGCGCCTCTGCCGCTCATTCCCTGGCTCGGCCTCACCGCCGCGGTCGTCCTCTCGCGCCGACGGAGGCCAGAATGAAACGACTCCGCTTTACAGGGGTTCTCTGGACCATGGGGACCGTGGTCGCGACCTCGAGCGCGGCTTTGGCAGCACCTCAGGTCAATACCCGAAGGTTTCAGCCGACCCCAGTCCTCTCGCCTTATCTCTCCCTCGATGGGAGCCAGGCCTTGGGCGACGGGAACTTCGGCATCGCCGCGCTCGGCGTCTTCGAGAAGCGACCCGTCGTCTACCAGCGAGAGGATGAGCGGACCGCGGACTTGATCGGCGAGCGATGGTCAAGTGACTTGACGTTATCGCTCGGCTTCGCGCCTATCCTCGACTTTGGCCTCGACATCCCGCTCGTCCTCTCCCAGTCGGGGAGCGGCGCGCAAGCCAGCGACGAGCTGCCGAGCTTCGCCGTGGGCGACCCGGCGATGGCCGTGAAGCTCATGGTGCTGGAGAAGGCGAGGTTCCCCTTCGGCCTCGCCCTCGTCGGACACGCGACCTTGCCGGTGGGTGACTCCGAGGCCCTCGTAGGTGAGCCCAACAGCACCCTCGCCGGTCGCCTCGTCATCGAGTTCCCTCGCGGGTCGAGGCTCGACTATGTCGTCAACCTCGGCTACCGAACGCGGCAGCAAACGCGGTTTGAAGAGGTCACCCTCGACGATGAGTTGACGTTGGGGCTCGGCGTGAGCGCGCGCGTCTTCACGCGGCTGGCCCTGCTCGCGGAGGTCCACGTCGCCGCCCGCGCAGCCGCCCCCTTCGCCCACCCGGAGGAGACGCCGGGACACGTCGAGGGCGGCGCGCGACTCCGCCTCTTTGATCAACTCCACCTGGTCGCTGGGGTGGGCGCAGGGATCTTGCCCGGCTACGGCTCCCCGGCCTGGCGCGCGTTCGGTGGGCTCGAGTTCAGCCCCGGCCTGCACGATTGGGACGGAGACGCGATCGCCGACCAGGTAGACGACTGCCCGAACGAGGTCGGGACGGCCGCTGGGCGGGGCTGTATCGACGCCTCAAGCGTGGCTGGGACGACGCCGGACCGGGCCGAAGACACCATCACCAAACGACCGGTCCTCGATGCCGACGAGGACACGGTCCTCGATGCCGACGAGGACACGGTCCTCGATGCGAATGACCAGTGCCCGTTGATCGCCGAGGACCGCGACCGATTCCGTGACGACGACGGCTGCCCCGAGCCGGACAACGACCTCGATCTTTTGGCTGACGTCCACGACGCCGATCCGATGGCCCCCGAGGACTGGGATGGCCACGAAGACGAGGACGGCGTGCCTGAATACGACAACGATCTCGACGGCGTGGCCGATGGCCGGGACCGGTGTCCGAATGAACGCGGGGGCGGCGAGAGCGGCTGCCCGGGTGACGGGGATCACGCCTTCACAAGCACCGGCGGCGTACCCGACCCTGGGGAGGGCGGGCCCCTCTTGCTCGGCACTACGCTCTACCCGAGGGGGCCGGTCATCTTCGAGTACGCCGAGCCGCAGCTCAGCCCCGACGGCGAGGCCGAGCTCGAAGTGGTCGCCCGCTACCTCGCTCAGCGCGGGGAGCTCGGCATGGTCGAGGTCGGGGTCCACGTCGACGGCCTCGGGCCCGACGCATGGAAACAGTGGCTGTCCCAGGCCCGTGCCGACGTGGCGATGGGGACCCTCGTGCGTAACGGCGTGCCCCCGAGCCGCCTCATCTCGCGCGGATATGGCAAGTCGATGCCGGTGGCCGACAACACGACGCCGCAGGGCCGATTCCAAAATCGCCGCGTGGAGTTCCGGCTCATCGACAGAACCGAGGCTGTGCCGAGCGCAATCAACGCTGGTCCGCGCCCCCTCCACCCAACGCATGGGCTGACGCATGGGCAAGCCGCGTATGCCCCGTCGCCCGAAGGCCGGCGCCTGCGGGTCATCCGGCCGACCTCGCCGATCAAGTTCAAGTACGGCGCGGGTGAGGTCGCTGAAGCCTCCTATGACGAGGTGCGCGCCCTGGCCGCGGAGCTTAACGCCCGGCCCGAGTATGGGTCGGTCGAGGTCGCCGTCCACACCGACGGCCGGGGTGACCCGGGTGCCAAGCTGAAGCTGAGCCGAGCCCGGGCCGAGCGCCTGATGGAAGCCCTCGTGTCTGCCGGGGTGCCCGCGCGGCGGCTTGTCGCCCGAGGGTTCGGCGGGATGGTGCCCATCGCGGACGACGCGACCGCCGACGGACGGACGCGAAATCGACGGGCGGAGCTGACGGTCTTGGCCGACAAGCCCCGGGCCACGAAGAAGGCCAGAGCCGTCAAGACCCCCGAGCCGCCCCCCGGCGATGAAGGTCTGGAAGGGCCCGATCTGCCCGAGTCAGACGACGACGGGCAGACCCCGAAGCCACCGGCCCCCGTCGAAGAGACCGGCGGCGGTCACGGCGACGGTCACTCCACGAGGCGATCGACGCTATCGACGCCAGGGCCGCAGGCCGTCGCTGACTCGGCAGGAGGTGCACCTTGAGGCTTCTCCTGATCCTCGCGCTCGTCGCGTCTCCCCTTCTCGTCAAGGCCGAGGGCGGGCACGGTGAAGGCGCTCACGGCCAAGACGCTCACGGTAAAACCGAGCACGACGCGGCCCCGGAGGTCGTGCCCGCAGCACCGCCGTCGACAAAGGCACGCCCGGCGAAGAAGAAGGCAGAGCCGAAGCCCGACGCCGACGGCACCTTCACGATCGATCTCCGCGACGGCGACTCGGACCACCCGGCTCCAGAGTCGGCCCCAAAGACGAAGGCCCACGACGAGCACAAGGCCGCCCCGGCCGAGAAGGCCCACGACGAGCACAAGGCCGCCCCGGCCGAGAAGGCCCACGACGAGCACAAGGCCGCCCCGGCCGAGAAGGCCCACGACGAGCACAAGGCCGCCCCGGTCAATACGGCCCATGAAGAGCACGGCAAGCCGACGACTCACACCACGCAGGTGGATGAGGACGACGACCTGGACGCAGTGAAGGACGAGGCCAAACCTTCGGCCAAGCCGCCGGCCCGTCCTCGGGTGAAACGCCGCGACTGGAAGCCGCTGACGGGCACCGGGTTCTCCGACTCACGGCGAACCAAGTGGGGGGTCGTCGAGGTCCATGTCCCACGGCTCGCCGCGTTCGAGCGCATGAAGGTCCGCGGGGATGAGCTCATCTTCGCCGGGGAGATCGCCTTTCGCCACGACTCGATTCGTTTCGAGGTCGGCGCGGACGCCGTGCTCGTCAAGGTCGCCGAGGCGCTTCAGGCCTCACCCGAGATCGAGCGCATCTGGATCGAAGGGCACGCCGACGCGAGCGGTGCCCCGGCCTACAACCAGAAGCTAAGCGAAGCCCGTGCGAGCGCAGTTCGCGAGGCGCTCGTCAAGCTCGGCGTCGCGCCCGAGCGGCTCCTCGCTTACGGCAAGGGTGAAGGCTCGGGGCTCATGGCCAGGCCGCGAGCCAAGCCCGACCCGCTGACCCGACGGGTGTTTTTTCGGATGGTGAAGGCCGACCGCTCCGCGCTCCTCAAACGGCGGAAGTTGGAGGTCGGATCGGCTGCGGTCATCGGCGTGCAGGGTGACGTGCGGTGGCGCCTCGCTCCGGAGCCAGCCAAGACTGGAGAGCTCAGGCCAGGCGCACTGCCCGCCTCCGCGCTCGCGTCGAATGAGCACGCCGCGGGTGGGCACGCCGAGGGTGGGCACGCCGAAGGCGGCCACGCCGACGAGGCCAAGGGCGGACACGTCGAAGCGGAGGCCCCCACGGCTCACGACGGGCACGCCGCTCCGGAGCCCGTGTGGTCGCCCGTGGCCTTTCGACAGCACCTGCCGGAGGGCGCGGTCATTGAGACAGGGAGCTCAGGTCACCTCGTGCTCCGCCTGAATGACCTCACGCGCATCTCGGTGAGCCCGGACTCAAACCTTCACTTCACCAAGATCTACTTCAACGCCGAGGACCGGAAGTCGTACACCGGCGTTCGGCTCGAGCGCGGGCGGGTCCGGGTCGCGGCCAACCCCGATCGGCGCGGCATCGCCGGGGCGATCTTCTCCTACCCGGGGGGCGCGCTCGAGATGAAGTCCGCCGACTTCGAGCTCGAGGTCGACGGACCAAGCGCGGGGCACGTCCAGGTCAGGCGAGGTGAAGCCGAGCTCTCCTCGGGGCAGGCGGCCTCACTGCACCTCCGCGCGGGCACCTGGACCGAGCTGGGCGCCCCGGCTTCGGCCCGCCCACTCATCGCGGCTCCGCTCCTGCTCGCTCCGCTGACCGGGGTGTCCCCGGCCCCGGTCGAGTTGAAATGGGCGCCCGTCGCCGGCGCTCTGCGCTACCGCGTCCAGGTGGCCGAAGACGTCGAGTTCCTCCAGACGCCGATTGATCAGATTCTGCAAGGTCTTACGCTGGCGGTCCCGAACCTCGACCCCTCGCGGATGTGGTACTGGCGCGTCTCGGCGGAGCGTGAAGGAGAGCCTTCGGGGCTGACCTCAGCGATCTACGCCTTCAGAGTGGGCCCCGCTGTTGGATCGCCGGCTGGGCCCCGGCCGGCCACGGTTTCAGCGCCCGCGCCCGCGCCCGCACCCAAGCACGGCGGCCACTAAGTCTACGCGCCGACCGGCCTCGTCACTCCTCGAACGATCGCTCAACCCGCTCGAGCTCCGCCGCCGCGGCCTCCCACTCTGCGTACGCCGAGGCCAGCTCGGCGTCTGCCTGAACAACGGCCCGGGCGGTCTCGCGGACCTCATCGGGTGAAGCATAATGCGAAGGCTCAGCCTGGCGACCCCTGAGCCCATCGAGCCGCTCCTCGAGCGAGGTGACCTGGCCCAGGGTCGAGTCGACCTTCTGCTTCAAGTCTCGCGTGGCCGAGGAGCGACGCTGGCGGACCTCTGCCTCCGAGCGTTTGTCGTCACGGCGCGGGCGACGTGCCACGTCACTGCCGCCCCCCCAGTTGATCCCGGTGGGCCCGAGGCGTGCGACCTTCTTGGCGGGCACCGGGGCCGGCGCGACGCTCGCGGCGGGCAGGTTGTGCGACTTGCGGGGCGCGCTTGTTCGGGCGGCCCCGACGTGCAGAGGAAACGGCTCTGGCAAGGCACCTGTCGCCTTACGGGCGAGGTGCTCGGAGTAGTTGCCGAGGTAAGGCGTCACCCGGCATGCGTCGACCTCCCAGACCTCCTCCACCACACCGTCCATGAAGTGTCGATCGTGGCTGATGATCACGACGGTCCCGGTGTACTCCCCGAGCGCCGCTTCGAGCACGCTCCGGCTCGCCATGTCCAGATGGTTGGTCGGCTCGTCCAGCAAGAGGACGTTCGCCGGGGTCAGCAGCATCTTGGCCAGGGCCAGACGATTTTTCTCGCCTCCGCTGAGCACGCCGACCCGCTTCTCCACGTCCTCACCGCTGAACAAGAACGCGCCGAGGATGCTGCGAATAAAGGTCATCGACTGACCCGGGGCCGCGCTCTGCGCCTCCTCGAAGACGGTCTGCTTCAGATCGAGCGACTCGACCTGGTGCTGCGCGAAGTAATACGGGCGGGTCTGGTCGCCGATCTCGACCTCGCCGTGGTCAGCCGTGAGCCGACCAGCCAGCAGCTTGAGCAGGGTGCTCTTTCCGGCGCCGTTGGGTCCGACGAGCGCGAGCTTGGTCCCTCTGAGGAGCTCGACATCCAGGCCCTCGTAGACGACGTGCGCGCCATAGGCCTTGCGGACGTTCGTGAGCTGCATGACCACGCGGCCGGAGCGCGGCGGTGCCGGCAGATGGAAGTGGATCGTGCGCGCCTGAGACTCGAGCTCCACGCGGTCCATCTTGCCCATGACCTTGATCCGACTCTGCACCTGCCGGGCTTTGGAGGCCTTGTAGCGGAAACGCTCGACGAAGCGCTCCAACTCGGCGAGCTTCCGGTCCTGGTTCTTGGCCTGTCGTTCGAGCTGCGATTGCCGGAGCTCGACCTGTGCGAGGTAGTCCTCGAAGTCGCCGGGGTATTGGCGCAGGCCCGCCGACGACAGCTCGGCGATGTCCGTGCACAGCCCGTTGAGAAACGAGCGGTCATGGCTGATCGCGACGACCGTGCCGGGGTAGTACTTCAGGAAGCCTTCGAGCCAGACCAAGGACTCCAGGTCGAGATGGTTCGTGGGTTCGTCGAGCAAGAGCGCGCTTGGGCGCATGAGGAGCAGTCGGGCGAGGGCCACCCGCATCTGCCACCCGCCGCTGAGCTCGCCGCAGTCCCGGTCGAACTGCCCAGGGCGAAAACCGAGCCCCGTGAGGATCTCCTCGACCCGATTCTCGGCCGTGAATCCGCCGAGCGCCTCGAACCGCGCCTGGAGTTGGTCGTATTGCTCAAGCAGGTCGTCGAGCTCAGCGCCCTGAACTTCGCCGAGGCGAAAGCCCATGTCTTCGAGCTCGGCCCCGAGGCGCAAGACGGTCTCAAGTCCTCGGCGGGCCTCCTCGCGGATCGAGCGTCCCCCGAGCAGGGCGATCTCCTGCGGCAGGTAGCCGACGGTGAAGTCCCGCGCGATGCGAACTTGGCCGCTGTCGGGCAGGATCTCTCCGGTCACGATGGAGAACAGCGTGGTCTTGCCCGCGCCGTTGGGTCCGACGAGCCCGATGCGGTGACCGGGCTTGATGTCCCAGTCCAGCTCCTCGAAGAGCACCTGCGGACCGAACCCCTTGCTAATCCCCTGGAGTGAGATCAAAGGGCTTCCGGCTTCTTCTGGGAGAGTCGAACGGCCGCGACCGCCGCCTCGACGCGAACGAGGGGCTCACGATCCGAGACCGCCGGGAGCACGAAGTCGATCACCTGGCGCGGGCCGTATTGCCCCAGGGCCGCGTAGGAAGCGGCCCGAACGAGCGGGAAACGGCTCTTCGTCCCCTCGCGGTAAGTCGGGACCGACGCACTCCCGCGGACGGCAGCCAGGGCCGCGAGCGCTGCGGCGGCGGCGTCTTCGTTCTGGCTGCGGTCGCTGATGGAGAGCAGCCTTGTTGCAGAGCTGTCTCCCCGAGAGGCGAGGCCTTTGACGGCGGCCGTCCGGTGAGCATCCGAGCCGTCGAGGGCGAGGATCTCCAGCGCGTCGGCGCCGATCTTCGGGTCTTGGGCGAGCGTATGGGCCTGAGCCGCCGAGAGCCAGCCGATCGTGGCCTTCAGATCCTTCGCCGCGGCCTTGGGATCGAGCCGGAGATAGAACTGCCACGCGAGGAAGCGCGTCTCCAGATCGGCGTCCCGCTTGAGCAGGCCGATGAGCGAGGCGGCTTTGGAGGTCCCGGTCGGAGCCACGGCTTCGACAACCGCACGTTTGATCTCCACCTGCGGAGCGGTGATGACGAACTGCAGCGGATCGAGGATCTCGGGCGTCCCGATCGCCGCGAAGGCGCGAATGAGCGCGAGCTTGACCTCGAGCACCGGCTCTTTGCGGAGGTACTCGGCCAAGCGCTTCTCATCACCCGGTCGAGCGACCGCGGCGAGCCCTCTCGCGGCGGCCTGACGAATCTCCGTCTGCCCTTCTTTCATGGCCGCCTCGAAGAGCGCCACGCTCGGGCGGTGGGCGACCTGACTGAGCGCGTCGAGCGCGTTCAAACGCAGCGAGCGGCGGTCACTCTTGGCGATCTCCTGGAGCAGCTCGATGACCTTGGCATCGCCGGTCGCCTTGGCCCACATCGTCAGCCACTCGAAGGCCAGGGCCGCCTCCCACTCCGTCTCGTTCGTGCTGACGCGCTCACGCATCTCGCTGAGCACCGCCGCATCGCGCACGCCCCGCAGCCCCCAGAGAGAGACGAGCCGGACGGCGGGATCGGTGAACCGGGCCCCCTTGGAGAGAGACTTGGCGATCGCCGGGGTGCCCGCGCCGCGCACGGACAGGACCGCCGCGGCGTCGACACGCTGGGCAAACTCGGCCTTGTCGTAAATCTTGTTCAGTGACTTGACGACCTCCCCGGCCGACTTGCTGTCGCTGATCTGTGCGAGGTAGGCGCGAACTGCGGCGCCGAGCTGATCGCGATCATGAAGATGCGTCAGCGCCCAAGTGGCACCCAAGCCCTCCTTGTAATCGGCGAGGCGCTTCAGGCCCTCGGCGAACTCCTTGCTGTCCGCAGGCTCGGCGAGCAGAGCGGCGAGCACCTCCCACCCGGGCTTGCCGCCGAGGCGGATGAGCTGCGCGCGGGCCCAGGTTCGCGTCTCCGGGCCCCCGTCGACCGTGGCCTTGCGGAACTGCGCGGTGACCTCAAGCGGCTTCAGACCGGAGGTGCTATCGACGATGATCTCGGCGGCAAACTCACGCTCGCCCGCCTCTCCCGAAGCGAGCCCCTTGGCCAGCGACGCGAGCGAGAGCTCACGCACCTTCTTGTCTTTGTCGGCGAGGGCGGCGAGCAGTGCCCGCTTCCGGAGCGGTGTGAAGGCGTCATCGATCCCGGCCGCGACCGCCTTCGACCGATCTTCCTTGCCGAGCGCGAGGCGACCTTCATAAACCGCCATCCGCACGCGCGGATCAGCGTTGCCCGCCAGCTCGTCAAAGACGACCCTCGCCTGCGTCGCGATGTCGATCTCGGTCGGCAGACCGTCAGCCGCTGCCGTTTTGGCCCGAGCGGCTGATGCCGCTGCTTTGGATTGCCCGGCCGCCGCTGCGACATCCACAACGAGAGACGGCGCGCTCAGCGCGACGGCGAAGGCCAAGAATCGAAGCGAGCGATTGTACGACATGACCACTTTACTCCAAGAAATCCGCGGGGCGGATAGCATATACAGCCTCATCGTTCAACGACGGGCAGGCCTGAGAAGAGACCCCTCGGAGGCCGAGCCCGACGTGACGGCACCACGAGCCGGACAAGCTTGACAGCGTCGTTCCGCACTTGCCACGATCCCGACCCTTCCTCCCTTTGAAGACCCGCGAGGGCTCGTGTATTTCGAAAAAAAGCTTGAACACTTGCTGCCCTCCCTTGGGCTTGGCTGGGCGATGGGCGGACTCCCGCTCGCGCTCCTCCTCTTTGGCTGCGTCTCGCCTGCTCTGAAAGACGCATCGACCATCGATTGTCTTCAAACGAGCGAGTGTGCGGCAGGGCTCTCCTGCGTCGACGGGGTTTGTATTCCGGCGGACACTGAGTCCTGCAACGGCTTCGACGACGACGCCGACGAGCGCGTGGATGAGGGTTTTAGTTTCCAGTCCGACCCCGCCAATTGCGGCGTCTGTGGCCAGAGCTGCACAGGCTCATGCAGCCGGGGCGTCTGCGATGGAGGCGACCTCGGGGTCGACTTGGGCTGTGCCGCCCGGGTTGAGGTGTGCAACGGCGAGGACGACAACTGCGATGGCAACGTCGACGAGGGCGTAAAGAACGCGTGTGGCGAGTGCGGCGAGGTGCCCGAGGAGCTCTGTAATGGCCTCGACGACGACTGCGATCGAATCGCCGACGAAGACGTGCTCAATGCGTGCGGCACCTGTGGGCAGGTCACCGAGGCTCCCTGTAACGGCATCGACGACGACTGCGACGAGCAGACGGATGAGGCGCTGCCCCCGCCCGAAGGCTGTGGCGCCTGCGAGCCGGATGAGCTCCTCTGCGATGGCCTCGATGACGACTGCGACGAGAGAATCGACGAGGGTCTCCTGAGCGCGTGCGGCACCTGCGGACCGCCGCCCAACGAGCTCTGCAACGGCCTTGACGATGACTGCGACGGGGCAACCGACGAGGACATCCCGCAGCTCGGCGAGGTGTGCTCGAGCTCAGGCCAAGGGCTCTGCGTCCAGGCCGGTGCCTTTGCGTGTTCCGGCGGGCCGGACCTCGAATGCGACGCGGTCGAAGGGGAGCCCGTGGAGGAGCGCTGCGGAAATCGGGAGGACGATGACTGCGACGGCGTGACGGACGAAGGCTTCGAGAGGCTCGGCATGGACTGCGAGGTGGGCGTCGCCAAGTGCCGGCGTGAGGGCACGCTCATCTGCAACCACACGACCGGGCAGCTCGGGTGCAGCGTGGTCGCAGGCGCGCCCTCCCCCGAGGTCTGCGACCTCCTGGACAACGACTGTGATGGGCAGACGGACGAGGACTTTGACCTCTCGACCGACGTCGACCACTGCGGCGGCTGCGACTCGGCCTGTGACTTCAACAACGCCGATCCGGTGTGTGATGCTGGCACCTGTGGAATCACGACGTGTCACGCCGATTACTTCGACTTCGATGGGGATGTTCTGAACGGCTGCGAGTGCCGCGAGTCCGATCCCGATGAGCCGGACCCCATGGGGGTCGACGCCAACTGCGACGGTGTCGACGGGACGATCGTCGACTCCGTCTTCGTATCGACGAACCGGGGGAACGACCTCAACGACGGGACGAAGGCCCTGCCTGTACAAACCTTGGCCCGCGCGGTCGCGCTCGCGACCGAGACCGGCCTTGAGCACATCCTCGTCGACGGCGGGACGTATATGCTCGACGAGCCCGTGACCTTGGGTCAGTCGATCTCCTTCCATGGCGGCTATATCTTCGCGCTCGACGGGGCTTGGGCGCGCCCCGCGGACCCTGGCGTGGCTGTTCGCATCATCGCGGAGGGTCGACCGCCTGACGCTGCAATGAACGATCCGGGAGAGACTCGGGCCTTCGTCGTTGAGTCAGGCGTGTCGGTCATCTTTGACCGTCTCGAGATCCAGGGCGCGGATGGGGCGGACCGCGACAGGGGAATGCCCGGACAGTCTTCTCTGACCGTCCTGGGGCGGAATTGCGAGCGTCTGACCTTCGTCGATTCCACTGTGACCGCCGGGCGCGGAGGCAACGGTGGGGCTGGTTGGCGCGCGGCGAACGCCGAGTCGGCCGCGCTGGAGGGGGACGACACATCTGCGAGTCGTGGCGGTCTTCCCGGCCAGAACGACGACTGCCCAGAAGCCACTTCGGGCGGCCTCGGAGGCGATGGAGGTCTATATTTGGGCCTTGATGTTTTCAGTGCCTCGACCGCTGGGCAAACCGGTGTCGGCGGCGCTGCCGGCGGCGAGTCCGCGAGCGTCGTGCCAAGTCGACCTGGTCAAGGCGGGGTCGACGGGGCAGATGGCGGGGCAGGAGGGGCGGGGATGCTCGGTGACCGGGCCGGCTCCATTCAACCCCTGACGGGGCAGTGGTCACCTTCGCCGGGGCCTCGCGCCAGCGGTGGCGCTCCCGGCGGGGGGGGCGGCGGCGGCGGCGGCGGGCTCTTCGAAATCGGTCTGCTGCCGGAGCGAGGTGGCGGCGGCGGCGGCGGCGGCGGCGGCGGGGCCGGCGGTTGCGGGGGTCTCGCCGGTTTCAATGGCGGCACCGGCGGCGCGAGCACCGGCGTCACTCTGACCGGTCTGTGCGTCCTCGAGGTCATCCGCAGCGACATCACGGCCCGCGACGGTGGCGCGGGCGGTGCCGCCTCTGCAGGTACAGCCGGGGGCCATGG
>SHZC01000161.1 GCA_009692505.1 Myxococcales bacterium
CTCTCGTCGCATACTTCTACTTCCGACGACCCAAACGACGCCGGTGGAGTATCCCCCCACCTGAGCGCTTGTCGCAGCAAGGGACCCACCTTCGAGCCCTCGAATTTCCCCAATGCAGCCATCTCTTGGTCCACACTCGGCGACATCGATCTCGTCCAGGACTGTTCCTTCGACACTGATCGAGGAACGGTGTCGTGCCTGAACAGCGATACCGCCTCCCTGATCGAGTACCAACAGATCGTACAACCCGGCTCTGGAAAAATCGCCGTCTTCGCCGCCTGCTCCTGGCGCTTCGAACCTTCGTCGAAGATCAAAGTCGTGGGGGCGCTGCCGCTCGTGATCTATGCTGTCGACACCATTGAGCTCGACAGCCTGCTCTCCGCGTCGCCTGACGGCGTCACCGCCGTTGCTGGAGGCGCGCAGTTTCCTTCCTTGGACTCGAAGGGGCTTGGACCCGGCGGTGGCGGCCCCTCCACCGATCAAGCCGCTGGAGGAGGTGGCGGCTTCTGTGGTCAAGGCGGTGCAGGCGTCGGCTCCAGCGGAGACTTGCCGAGTCCAGGAGGCACAACCTACGGAACCTCCGATTTGGTCCCGCTTGTGGGAGGCTCGTCAGGTGGCGCTGGAGGAGGTGACGGTGCTGCTGGCGGCGCGGTTCAATTGGTGGCGGGCATGTCGATTTTGGTCGGCCAAGCAGGAATGCTTCAGGTCGGCGGCGACGGCGCGCGTCCAAACTCGGGAGGGGGAAGCGGCGGGGCGATTCTGTTGGAGGCTCCGAGCGTCACCATCACCGGCGTTCTGGCCGCCAATGGCGGAGGCGGCGGTGCTGGCCAAAGTGGACATGGAGGCAACGGCACGCCCGACTCGAATCCTGCTGTCGGGGCGGTGGACAGCATCTACCATGTCATGGGAGGCAATGGGAGCGCAGGCGAGGCCACCAATGGAATGGACGGCATCGAAAGCGCCGACTGGAAGAGCGGTGGGGGCGGCGGCGCAGGACGAATTCGCATCAATACGAGTACGGGCGCTGCGACCGTCACCGGGACGATCTCGCCCGCGCTCACGACCACCTGTGCTACCCAAGGAACGTTGCATCCGCTGTTCGCTCTGTGATGCGACCGCAGTCAACGGTGCTGGCCTTTTTCTCTCCAGTGCTCATTGAACGCACTGGCACCTCAAAACTCCTTGACATTTCGCTCCCGTGAGTCGGATAGCTTATTGACGCCTCCCCTCAGCAAGCCGATACTTCGAGTGTTGGCGGAGAGAGTAGTGGAGGCGGGCATAGTCGAGAGCCTCGGCGCGTAGCGTACCGGGGAGCTTAGAGCTATGGCGTCGTTGGCCGAACGCATACGGCCAAGCTCCCGGTCGATGGGGAGGTCGGCCTTGGCCCGAGCGGCTCGAACGCGCCGACCGATCGGTCGCGTGAACGGCACCTTGCCGAAAAGCGTCCTAATCTCGGAGCAGCGCTCCCCCCGCAAGACCAGATCGGCGCCGTCGAGCGAGTAGTGCGCCGCGCGCGGCCGGGCGACCTGCCGCACCAGAAACACCACCATCAGCGCCCGGCCCAACGCCAGAAGCAGCACCCAGGCCTCCGCCTCGAAGGCGACCGCTGCGCGAGGCTCGCCACCCTCGGCGATCGCCACGATCCGCTCAAACGCACTCTGGACTTCACGGCGGGCGACGTCGATAGTCGAAACCACGGGACCTCGATTCTGTTGAGCGTCAGGTTTAGACACTCAGATTATCGACGGGTGGAGGTCCCGTGCCTCACCCTTTCACCCAGAAACGTGAGCAACTACGCGGCTCTTCGCGTGTCATGTCGCGAGTTGCACCCAATTGTTTTGCTCCGCCTGAAACCTGACGGCCTTGACCGCCGAGCAGAAGGCCACGCTGGTGCGACGGGACGTCGTGGACCGGCACCTGGCATCGGACTTCATTGAGACGACAGACGGCGCGCCCGGGTCGAGCGCGGGGGGCGCCACCAGGGGGACCGTCAGGACCGCGCTTTGGCGACCGGACGCGTCGAGCAAGGCAACCTCGAGGTGGGCGAACGCCTCGAAGTCGCTGTCGGGGAGCTCAGGTGGCGAGCGTTGAGTCGTGACGCCCCGTCGGCGCCGTCCGCAAGCCCCGACTTCGGATTCCCCGCCGCGACCGACCGACCCTGTGGTTCGGTCGCGGCCGTCAAGCCCGACTTTGACACGGAAAGTCCATTGTCTTCCCGCCGGCGTGTTGGGCTTGCAGCCCTGCGCGATGGCATGTGCTGCGGATATGCGGTTACGCACATCGAGCACGACAGCGAGCGGATGGCCCGAACGATTGGCGGACTGCTGCGGCTCCCGCGCCTTGAGAACCAGACCGTCCAGCCGGTTCACGATGCGGACGGCGGAACCGGCCTCGCGCTCTCGATCACGCTGAAGAGCGTCGTCGCCGAGCGTGGGCCGCGTATTGTGCTCAGGCTCGCGGCGGCGACGTTTCTTCTGGAGTTGTGAGCACCGGCCCGTCGAACGACGTATTTGGAAGGTCGTCGGGCATCGCGCTGACGTAGCGACGCAGGCTGAAGACCCGCAACGCCAGAGCATAGAGGCTCAGATGCGTGAGCACCATGAGACCGAGCCGGAGCGCCACATGCTCGGGCAGCAGCAAGGGTAGGTTCCCGACGAGGCGCGCGACGACGGCGGCGCCGATGGAGGCGAGCAGCACCCGCCCGCAGACCGGCCACGGAAAACACTCGGACACCTCGCAGCCGAACGCCCGACGCACGCGAATGAGGCCGTAGATCCACATGCACAGGACGGTGAGCAGCGTGCCAAAGGCCACACCCACCGCGCCGAAGAGGTGCACGCCGAGGAAGCCGAGCATGGATGTCCCGGCGAGGTATACGACGCTCGACCACCACAGCGACCGCGTGTCCCCGGCAGCCCGCAGGACGACGCCGTGCTCGGTGACGCGACAGAGCAGGATCGCGGAGGTCAGGGAGAACGAGAGCGAGGCCGCCGCAACCTCTTTGGAAAAGACGAGTTCCAACGCCTCCGGGGCCACGACCATAAGGCCCATCGCTGCGGGCACGACAACAATGGTCAGGCGTCCCGCGCCCGCGACGAAGGCCTGTCGGGCGTACTCCACGTTCTTGATCCGAAAGGCGTGCACGATGCGGGTCGCGAGTACCGTGCTCGACGCGCCGGCGAGCATCGAGATGAACGGGACCTCGATCGCGGCGATGGCGAACGCGCCGTAAGCGGCGGCGTCGAACGAGGCGACGAGCCACTTGTCGACGTTGCGGCTGAGGAGAGAGAGGGTCGTGCTCAAGGCCAGCGGCAGTACATACGTCAGCTGCGTACAAGCGAGCGCGCGTCGGGCGGGCGTCCACTCCCAGAGCAGGCGTGAGACCGAGGCCGACACCGTCGTGTAGCGAACCACCAGGAAAAACGCGACCAAGCGGACGAGCGCGTAGAAGAGCAGCCCATGGAATCCGTACTCGAGCCGCCCGGTGAATACCAGGGGCAGACAGAACGCCGCCGTCTGGAGGAGGGCCAGCGTGACCTGCAGGGCGGACGATGCGGCGATTCGCTCGGTCGAGATCAGGATCTCCCCGAACCCGGAGGACGGCACCTCGAGGGCCACGCAGGCGGCGATCAAGTAGATGATCTCGTGCAGGCCGGGGCGTCCGGCGGAGAGGGGTCCGGCGAGGAGGACGAGCACCGTCGCCGTGAACAGGCCGGTGCCCACGAGCATAAGGGCGTTGTGGATATAGAGTGCGCGGCGATCCTGGGGCGGCGTGCGCGCACTGAAGAAGTAGATGCTCTGCTGAAGGCTGAAGCCCCCGAGGGAGACGGCGACCTAGTAGATGGACAGGAGGAGCGCGACGTGGCTCCAGTCTTCATGTTTAAGGACGCGCACGAGCGTGGCCGCCATGATGAGCTGAGAGGCCTTGACGAGCCCCTGGGCGGCGGCGACGAGCCTAACCCGGCTGGACCAGGCGAACTTCGAGGCCGCTGACGTCACCGGTTCACGACCGCCGACACCCACTCCCCGAGGGCCGGGAAGAGGACTCGCCCTGGGCCGAGCGCGTCGAAGCGCCTCTCGACCTCCAGCGCGACGGGGCGAACCTCGGTCTCGACGCCGGAGCCGCAGTTGAAGGTCCCCGCGCTCGGGCGCTCGATGCAAGCGGCGACGAGGGGGGCGACATCGTCGGCGTCTACGAAGTCCCGGGACTGCTCAAAGCCCGCCAATTCCACGTCCTCGCCACGGGAGAGGCGGTTGATGAGAGGCGGCAGGAGTATGGCCAGGCGCAGGACGTGGGCGTGCGTGCCGGGGAAACCGGGGACGAGGGCCTCACTGCGGAGCTTCTCGAGCGTGTAGGGCGACGAGCCTGCGAGGGGCGAGTCCCCGCGGAACGGGACCACCCTTGCGCCGTAATACTGCCCGGAGCTGAGGTAGAAGGCGCTTGATGGGCGGACGGACTCGAGGAGGCGCGCGGTCGTGCCGACGTGCTCCTCGTGCAGGCCCTCGAACGCAGGGCTCCGACCGCCCTGAGCGTATACGAGCGCATCGAGCGGCCCGTCGACCCGATCGGTCCGACACAGGCGTTGGACCTCGTGCACTTGTGCTCGAAGGGAGACGATGAGGTTTTTGTCGATGAAGCTCCCTCCCCCCACCACGCCTAGGCGCTGAGCGTGCTTCGCCGCCGGCCAAGGAACGGTCTCAAGCACGAAGCCCCTCGTCGAGCCCAAAGCGCGGGGCCCACCCCGCCAGCAGCCTCTGAGCTTTGTTCGACGAGAGGAACTGCATCTGGAGCTCGTTGGAAGCCTCTCCGCGGGTATCAAGACCCATGCCTGCTTTTCCACACGCCCCGAGCGCGAGGGCCACCATCGAGAGGACGTCCAGAGGCTTGTCGTTGGAGAAGTTGAGGGCCTGACGCACGATGTGGGCGCGGCCCATCTCCTCGGCGAGCGTGAGGTCATCGCGGACGAACGAGCCCTCGGAGCGGATGACGGGGGTCTCTCCCCGGAGCGCCGAGCCGATCCTACCCGGCACGATGCGGTTCCGGTTGAGGTCGCCGGGCCCGAAGAGGTTGCCGCAGCGGGTGATGCAGACCGGCAGGCCGAACGAGCCGTGATAGCTCGTCGTGATGAGGTGGGTGCAGCTCTTGAAGCAGTCGTAGGGGAAGCGGCCTTCGAGGGGGGCGTCGCGCTCGTCGGACAGGAGGCCTGAGCGGCCGTCGTCAATCTGCTCGGGGATGCCCGCGTGGCGTGTCGAGATGATGGCCAGACCCGAGGCACCCGCTTCGCAGATCACCGTGGGCGTACCCTCCTGATCGCCGTTTGAAACCGTCCAACTCGGGCAAAGGAGCACGTCCGCGCGCGACATGGCAAGGGCGGTCCGAGTCGTCGGATCGAGCCAGTCCACGTCGAGGCCAAGCTCGTCGGCCAGTCCACGCAAGGCGACCTGCCCGGGCATCGCGAGGGCCCAGGATTCGGACCTTGAGCTCACAGCCCCCGTCGCGCGCCAAAGCACACGCGCGCAGCCCGTCGTCGAAGCCCTTCTTCTCGACCTCTCGCCCGACCATCAAGACCTCCAGCGCGCCCGCCGTCGAGGGGCGCGCGCTTCATGTGTTCCGACAAGAAGAGGATGCGATCCGCCTGCTGAAAGAGCGCCTCATGCCGCAGCGCGTAGTGCCAGAACGGCCGGCGGAACCGGTCAGACGACGCCAGCAACGTCACGTCAAAGCCGTAGTAGCTCATCACGAGGGGCAGGCCCAGCCTTCGCGAGGCGAGCAGCGCGTGAACGCCCGTCGGGCCCATGTGCGCGTGAAGCAGCTTGCCGGTTCGGGCCCACTTGAAGAAATGCGGGGACCACGTCTTGAGGTCGTAGAGCGCGGCGTCCAGGCGGCCCCAACGCTGCTCATTGAGCACCGTGAGATCGGCCATGGGGAAGCGAGTCGCGGACAGCCGGCGCAGGGCGAGGACCGAGACCCGATACCGATCGGGAGCGGTCGCGCTGCTGTGGATGAACGTCTCGGACGGCGACAACCAGAGGTGCCGGATAAAGCCAACGACCGGGAGGGGTGTCGCTGATTCGGGGGCTCGGCCGGGGCTGTCCAGGGGCTTCGTTCTGTGGTTGTGAGCGGCGGAAAGCGCACCCGCTGCGCCTGCCAATTGAAACCTTCAGGGAGCGCGGGACACGTTGGCTCTGGCCCAGACGAAGTAGCGGTCCGTCGCGTCAGAGAGGCGTTGCGTCATCGGGAGGTCGCGCTCGCTGCGATCATCTTGCTCTTCGGGGTCGGCCTCCAAGTCGAAGAGCACGCGCACGTCACGCGACTTGATCAGCTTGTGGCGTCCAAAACGCGCCGCGAGCATTCCGTCGCCCAAGAGCGAGTACGCGAAGACCGGCTCGACCTCGGTCGCGTCGAGCAGAGAGCGGCCCCCGAGCGGCGGCCCCTGCCCGGCCACAACGTCCGCGCTCGCACGGCCTAGGGCGAGGTCCGTGAGCGTGCGCGCGAGGTCGACGTGAGAGGTCGGCAGCGAGGTCCGGCCCCCGTGTTGAAAGCTTGAGAGCACCATGAGCGGCACGTGCAGGTTCTCCTGATAGGCATAGGCCGTGTGGTAGAAGTTGCCCTTATGCTCGAGGAACGCCTCCCCGTGATCTCCGGTCACGACGAGGGTCAACGGGCGGCCCCCACAGGGCATCGACGCGAGCGTGGTGTAGAGGCGACTCACCTCATGGTCGAGGACAGAGATGAGCTGCCGATGCCGCGTACGTGGGCTCTCGGAGGGGTCGAAGGGCTGGCCTTGCGCGTGCGCCTCGGGGTACGGGGCGTGCGCGATCCAGGTGTAATAAGTCGCCATGAAGTGCTCGCCGTTCTGACACCGCTCGCTGGCCCAACGCAGGACGGCGTCGGTGGTGTCCCGCTCCAAGGCCACATCACGCACGAGCGAGATCGGCGCGCCACGGGCTTCGGCCTGCGCGGCGATCGCCTTGGAGTCGTAGGTCTCCCCGTAGCCGAGGGCGTGAAAGAAGGGCTCGGCGATCCAGTCCCCGAAGAAGCTCGACTGGAAAAACGCGGTCTTCAGCCCAGCGGCGGCGAGGCGAGCCGGGAAGGGGCGGCAGCGTTCGAGCAGCTCACCATTCTGCAGGCGGGGTGGGCGAAACGCGCCGCAGTGGAGGATCTCCAGCGCCGACGCGCTATGGGGCGCCGGGCTGTGGTGGGCGTCGAAGACCAACATCTTCGGAGCGAGCCCCTCGAGGAAAGACGGCTCGATCGCGCCGTGGCCCACGGACTCCATGAGGACGAAGAGCACATTGGAGGGGGGCATCGCCTCGATGTCGGCCTTCGACAGGACCGGCGGAAACGGCTCGAGCGGAGAGGCGGCGTTGAGCGTGGCGGTCAATTCCGAGAGGCTCGCGGGCGGCGTCTTTGGATCGACGAGCTGCGTCGGCGCGAGCAGCTCGCTGGCATAGAAGACGATGGGGTTGCGATGGATCTGGAACGCGCTCAGGCGGGGCGGCAGCAGGACCACGAGGCCGAGGACCCCGTACACCGTCAGCGCCACGAGCAGGTGCCGGGCGCGTGGGCTCGGCCTCGCGTTCGGGCTCGGCGTGAGGCGCATCTGGACATGCTTCGGCAGGAGCGTCAGCACGACGGCCACGCTGAGGATGAGGCCGATGCTCGGGGAGTCGAGATAGTCTTGGAGAACCTGCCGCCACTGCACCGTGAAGTCGGGCATGGGATCGGCCGGCGAGTAGTAGGCTCTGACTTGGATTGCCACGACCGTGAGCAAGGCGTTGCAGAACACCACGAGGGCCGCGAGCAGGTAGCCCGCGCCGTGCCCACGCGAGGCGCGGAGGCAGAGGAGCACGGCGAGCACCGTGAGCACATCGTGGCTGAACGCGAAGGGGAGCTGCCAGCCTTCGAGCCCGGCGAATCGCCCGCTCGTAATGAGCAAGACGGCCTTCGCGCCCAAGACCGAGAGGAGCACGGCCAGGGCGCGGGCGCGAAAGAGGCCGCTTTCGCTCATGAGGCCGCTTTCGCTCATGAGGCCGCTTTCGCTCATGAGGCCGCTTTCGCTCATGAGGCCGCTTTCGCTCATGAGGCCGGCGGTCGATTCAGGCTCGTCCGCTTTACGACGATCGAACGGGTCGCGTAGTAGCGAATCTTGTTGAGCACCTTCCGCACGTATCGGTCGTTCTTCGTCGTCCGGTGCCACTGGTGCAGCATGCTCGTGCGCTCGTGAATAAAGCGCAGCTCGAGGCCCGCGCGCTGTGCCCGATGCACCATGTCCTTGTCCTCGAAGCCCCAGAAGACGTAGCCCTCGTCGAAGCCGCCGATGCTCCGGAACCACCGCGTCTCGGCGACCTGACACGCGCCCGTGCCCATGGCTTGACGCAGCTCTGCCTTGCCCTCGAGGGCAGCGTATTCGTCCTGATCGTAGAGTCGCTCCGGACCCAGATCCGGGAGGTCTCGGCACTTGCAGACGACGAGCGCGAGGCGGGGACAGGACTCAAGTTCATCGAGGACCGTCGCGAGGAAGTCGGCCTTGAAGAGCATGTCCGCGTCGGTGCAGAAGCTGAAGCGACCCTTGGCCTCGAGCAGCGCGGCGTTGATGGCGGCTGAACGGTTCCATAGTGCGGTGGTCTCGACGCGGACGACGCGGGCGGCATATCGCTCGGCGAGGTCGCGGATCTCGGCCGCCGGTCCGCTTTCGCTGCCGAAGTCGCTCAGGATGATCTCCACCTCTGAGGGGCTCGCCTTCCCGTCGGCGAGAGACTGAGCGCGGAGGCTGCGGAGGCAGTTCTCCAGCCGGGCACCGGTTCGATTGCGGATCGCGATGATGACGGACAGCGTCGGGGTGGTCATGAGTGCGGCCCTACGAGCGCGTCGAAGAGGCCGGCGAGCTGCCGGGTCGTCTCGTTCGCGGAGTACAGATCATCGGCCTCTGAGACGCTCGCAGCGGGCGTTCCTCTCGGAAACCGGCGGGTCGCGTCCAAGATCGCGGCCTCCAGCGCCGAGGCCTCGTCTTGCTGAACACAGACCCCTCGACCGCTGTTCCGCACCATCTCCGAGAGCTCGGACTCGGGCGTGACGCAGAGGATCGGCGCGCCGCTCAAGAGGTAGTCGTAGAGTTTGGCCGGGATGAAGAGCGTCTGCTCGCCGTAGCCGAGGAGGACTTGAAGATCAGCCGTCGCGAGCCTCCGGAGCCCCTCTTCGTAAGCTACGGCGGGCAGCGAGACGAGCACCTCGCTCAAGCCGAGCGTGGAGGCGAGCGCCAAATCAGCCTCGGACAGCCGCCCATAGTTCTCCAAGCGCACGGCCTCACGCTGCAGCGCGCCCCGACCGATCAGCGCGGCGATCGCCTGAAGCACCGGGGCCAAGCTGCGCTGCCCGTAGCAGTTGCCGAAGTGTACCAGCCGGATGGGCCAGTCGGCGGCGAGCTTGGGCCGGACCTCCGGTCGCTGCTCCGGATCGAAGCTGTTGTAGACGCACTCGATCTTGCCCGGCGGCAGGTGTGAGTAGAGCGAACGATAGGCGTCCCGCGCCGATCTCGAGGTGAGCGTCACCTGGTCGGCGTAGTCGAAGAGCCGTCGCTCGGTCGCCGCATCGAGCCGACGCGCCCAGGCCGGCTTGCCCTCTTGCAGGAAGTTCAGGCTCCACGGATCACGCAGGTCAAGGCAGAGTGGCACGTTCATTCGGCGCTTGAGGAGGGCCCCAAAGACGAGCGCCGAATACGGGCTGCTTGAGGCGAAGATCACGTCGGGACGATAACGCTCGGCGAGGCTGCGGGCCATTCGCGCGAAGCGAGGCAGGAGCCAGATATCGCTCGCGATGGGCCAGCGAAAGGCCGAAGTGGACCCCGACTTGGACGGCACCGGGCGCGGGTTTGTGGCGTCGGTCCCGACGTCCCCGTAGAACCGGCCGAAGCTCGGAAGGTACTCTCGAACAAGCTCGACGTCCGGGGGCAAGTCGAGCTTGGTCTCGTCGATTCGACGGTCGGTCGGCAGACGCTCGGTCAGGACCACCGGACGCCAGCCGTGGCGATTGAGGTACCGGGCGAAGCGGTAGGTCCGCTTGCCGCCCACATCAAACGCGGGCGGGAAGAAGCGCGACAACATCAAGACGGTCTTCATGGGGCGCGCCACCGTAGTCGAAAGGCCGAGGGTTTGTGAGCAGGCTGTTGGACGAGCAGCCTGAACGGTCCAAGACCGTCCAGCGGCCACGTACCCGTTGACTCACCGTCCACCTACACTAGAATTAAATGCCGTTATGAGAAGCTTGGCGGATCCAAGTTGAGTGTTATGAGCAGCGCCCTTGATCGCATCGTAAAGACACTGAGCAGGTCCGCCACCGCCCGTCGTCAAGCCATGAAAGGGGCGATGCCACAAGCGACACTATCTGCGGAGCACACGCGGGACTGCCGGGTGCTGCCTGATCGACACATCCTCCTCGATCTCATGCCCAAGGGCGCGGTCTGCGCCGAGGTCGGCGTGGCTTTTGGCGACTACAGCGCGGAGATCATCGCGCGCACGACCCCCTCCAAGCTCTATCTCGTCGACGCCTGCGGCTCGGCCCGTTATGAAGACGGGCTTCGGCAGGTCGAGGAGCGACTCAAAGGCCCCCTCTCAGCCGGTCAAGTCGAGTTCCGGAGGGGGTTTTCGACCGTGGTGCCCGCGGCCTTGCCCGACGACCACCTCGACTGGGTCTACATCGACACGAACCACAGCTTCGAGACCACGATGGCCGAGCTCACCCGATGTGATCGGAAGGTCAAGGCCGACGGCCTCGTCGCGGGACACGACTTCTGCACCGGCAACGTCGTCGCCCCGGTCCCCTACGGCGTCCTCGAGGCCTGCAACCAGTTCTGCGTGGCGTTCGGCTGACAGTACAAGTACCTCACGCTCGAGAGCCATGGGCACTTGTCGTTCTGGCTGAGCCGGCGCGTTTAGGACCGGCAGAGCCTGCACAGGTTCTGCACGATCTTTGCGCCACGTCGCCTCGGGTCCTTCGTCAGGCTTTCACGGTCGGTGGGCAGAGTGCGGGCATCCCACGCACACGGAGCCAGCCGTGATCGCCAGCCTCTTCGCCATCGCCCTCGTCTTCGCCGCCACCAGCATCGCGTTCCTGGTGCTCGGGGGCGTGACCACCTCACCCAGCTTCGAGCAGTCGCAGGAGCTTGGCCCGGAGGTGGCCGACCCCAGCGGCAGGACGCGCCGGTCGCCACGGTCCGCTTCAGCCGAGACGAAGAGGTCTCGCGTACAGAGACTGAGGAGGGCAAGACCCGCATCGTCAACGAGACCGTGACCTGCTGGCATGAGAAGGCCGTCCCCTCCTCGAGCACCGACGTCTCCGCGGACATCGTGCTCGACCAGCGACTCAAGGGACTGATGTGGTACTCGCTCTCCAACGTGGCCTTCGACGCCACCTGACAGTGCACCCACCGCGAGGCCGAGACGGGCTTCTTGCGTCTGGTCTTCCGGTTCCCCGACGCCTCGGGGCTCCACGACGGCTTTAAACTGGCCATCGATGGGCAGGACCGCGCGGCCGCGTAGCAGCCTGAGAACGACGCGGTCTCGACGGAGGTGGCCGTCTCTCCCGGCCAGACGATCTTCATCAAGGTGAGCTACCAGAGCCGCGGCCTTGACGAGTGGCGGTATATGCCTGCAGCGGGCGTCGTCAGCCTCGAGAACTTCGCCTGCCGGATACGCACCAGCTTCGGGGAGATTGACTAGCCCGCCGGCCCCCCCTCCCCGAGCAGCCGCCTGGACGACGGCGATGGCTGGGTCCTCGGCTGGAGTTTCAGTCAGGTCCTGCCCTCAAGGCTGCAAACCGGCGAGCTCTCGACGGCGCTGTCGTTTTCGGCCCCGGTCTCGCTGTTCTTCTGCTTCCTCGTCCTCTTCGCTCTCGGGACGATGAAGAAGATTGACCTTCACCCGGTCAACAACCTCTTCCTGGCGGGCGCATTCTTCGCGTTCCATCTGTTCTTCGCCTACTCGGTCGACCGACTGGCGATCGCCCAGGCGTTTACGCTGTCCAGCCTCGTCAGCGTGGCCCTGGTCATC
>SHZC01000162.1 GCA_009692505.1 Myxococcales bacterium
CCCCCCCCCCCAAGTTTCTCAGACCCTAAAGGGCATCATCGAGAGCCTGAGCTTGACGAACCCCCCGCGACCCCCACCACAGGAGCAATTGTGAACCCAACTTCGAATCCCGGCGCAGTGGCCGGGGCCGGTTCGACTCCCGGCGCACTCCCCCCGCTGGATCCGTTCCTCCGCAGGCTCGACGGCGTAGAGACCGTCAGGCACCGGGATGCCGTAAACCGCGCCGCCCTCATCGTCGTCGGGAGAGCAGTCACGATTGGGACGGACAGCGGCGACCTTAGGACCGGCCACTGCACCGAGTTGATGAACTTCCGTGTCGAAGGCTCGGGCTCACTTGAGGTCGGAGAGACGGTCTCGATCACCTACCCGCGGGGCTCCCAGTTCTTCGGCTTGCGCGCCGCCGTCGCGTCGTCGACTCGGGACGGCGAGGCAGAGGTCGTTCGTGTCTTCGCGCCCCGCGAGGCCTACATCTTCCCCGGGCGTCAGCACGTTCGGCTGGAGGGCACGCTGGGCGCGAAGGTCGTACTCAAAGTCGAAGATCTGGAGATTGAAGCCCGGGGCATCGACGTCTCGACCGGCGGCCTCGGCGTCTCGGTCGGCGGCATCGGCGTGTTGATTCCTGCGGCGGACGGGTTCGTGATCGGGCACTCGTTCGACGTCCGCCTGGACTTCGGTGACGAGGTGATCTCGCTTGAGGCCAAGGTGCGCACAGCCGTCGTCGAAGGCGACAGCGTGCGGCTGGGGATGGAGTTCGTTTCGCGCTCCGAGGCGCTCGAGGCGCGGATCCTGTCCGCCGTGAGCGCCAAGTTCGAAACCCCCGTCCCCTGAAATCAGGGCGGGTTATTGGATCTCGCTGGCCCCTTCGACCAGGTGGGCCGGGTCAACGCCCATCGCCAGCAGGGCGCGGTGCCAGACCTCGCCCCGCGGCCAGTCGAAGACCAACTCCGGATGGACCGAGCTCGTCAGCCAAGAGCCTTGAAGGATCTCGCGTTCGAGCTGCCCCGGACCCCAGCCGGCATAGCCAACGATGAGCAGAAGTCGAGGCTCGCGGCACGCACACATTCGCGTGAGGGCCTCGCGGCTTCGACTCACTGAGAGCCCCTCCGAGACTCGCCGGGTCTCCGCGAAGGACCAGCCATCATGATGGACGATCCACAGCGACTGCGGCTCGACCGGGCCGCCCCGAGACAGGGTCGTTTGGGCAGCACCGGACCACTCGATGTCCAACTCCTCGGTGACGGCGGCGCAGGTGTGGTCGAGGACGTGGTTGAGCACCAGACCCACCGCGCCGTCCTTCGTGTGCTCGACCATGAGGACGACCGAACGGACGAAGTTCTGGTCGTGAAGCTGAGGCACGGCGATCAGGACACCGGGCGAGGTCGAAAACGTCATGCTCGAAGCCCCATCTGGGTCACGACCGTGGACGGTCGCCGGACCATCGCCCGGATGATTACGTCCTCCCAACCCTTCGGATCCAAGATCCGGTTGACCCGCCAGATTGAACCGTCGGGCGCGTCATCGCCGAGCTCCACTCGGGCGAGCCGCTCGGGCACGAGCTGTCCGGCCGGAGTTCGCATCCGGTCGATAAAGATCTTTCGCCGCTGCATGACCGGCGGCTCCTCGGCGCGATAGACGCTGCGGCCGCGGAGGTGCTCCACGTCGGTGACCACGCCGATATCCTGATTGTGCAGCTCGACCAAGGTCCCCACCGGCAGGAGCCCCACGGTCGCCACGAGCACCTGGACCAGCGCCGGATCCAAGCCGATGGGGGCGCTGCGATACATCGCCAGCGTCGCCTCGGCCGGGGTGAGACCGGCGCGATTCTCCCGTCCACGGATGGCGTCGAGCCAGTGTCTGATGACCATGATGAGCTGGCTGGCAAACGTGGGGGTGGGTGGTGCCGGCAGGTAGGGTGGACCCGTGCGGCCCGCTCCAAGCGCGAACTCGACGCCTGCCGAGACGCGCTGGGCGAGCTCGGGCGAAAACTGTCGCGAGTCGGCGAGCTGCTTGACTGCGAGAGTAGCCGCGGCCTCTGCGGCGGTGAACTCCGTGGGATCCGGGTTCCCGTATGCCCGCCCGGCCTCGTGCAGGAGACAGGCCTGAACGAGGTCCGCACAGTGCACCACCGAGAGGCCGAGGCCCCGACAGATCGCGGCCGCGAGCACGGCGACGTCGACCGCTTGGCGGCCCGGTGTGCGCGCTGAAACGCCGAGCAGGGGGAGCGCGATGGTGAAGTCTTGCTCGGTCGCGCAGGTGTCGACGAGCTCGAGCGCGAGGCGGCGGGCGAGCTTCGTGTCGATGGGCGTCTGCTCAAGCAGGAAGGACACCCCCACCGAAGCCTTCGCATAATGCCAAAGACTCGCGACCCCACGAATGCCCTGACCCACGCCTTCGAGCCGCACCGGCTGGGGCGAGAGCTTCATGCGCGTAATGCCATCGGCGATGAGGTGTTCGCTCAGCGGTCGAAGCTGACTCTTCGCATCCGCAGGCGCCCTGAACCTCGCGAAATGATAGAAGAATCTCCTCAGCTCGTCTTCGGAGGGTCGCGCCACGAAGTGCACGCCGCCGGCCTCGCGTCTTGCCAGCCACTTCTCGAGCTCATTGGCGATCTCCTGGGTCGCCGGGTCAAGCCAGAGGGAGTGACCGTTCATCTGCGCGACGCCCTCGTAGACGAGCATTGTCACAGCTTGGCGCTCGACCTTGAGGATGAAATCGAGGACCTCGATCAACTTCTCGCTTGGCCGTAGATAAGCGTCGTTGTTCAGGTCGTGCAGCTCACCTGTCTTCAGCAGGGAGAAGACATGAATCACCAGTTGCTTACCGGCGGCCTGAATCCGCTGCTGCAGATCTTCGCTTGTGTCGTTGGGTGCGGCCAAGGTTCAGTCCCCTAGGTCCATGTCGAGAAACTGCTTCAGCATATCGTCCACGCTGGCTCCGGCTTGGGCGGGCTTAGCCGGATCGGTCTGGGCGGGCTTAGCGGGTCCAGTTGTGGGCCGCTTGACCACCGCCTCCGGGGGCGTGGCCAAGGGCACAACGGCGCGCGCCTCCTCGTCGAGGTAGCTGGAGACGATGTCGACCAGGCTCGCGTCCGGCTGATGACTCCAATCGCCGTGCGTCACCGGCCGAGTCGCCCGCTCGACCACCCTCCGTCCCGCCTGGACCGTGGGCATCCGAACGTGTTGAGGGCCGGTTGCGGTTAGACCTTCGACCTCGACGCCGACGAGCATCACCCGCAGGGCCGCCAAGTGATAACCGGGGACGTCGAGGGCGCTCGGCTCGGCGGACAGCCGACGTTCATCGCCCGGGAGGAAGTGCTCACCGACCGCCAGGAGAGGCAGGTCGCCGTAGTCCAGTTGGTCCCGGCCAGACGGCAGGGGCAAGACCTGAGAGATCGGCGCGGTCTGAGGTCGGCCCTCGCTCGGCAGGCCCGTCGGAGCCCTCGCGGCTTCGCGATTTCGGGACGTAGCCCCCAAGTCAAGCGCGCCGCTCGGCCGAACCCTCGCAGGGGGCTCGACGCGCAGGCTCATGGGGTCGAAGAGGATACGATCGCCCATCATCGGACGACCGGCTTCCACGACCGCGGACGAGTCCTCGGCGGACGGGACATGGGTCAGAGCCGGACGCTCCTGAACCTGAGGCTCCGCGCGCTGGGCGAGCCGCAGCGCGACCTCACACTGAGAGGCGAGCTCGAGATCGGCCTTCGCGTGGACCTCTCGAAGTAACGCGATGGCCTTGGGGGTGGCGACGATGGCGAGACCGGACATCGCGGCTCGGCGAACGCTCGTGTCCGGGAGGGCCTTGGGCCCGCGATTGAGCAGCTTGCCGAGCCCCGAGCTCTGGGCGTCTTCGAGCGCGAGCCGCTCGCGAAAGACCTCAAGGAACTTCTCGCCGCAGAGGGTCGCCAAGGACTCGAAGTACTGACGCTGCTCGTCTTCGTCGAACTCAAAGAACATCGGCGAGCGAACGGTCGCGGCGACGTAGGTCCCGACCGAGCCATCGTGACCTTCGATGAAGCGGGACAAAACGGCCCGCCGGACCTCGCTGGCCGGATCCCGCAGCAGAGGCAGCAGGGCTTGTCGTATCGCCGGTGAGTAGTCCCCACGGAAGCCGTCCACAGCGCGCGCCCGCACCTCTGGCGCTCGGTGCCTCAAGAGCTCGACGAGCAGGGGCTGCGCCTGCTCACCCAGAGCGCTGCCGAGGATGACATCGAGGACCTCGAGGACGACCGTAGGGTTGTCGTCGCGGAGTCGATCGGCCCACGGATCGAGCGACGAGGTCCCCTGCCGGCGCAGCAGATCCTTGAGCAGATCTTGGCGAGGTCCGACCTGGGAGACATTGATGAGGTCCAGAAGATCCGGGGCCGACAAGCCTTGACCGCTGATGTAGAGCCAGCGGAGCCAGGCCGTGTACTCCGGACGACGGGCGTCATAGGACAGCAGTACGGCGGACAGCGAGTCGCGCCCGGTGACGGACTCACGCAACGCGGTGAGGTGAGCTCGGGCACCCGGCGGAAAATGATCGGCGGCCTCCGCGAGCGCGAGCATCGTGCGCGCGCCGTCCGCAAAACACTGTTCATCGGTCTGGGCGAGCAAGGCTGCGAGCGTGGCCGCGGTGGCCGCGCCGAGGTCGACGGGCGTAAGCGCGCACGGGTGCTTGACGGCGAAGGACGCGAGCAGGCGAAGCACATGCTCATAGGCGACCCCCGGTGCTTGGGCCGAGAGCGCCGCATCCCGGGCCGAGCGCGCTGGTCCGGAGAGACCCTTCAGCGAGGCGCACGACAGCCGATTGACCAACGTGATGTCATCGGCCGCCACCAGAGAGCGGACCGGACGTGGGGAGGGGTCGCTCGCGTCGTCTTCCTCGAGGTCTTCCAGGCCCGGACAGACCTCGTTGATCACGCCTCGGAAGCCGGAGGTGAACCGCTCATCGGCCATGAAGAGCTTCTCGGTGAAGCCATCCATGGCGACATAAGTGACGCCGGTCAGCGACTCCCGCCACAGCGTGCTGACGAAGTCCTCGTCGACCTTCTCCGTCTCCCGACACTCGGCGAACCGCCGAACGAACGTATCGATCTCCAGGTCGGTGACGCCGCCTTTGAAGGTGATCCGACGCAGGCCCTGCCGAAAGAGCTCAAACGCCAAGTTGCCCTCGCGGGCGTCCGATTTGTAGACCGCATCGTCTCCATAAGTGATGCGGTTGGTGGCGACGACGAGCTCGACGTCACCGTGCTCGCCGGTCACCTCGCGAAGGGTGCGTCCGACTTCGGCGATGAGAGCCTCGCGCTCGGCACCCGCAGGCGCGTCGTCGTCGGTGAGATCGCGAATACGCTTGAGCGCGTCGCGGATCGACCGGCCTGGCCCTTCGTCGCGTGGTCCTCTTGGCGCACCTTCTGACACACGATCCTCCCCTCATGATCGTTGTATTCGCTCCAGCCGAGGCCCGCAACGTCGCGGAGCCCTCCCCTGCCGTTTCATGACCTCATCGACCACATTGGGGTATGTTCTCCCGGCGGGAGGTGCGGTCATGGCAGAAAAAACGGGAACAGGCGCGTCGGACCTCCGATCCGACGACGAAAGAGAGAAGAGTCATCTTCGCACTGCGATGATGAGCGTCTTCAAGTCATGGATCCCGGAGCATCCTGAAGCCTCGGCCGAGCGGGACCAGGCATACGGGCTGCTCTGCCGCGCGATGCAGGCCCGACCGCGCATGACCATGGTGTCGGCGCTCTCGACCGGTGTCGACGACATCGTCGTGCATGAGTATCTCGACGGCTCCCTTTCACTCCAGGAGGTCCTCGTCCAGAGAGAGGGCACGGAGGCCTTCCTCGATCCGCGAAACGCCCTCCGCGTTGTCCGCCGCAAGTACGGCATGATGACCCTGATCACACGGATGACCGGGACCCTGGAGCACCGGAACGTCGTCGCCGTGTCCCTGACGCAGGCCATTGAGCGAAACGAGTTCAATGATTTTACCCGGCTGATCTCGCAGCGCATCGTCGACTCCTCGGCCGAAGAGGAACAGGTCCTCCGCAAGGCGATCCTCAAGGCCGGGTTCAAGAACATCGAGGTCTTGTTCCACAGCGACGTCGTCGGTCGCCGGCTGCCCGTGCCGTGGGAGGTCAAGCACCTCTACGCGCTCGTCGGTCGCGCCGCACGGCTGCACGGGGCGGACCCGCTGAGCTCTGCGCGCCGAGCCGTGCAAGGGGCGATCGGTCGCCTTCGGCCGAAAGCGATTCGGCAGCTCTGTCTCTATGCGCGAGAGCTGGACTCGGAGCTCGATATTCCGGGCGTCGCAACGGCCGGAGAGTGCATCGCGGCCGCCAACGACGTCCTGATGCTCAACGCGACCCGGAGCATCTTCGACGAGTACCAGGAGCTCCGTCGCAGCTCGATTCACGAGCGCGCCTTGGGCCTCAACGCGCCTGCCCCCTCCGCCCCCGATGCCAAGCAGCTGATTGAGCAAGCCGGTGACTTTCTCGCCGACGCCGATGCGGCAAGGGGCTCCGCCGCCGAGGAGGATCTCGCCCGTCACGCCCGCGCCCTCGACCGAATTCGCACCGTTCGTGGCCGGGAGTTCTTCAGCCGAATCTCCATGGTCAGCGGCAGTCTGGACTTCGAAGGGGCTGCGCGAGCGGGCTCGGGCCAGGATCAAGCCGACCGAACGCTCGCGACGGTGGACCCGTTGGAGAGCCTCCGCGCCGCCCGGAAGATCGTCGAGCCTTTCTATCGAGCACGGGCGCTCACGGCCGCAGCCCTCTCGCTGGTCGCCCTCGGCCTTGATGACGACGCGAGGCACGCGGCCACCGAGTCCCTGGACGCCGCACGGGCTTGCCAGACCTCCGATGCCGGCCAGGCTTTCGGCGATGCACTGGAGTGCCTCCTCGCCGTCCGATTGGGCGACCTCTCTGCGACCTGTACCCGCGAGGCGATCGACTACGCCCACTCCGTCAAGGACCTTGACGAACGTGTCGCGGCACTCATGCGAGTGGCCTCCACCCTGATGGAGGCCGGCGCGCTCCCACAGTCCGTACGCTCGGGTCTGTCACGAACCGTGCTCGGCCGTGACGTCCATTTCTGGGGCAAGCCGCAGGTCACCCCGGCGCTCGTCGAGGCCATCGTCTCCCTGCTGTCCGGCGTGGACGAGGACTCGCTGATCTTCCTGAACAAGGTCATCTCGCACCCGACCATCGAGGTGCGATGCAGCGTGATTCGCACGCTGCCGTTCGGGGGAAATCCGGAGTTGCGCGCGATGCTCGTCGCGCACTTGAAAGACAAAGACGCGACGGTGCGGACCGAGGTCATCGAGCGCATCGGGTGGTCCGGTGAACGCTCGCTCCTCGTGTATCTGGTCAACCACGCGCGGCACGGGCTCGACGAGGACACGTCCCATGAGGAGAAGCGCGCCCTCGCCTTGAACCTCGCCCGCCTCGACGGCGAACGGCAGATCGCGATGTTCAACGCGATGCTCGGACCGTTAGGCACCGAAGACGCCGCGCTCGTCGGCAAGGTCAAGCCCTTCAAGAACGACGAGATGCTTCAGATGGCCGCCCTTGAGGTCCTGTTTCATCTCCACAGCCGTGGCGCTCGACGTCTCGCCTTCAACGCCTTTGAGAAGGCCAAGAAGCGCCACTCTCCGCTCGCCTACGTCACGGAGAAGATGTGGAGCTACCTTAAGCACCGGCCGTATGCCGAGCCCGAGCTGCCCCGGTCTCCGCACGACCCGGCGTTTGGGGACGACGATCGCCAAGACTTCGCTGACTTCGTCGAGCAGCTTACGGTCCAGCGGGCGCAGTCCACCGCGCCCGCGCCGTTGGGACACGAGCTCGATGGGGCCCCACCCACCGCTGCAACCGCCGGCCCTCTCGCATCGGCTGCGACCCCCGAAGCACCCGCGACAAGCACGCGCCCCTCTGCCGCGGGGCTTCGTCGTGAGCCCAAGACGACGCCGCCCGTGGCCGAGCCTGATGGCCTCTTCAATCGCCTGAAGGCCAAGCTCTTCAGCCGAGCCCCCTCCCCCGCGCCGTCTCCGGAGTTGAGCCCCGACGCCACGCCCGCGGCGCAGAGGGTGCCGTCCGAGCACTCGCGTCCGGCCCACCCTGCGGGCGAGCTCGACGCGGCCGCGGCTGAGAGCTCCACGGCCAACTTCAGCACTCCCGGCACACGCGACTCCAACGCTCCCGCCACGGTGGCGGCCCCGCTTGTGGTCCGCGAGCCCCACGCCGTCCTGCGCTTCCAGGGCACGCTGCAGGCGGGTGACGATCCCCTTAATTCATCCCTCTCGCTGGGGTTTACGCTCTATGCCGAATCGGACGGACCTACCGAGCTATGGTCAGAGGTCCAGAGCACCGTGAGCATCGTCGACGGTGCCTTCGACGTGACGGTCGGCGTCGACAAGCGACTGCCCGCCCCATTGCCCAGCGTCGTCTGGCTGAAGGTCACCGTCGATGCCGGAGGCCGCAACCTCGAGCTGCGGCCCTTTGCCCGGATTAGCCGCGCCCGGTCCGTCGTTCAGGGCTGATCAGCGCGAGCCGAACGACAGAGTGAAGCGCCCGGCCTCACCGCTGGCTCCATCGACGACGACGAAGTAGTCCGTGTCCTCGACGGCATCAAACTCGACCCGCTCCGTCAGCGCGCCGTCCTGCCCGATTACGCAGGACGCAACGAGGTTCTCGCAGGCCCGAAGTATGTACAAGGAGAGGTCCCAGCCGCCTTCCGGTCGCGCCTCGATGAAATACCGGCCCCCGTCGCGAACCGCGAGGGCGTAGACGAGGTCACCGCTGTGCGAGTTGAAGTCCGTGCAGACGTTGCCGTCGGAGAGGTCGTAGTCATTGACGGCCAACGTCGTGTCGCCGTCGAGGCTGCCCCCGGCCGCGTCGAGTCGGATCGCCGTCGCGCAGGTCTCGTTCTGCGAAGGCAAACCCGCGGCTGATACAGCCACCTGCGCGGTCACTCGACCACGACCCTGTGCGCCGACGCCCTCGACGACGAGAAAGTAGTCTCCCGCATCGAGCAGGCCCGACTCGAAGCCGGCGCCGCAGGCCACGTTGACCCGGCCGGCGCAGTCGCGCGTGAGGTAAGCCGATGCGGCGAAGTCCGCATCAAGCTGGACCACGACACGGCTTCGCCCCTCGAGGTGAAGTCGATACGCGGCATCAGGACCATCCGTGAAGCAGCCGCCGTGCTCATCGTCGGTGGCCCGGTCGAGGTTCACGCGCAGCTCGGCCACGCCGTCGACGAGCGCGATGTCCCTCGCCGTCCGGCATCGCTCGTTGACGGGTGACGCGGCCAATGGCAAGAGCTCGACCTCCAAACGATAGTTGGGGCGGACCCCCGGCCCATTGCCGTCAACGAGCAGGACGACCTCTTGAGCGGCGCCGATGGGCACGCGGAGCTCGGCAGGGCTCGGCTCTGAGAGCGAAGGAAACTGCCGGTCGGGGCGGTCATCGGAGCAGGCGATCTCCGAATCACTCGACGTGCAGAGCCTTCGCAGACTGAGCACCGGATCACCCAAGGTCCCCCCCGGTTCGCCGAACGCCCGCGCCACGAGCAACCTTGGGCCGTCGACGTTGACGCGGTGGGCGGCATCGCCCGAGGGCGCGGCGTTGCCTCCACATGAAGACACGAAGAGGTCGTCCTCGCTCAAGCTGCCGACGACCTCGCCGTGCGCCCCATCCGGGAGCTCGAGCAGGGGGGCTGCCCGGCAAAATTCGGTCACGGCGCGGGCGAGCGTCTGCACGATCATTCGATAGGCGCCCTGCCCTGAGACCGTCGAGAGCTGGACGCAGTACGAGCCCCGTTGGCTGCGGACGAGGGGCGCGGACGGGCCGCCGCTCTGCCACTGGGTCTCCGCGACCGTGCTGCCGTTGGCCGACGTCAGGACGACGCGAATCACGGCGTCTCCTTCGTAAACCTCACCGACGATGTTGAGCTCTTCTCCCATTCCGACGGACACGCAGGACCAGTCGTCGTCCATGGGGCAGATGCGGCCTTCGATCGTGGCCTCGATGGCGGGTGCACCCTGGGCGCGAAGCTGGGTCGCGGCCTCAATCGTGTCGTCCCCCACCGAGCGGTCCACGCCGTCGTCTGGGCAGGCCCCGGCTTCGGCGAGGACGAGTGAGACGTCGACGCCGTAGCTCAGGGAGGTTGGCACGCCTGCCTGCGCGATTCGGAAGAAGACGTCGCGCCCAGTCGGGAAGGGCCCGAGCACGACCACATCGACGGCAGGTGAGTCACCGCTCGAGGCGAGTTCAAGGTCGGCGTCGTCATAGGCGGTCAAACGGAGGTCGCCGTCCAGAGCTTGAAGCGTCACGGCGACGCTCACGACGTGCCCCGGCGGCACGGCCAGCGCGTACCAGTCTTGGTCTTGATCGCAGCTCGTCGCGCCGAAAACCCCACCCCCGTCAAGTCGAGTGGCGGTCTCGCGGGTGTCGTTCACCTCGTCGGCGTCGGGAGCACAGACCGGCGGGGTGCACTCACCCGCGACGCAGGTTCGGTTGCCCACGCACATCTCGTCACCCATGCAGATGGCCGGCTCGGTGCACGTGCCCTGAACGCACGTCTGCCCGGAGGCGCACTCGCCGTCCTCAAGGCAGGGCTGACAGAGGCGGGGACGCGCAGCCCCGCAGACGAGCCCTGGCCCGCAGTTGTCGTTCTCCAGACACTCGCGCAGCGGCGTGCACCGGCCGTCCGGCTGGCACTCGAAGCCTGCACCACAAGCTTGCTCCGGCAATCCGCAGTTAGGCGGATCCTCGCAGCGTGAGGCGCGCACGCCGCACCGCCGTGGCGGGCTGCACTCTCGGGAGTCCACGCAGACCTCCGGTTCCTCGCAGGTCAAGGTCTCAAGAGCGCAGGTGGCACCGCCGAAGCAGTCCGCATCGTCCCCACACTGGGCGCAGCGACCGTTGACGCAGCGGTTTTCGACCGGATTCGCCGAGCAGGCGGCGTCGTCGGCGCACGCTGCCTTGCAGGTGCGGGCCTCGCAGATCCGCCCGAGCTCGCACTGGAGGTCGCGCTCACAGGGCGAGGCCTCCACGCATTCACCGGCGGCGTCGCAGGTCAACTCGCGATCGCACTGGCACGGGGCAACGACGTCCGGGGGGTCGACGGAAACGTCCGCGCGCTGGCCGAGGTCCCCGGTGGAACCTCCTGGCCCTTGGTCGACCAGAAAGCCATCACCGGAGCCCGCCATGTCCCCGGGCGTGGGCCCGCCGGACGAACCACCGTCATCGCAGGCGCCCAAAAGCAGGGCGATGAAGCCCATCGTTCGAAGTTCATTCAAGAGAGTACTCCCCAAGCCGAATCGCCCCGATGCTACGAGAAGGTTTTCGGTCGATTCAACCTCGCCGGTCAACCTTGCCCGTTTGGCGCGTGCAGGAAAATCAGTCCGCAAACTCGGTCGTCTGATACTCAAACCAGACGGGCTTGGCCGGCCCCGAGTTCCGATCAACGTCGCCTCGGTACCAGACCTCAATCCCACCCGCCGTCTCGAACTTCCCCTCTTGATGCAGCCCCCGCTTGGGGTCGGCCATCTCAAAGCCCTGAGGCGCGAGCGCCGTATTCCCGCCGACGAGTTGAGGCGAGACCGTCGGGAGATCGGCGGTCGAGGCATCTTTGGGGAACTTCAGCTTCGCGCCGACGACCCGATCCCCGTCCACCTTCAGAGAGACGACGATTCCGCGCTTGTTCTTGAAAGTGGGGGACGGCAAGTTCGGCACTCGGGTCCACCAAGGCGGGACGCCCTCCGGCCCCGAGAAGATCTCGTCGATGAAAGAGGCCGGTCGGCCAAAGAGCCCCGAAATCCGTACCGTGTCCACGGCCAGCGGACCGTCGGGCTTGGGCCCGGCATCCACGACGGTGGCCGCGACCTCGTCAAAGGCCGGCAGTGTCCCGGTCGCGATGGGCCGCGCGACCGCCGCGTCCGGCCCGACTTCGGGTTTCTTGTCCGAGTCCGCAGAACCGGACATCCAAAGGGCGGCCAATCCAAGAACCGCCAGCCCAGCGGCGAGAGAAATCGCCTGTGTTTGTCTCGTCATCGAAGATTAC
>SHZC01000163.1 GCA_009692505.1 Myxococcales bacterium
TACGAGCGGGCCTCGGGACGCCAGGGCCTGCGCAGCGGCCATCGCAGTCACACCATCGCGTTTGGCCTTGGCCCGGTCGAGGTCCGCATCCCGAAGCCCCGTTCCGGTCCATCGCGCCCGGAGTGGCTGTCCGTGCTCAAGGCCGTCCCGGACAAGCTCGTTGAACTCAGAATGAAGGGAGCGCCCATCGACGGATTCCGACCCGCCGCAAAGCGGAAGAACCGCCGCTGAATTTGCACCAGGTTCTTGACGCCATGCGGGTGCGGGCGCACCGTGCCACACCTCCAAACGTGTTCAAGAGCGATCATGCGAAAGCAGAATGTCCTCCGTCTCGTCATCGTCGCCGGCAGCGTCGCAGGTCTGGCCACCTCGTCCCAAGCGGCTCGCCGCACTGGCCTCGCAGGCAACCTCCTCATCGAGGACAAAGACGACGTCTATATGTTCCCGCAAGAGGCCGTGAAGCACGCGCGCCTCATCGCGTTTGACTACGGCGGCAGCACGACCGAAGGCAACGCCCTCCTGTTGCTCGGCGACCAGTACCAGGCTTGGGGTCTGGCGATTCACCGCGCCGATGTCATCGACTCCATGCGCTTCGGGCCCCGCATGGCCCTCAACGACGCGACGTCGATCGAGAGCACCTCCCTCGATCATGACCGCACCCGCTTGGGCGCCGTGGGATCCCCCGCCGGCGATGGGTTCCGCGCCCCGTTTACGATCATCGATGGCATCTGGGCCATGAGCACCCCCGGCGCCGCCAGCTACGGCCTCCGCATCGCGCTCGGCAATAACAGCGAGATCGTCGATCCCGACAACGATCCGAAGGAGCAAGGCGATAAGCAGACGTTCATGCTCCTTCAGGGCGGCATGTCCAACGACAGCGGCTCGCTGAAGTACGACGCCGCGGCCGCGCTCTTCCTCGACTTCGGCACCGTGCTCAGCGACGGTGACGAGACGGCCGTGGCCACCCATGTCGACATCAGCGCCTCGTTCCGCGGCCTCATGGACCTCGACGGCGAGAAGGATACGAAGCTCGGCGTCTTGGGCCACGGCGGCTACACGAAGCAGACCATCGAGCACAACGAGGGCAGCAATGACTTCGCCGAGGATCGCGGCTCGCTGCGCTTCATGGGCGGCGCGGGCCCGGTCATCACCTTGACCGATCGCATCACCGTCTCGGCCTACGGTTTGCTCGGCGTGTGGATGTCGAACGAGGAGCCCAACACCGAGGGCGATAAGGACCAGACCGCGGCGACCTCACTGCTCATGCCCGGCTTTAACATCGCCACGGAGATCAAGCTGACCGACTGGTGGTACTTCCGCACCGGCACGGAGTATCTCTACTTCGTCAAAACCAAGGACCAGGCCCGGAACGTCGGTGCCCAGGAGTCCGCATTTCGCGCGAACCCCTACGCCTGGAACGCCGGCTTCGGCTTCAAGCTCGCTGATCTCACCTTCGACGGCGCCCTCCAGCATGGCTGGCTGACGAGCGGCCCCGACTTCATCGGCGGCGACTCGCCCCTCTTCGCCGTCGTCTCCGCGTCCGCCCGCTTCTAAGCCCCCGCTCGATCCCTTTGCCCAACGTAGCCGTTGAAGGCTACAACGCGGCCCCGTGAACATCGACGCCTACCTCTCGACGACCCCCAGGCGCCTCGCACAGGACGGCAAGACCGTGCTCGTGCTGGCGCTGCTGCTGCTTGCGCTCTATCTACCGGGCTTAGGCAGCTACGGCCTCTACGACCCCTGGGAGACCCACTACGGTGAGGTCGCCCGCAATATGGTCGAGACGAACAACGCCTTCGATCCGTGGTGGGGCTCGCCCTGGGACACCGACGGCGTCAAGCGCGAGAAAGAGGGCTTCTACAGCAAGCCCCCGCTCATCATGTGGATGATGGCCGCAGGCATCGAGCTGGCAGGCTTCAACGAGCTTGGCGTGCGGCTCTTGTTCCCGCCGCTCGCCATCCTGGCCTTGCTCGCCGTCTACCTGTCCGTGTCCAGATTCTATACGCGGCGGGCGGGCCTCCTGGCCATCACCGTCATGGCGACCGCGCCTGTCTTCGCCATCATGAGCCGGCAGGCCGTGACCGATGGGCCGATGGTCTCGATCATGGTCATCGGGCTCATGTTCCTGACCCAAGGCCTCTTCCTCATCCCCAAGGAAGAGGCGTCGAGCCGACTCTCTCGGTTCGTGGTGGCGGGCGTCGCGGCGTTCGCCATCGGCGGTCAACTCCTCGTCATGTGCGCGATGGACCGCAGCCCCGACATCGTGCGCGCATACACCGGCGAGGGTGGACTGCTCTACCGCGTGGGCTTCTTCTTCAGCGAGGTGTTCGCGGTTGGGCGTGGGAAGGGCTGGGTGATCTCCCTGCTGCTCTTGCCGCTGGCTGTGCTGGCCATTCGCACGCTGTATCTACAGACCTCCCGGCGCCTCCTCTACGTCTACGTTTTCTACATCTCCTGCGGCCTCGTGGTCCCCGCCAAGGGCTGGGTGGAGTGGGCCCCCGTGGGCATCACGATCCTCGCTTATTGCTTGCTCACTCGGGCCTGGGACATCTGGCGTTGGATCAACGTGCCCGCCGGTCTGCTCATCGTCTTCATGGTCGGGCACCCCTGGGTCATGGGCATGTTGGGTGGGCATCACCCCGGTTGGTACGACCGCTTTATTATTCACGACCACTACAACCGCATCTTTCACGGCGTCCACAGCATCGACGACGGCGGCTTCGAGTACTTCATCAAGCAGTTGGGCTACGGCCTCTTCCCCTTCGTCGCGCTCTTGCCCGCGGCGATCATGCGCGTGTTTGGCTCGCTCAGGGGCAAGCTCACCGAGCTGACCCCGGAGCGACGCTTCGAGCTCTTCGTCTTCCTCTGGGCGCTCGTGGCTTACTTCATCTTCTCCAAGTCGATGACGAAGTTTCATCACTACATTTTCCCCGCGGTCCCGGCCCTCTGCCTGCTCATCGCGATCACGCTCGACGACCTCCTCGCCGGCCGCGCTCGGGCCGCCGCGCTCATCTCTGCGACCGCCGCGGCCATCGCCGTCTGGATTGGCCAGGACCTCTATCGGATGCCGCGAAACTTCGGCGACGCGGCTCAAAACCTCGTCAACCTCTTCACATACAAGTACGACCGCGACTGGCCCACGTTCACGAGCCCCGAGGCCATCGAGAAGCTCACCGGCGAGGCCCTCTACGACGCCATCCACAACAATGAGTACCTCTTCGCCATGAGCGGCCCCCTCCAGTGGGTGACCGTCTTCGCCGTCGTGGGCCTCTTGTGTATGGCTTGGAAGAGAGACGCCCTGCGCGAGTACGGCGTCTTGTCGTTCTGCGCCGCCGGGGTCTACATGGCGACGTTCTGCCTGCACCATTACCTGCCGACCGTCGGCGCGGCCTGGAGCCAGAAGCCGCTCTGGGACGCCTACTACGAGAGCTGCACGAAGTTCGGGGCGGACGAGCGCGAGGCCTTCCAGACCCACACCCTCATGTCCGCGAGCCGAATGCCCGCCGAGCCCGAGTCCTTCCCGCGGGTTTGGTGTCGCGAGCCCATCGTGGCCTTCCGGACGAACTGGCGCGGCGAGTGTTATTACTCGGGCAATACGGTCATCCCGGTGCCGGAGACGAAGAACTTCAAGCCCTTCCTCGATGAGTACAAGGTCGGCGATGGGCGCCCGTTCTTTCTCTTTACTGAGCGCGCGCGCGTCAAGAGTGAGCTCGAGCCCAACTTGCCGGCCTGGTTGAAGGGCAAGGGGACCGAGGTCTTCATGTCCGGAAACAAGTTCGTCCTGTTCCGGTTCGAGGCCAAGAAGCCTCCGGAGTCGCTGAAGCCCGGGAGCCCCGGCAGCGTCACGCCTTCAAGCGTCCTGGCCTCCGAGCCCCCCGCCGAGGGCGAAGGCGAAGGCGAAGGCGAAGGGCAGAAGCCGCAGCTCGGTGCCCCGCTCTGACCGGTTTCAGCCGTTGATTCGGGTGACCGTCACCGCGTAGACCGCCTCGTTGGTCCGGATCGCCTCGAGCGACTCGGCCTTCGGCTCGCCCACCAGCGCGATGCGGGCGCAGCAGGCCACGGCGCCCTGGAAGACGATGTTCTGCATCTCCTGCACATTGTGTTCGGCGGCGCGCAGCACCTCGAGCACGTGGGCGAGGACCCCGACTCGATCCGCATGACGAACGACGAGCAGATGCGTGGCCGGGCTGTGGGCGGCGAGGTTGCAGCAGTTGGGAATGCTCGAGCCCTGTCGATGGGCTTCGATGATGCGGAGCACCGCCTCGCCGACCGCCTCCTCGGCCTCGTCCGTGCTCGCGCCGATGTGGTGCGTGCCGTAGACGTTCGGGTGCGTCGCGAGGTCGTGGGCATAGGTCGAGACCGCCTCGGTCGGCTCGTCGGGGAAGACGTCGAGGCCGGCGCGGAGTCCGCGTTCGTTGAGGGCTTCGAGGAGTGCATGGGCGTCGACCACCTCGCCTCTCGATGTATTGATGAACAGGACGCCGGGTCTCATGGCGTTGAAGACGGAGCGGCCGATGATCCCCCGCGTCTCCTTGTGCAACGAGAGGTGAACGCTGACCGCGTCCGCGTGAGCGACGGCCTCCTCGGCGGTGGCCGCGTGGCCAATGCCGTGGGCCTCGGCTCTCGCTGGCGTCAAGTCCAGCGACCAGGCCACGATCTTCAGCCCCAGGGCCGTGGCGCGCACGGCGACCTCGTGCCCGATTTGCCCGTAGCCGAGCAGCGCGAGCGTTCGACCCCGAAGGCCGCGTGCCTTGCCGAACTCCTTCTTGTCCCAGCGCTGCGCCCGCAAGGAGATGACGTTGTCGGCGATGCGTCGATCGAGGTTGATGAGGTGGCCGATGGTCAGCTCGGCGACGGCCGCAGCGTTCTTCCCAGGGCAGTTGCTCACGTACACGCCCCGCGACGAGGCGGTCTTCAAGTCGATGGTGTTCACCCCGGCGCCCGCCCGAATGACGAGCGCGAGGGATCGCCCAGCCTCGAACTGCTCGGCGTGGACCTCGGTGCTCCGAACGACAAGGACTTCGGGATCAAACGTCCGGATCCTCGCGGTGAGCGACGGGCCGCTGAGCGTGGCGTCGGTCTCCACGGTGGCGGTGTCGGGTGGGAGGGAGGCGAGACCCTGGGCCACGAGGGGCGCGAGCTTGTCGGCGATGAGGATGCGCATGGCGCGCAATCTAGCAGGAGAAAGCCGCGAGTGGGTGCCCGCGGTCAGGCGGCCTCGGTCAGAGACGCTTCGACTTCAGCCCAGACACCGCCCAGCCCTGGCCGTCGGCGTTCGTGACCACCACCTCGTCGAAGCCGTCGTACCAGCCGCGCAGCTCGGTTTGCGTGGGGTAGAACGTGATCGGCGGGTTGAGCCGGTCGAACATTCGGCGTTTTTTGTACTTGAAGTCGCGTGACGCCGCGTCGTGGTACGGCAGACGCTCGGCGAGGCTTGTCATTCCGAGGCCGTAGAGGCCCCGTGTGGGCGCCCAAAGGCCCACCTCCAATGCTGCGGTCATGCCCACGGCGAGCGCCTCCTGAGCGCGCTTGGGCAGCCGACCTGTCAGGGGTCGCAGCCAGGTCAGGTGACTGAGCCGATACGTCAGGCGCATCTCCTCGAGGCCGTAGACCCAGATGTTGGCCTTGCCACCCACGCGGAGCAGCCGGGCGCAGGCGGCGAAGGACTCGGCGGGCACCGGCGTATGGTGAAGGACGCCGTTGGAATAGAAGGCGTCGAAGACCCCCGGCTTGAACGGCGGGCGGCGCAGATCAGCCTGAACGTAAAACGAGGTGGGGCTCTGGTCCCGGAGGCGTGAGAGCTCGACCCCCCGCGAGAGGTCGAGGCCCACCAGGATTGAGGCGTGCGGCGCAACGAGGTAGGCGTGTCGACCCTCTCCGCAGCCAGCCTCGAGCACGACGCGACCGGAGTAAGACTCGGGGCTCGAACCCGGTTGGAAGCGGTCCCAGGTCAATCGCCAGTCGTCGATCAGCAGGAGATCGTCTTTGAGATCAAGGTGCTGGTGGCTGTACGCGATGAGCGTCTCCAGCACCTCGGGCTCGGGCTCGGGCGCGTCGCGCAATGCGGCGGCGAGGCGGGGCTCTCGTTTGAGCACCTCGGGGTACGCGCCGCGAAGAAACGGCCCGAGCAGGTCCGGCGGCAAGAGCCTGGGCACCCCACCGATGACCGGGTAGACCTGCCCCGCCGCGCTCGTCAGGAGTCCCTCGTCTTTGCCCGTCGGCTCGAAGAGGAGCGACTCACCGGTGACGGGGCAGGCGAGAAGGTCAAGGAGCTTGTCTAAGTTCATAAAGGGACTTGACTAGATAGGATCGTGCGCGTCATCGGTTCCATCCCCATCACTGTCGAGGTGGTTCGACTCCAGCGCGTCGATGAGGCCGTCAGCGTCGGTGTCGGCGGGGGCCTCCGAGTCTGGACCGAGCTCGGCGTCGTCTCGCGCTCCATCGGCGTCCGTATCCCGACTCAGCGCGTTCGTGCCCAGGCGTCGCTCGTCGGCGTTCGACAAGCCGTCCCCGTCGGTGTCCTCGCGCCCGCCGTGGCAGGTGCGGCCTACGCAGACGCCGTCTCCGCACTCGGAACTTGTCGCGCAGACGAGGCCCTGATCAATCTCCGGGAAGTCGTCCCTGGGGTCCTGCTGATCAGCTGAGCCATCCCCGTCGCGGTCGCCTACCAGGGACTCGCGGAAGTCGGGGATCCCGTCACTGTCTTCGTCCGGAGGCTGTGCGGGTTCCGCGCCGAGCTCCTCGCCATCCATCCGGCCATCCCCGTCAGTGTCCGGGTTCTTGGGGTCGCTGCCGACCGCGTGCTCGTCGCCGTTGCTCGCCCCGTCCAGATCATCGTCGCCGGCCTTCGAGAGGCAGAGCTCGGTCGCGCAGATCCCGCTCTTGCAGTCGGCGTGGACCTGGCAGGCACCCCCGACGCCGCCTATCTCCGCTTCCGTGCAGGCCGGCGAGAGGGCGAGACACGCGAGCACCGCGCCCCGGCCCCAAGCCCGTCTCAGGACCACGAAAATAGAGGACGCCGCCATGTTCACGCCTTATCCGACCACGAGGTTGACCATTCGACCCCGAACGAAGATCGCCCGTCTCAGCGTCTGCCCTTCGAGGAACCGCGTGACATTGGCCTGCATCTTTGCGGCCTCGATCGCCGAGTCCTCCGACACGTCCGCCTCGAGCTCCATCTGGGCGCGCAGCTTGCCGTTGACCTGAACCGCGTAGGTCACGGTCGCATCGTGGCAGAGCTCCGGGTCAAACGTCGGCCAGGGGGCATAGGCGAGCGTCTCTGCGTGGCCGAGCCGCGACCACAGCTCCTCGCCCAGGTGCGGCGCGAACGGTGAGACGATCAGGACCAGGGTGCTCAGCACGCTCCTCGGGCGTTCGGTGCGGGGCGTGAGGAAGTTCACGAGCTCCATCATGGCGGAGATCGCCGTGTTGAAGCGCATGGCCTCGAGGTCCTCTCCGACCTTACGAATCGTCTTGTGCAGGGCGCGCTGAAGCTCGACGGAGGGTGCCTCATCGCGGCTCAGATCGGCGTCCGTCTCCTGATCGACGCAGAGCCGCCAGGTGCGCTCGAGGAAGCGGCGCACGCCGTCGACGCCCGCCATGCTCCAGGGCTTCGTCGCCTCGAAGGGGCCCATGAACATCTCGAAGAGGCGCAGCGCGTCGGCCCCGTGATCCCGCACAACGTCGTCGGGGTTGACCACATTGCCTAGCGACTTGGACATCTTCTGGCCGTTCTCGCCCAGGATCATCCCCTGATTGACCAGCTTCTGGAACGGCTCCTTCGTGCTGACCCAGCCCAAGTCGAAGAGCACCTTGTGCCAGAAACGCGCGTACAGCAGGTGCAGGACCGCGTGCTCCGCGCCGCCGACATAGAGGTCGACGGGCATCCAGTAACGCTCCTTCTCCTGGGACCAGGGCGCCTCGGTGTTCTGCGGATCGATGTAGCGCAGGTAGTACCAACACGAGCCGGCCCATTGGGGCATCGTATTCGTCTCGCGGCGCCCCTTTCGCCCGTCCGGCAGCGTGACCTCGACCCAATCGGCGATGGTCGCGAGCGGGCTCTCACCGGTCCCCGAGGGCTGGTAGTTCTCGACCTGGGGCAAGGCGACGGGCAAGTCGGCCTCGTCGACGAGGACGATCTCGCCATCCTCCGCGTGAATGAGCGGGAAGGGCTCACCCCAGTACCGTTGGCGCGAGAACAGCCAGTCCCGCAGGCGGTAGTTGATGGCACCTTTGCCCTTCTTCTCGGCCTCGAGGCGCTCGATGGTCAGGCGCTTGGCCTCGGCCACGCGGAGGCCGTCGATCGGGCCGCTGTTGACCATCGGGCCATCGCCGGTGAAGGCCTCGAGCTCGACGTTGCCCCCGGCGACCACCTCCACGATGGGCAGGTCGAAGGTCCGGGCGAACTCCCAGTCGCGCGCGTCATGGCCGGGCACCG
This sequence comes from Myxococcales bacterium, assembly GCA_009692505.1. Taxonomy (GTDB): domain Bacteria; phylum Myxococcota_A; class Bradymonadia; order UBA7976; family UBA1532; genus SHZC01. The sequence goes on from SHZC01000163.1 coordinate 8,438, forward strand.
CCATGATGGCCCCGGTGCCGTAGGTTGAGAGCACATAGTCGCTGATCCACACCGGGATTCGTGCGCCGTTGACGGGGTTGATGGCATACGCGCCGGTGAAGACGCCGGTCTTCCCTTTGGCGAGATCGGTGCGGTCGAGATCGCTCTTGAGAGAGGCGGCCTCCTGGTAAGCCGAGACCGCCGTGGCCTGCGCCTCGACCGTGATGCGGGGGACCAGCGGATGCTCGGGCGAGAGCACCATATACGTCGCCCCGTAGAGCGTGTCCGGCCGCGTCGTGAACACGGAGATGACCCCGTCTTTGCCGTCAACCTCGAAGTCCACCTCCGCGCCGATGCTGCGGCCGATCCAGTTGCGCTGCATCTCCTTGATGCCCGCCGGCCAGTCGAGGCCCTCGAGATCCTCGAGCAGGCGGTCTGCATAGTGCGTGATCCGGAGCATCCACTGACGCATCGGCTTGCGGACGACGGGGTGCCCGCCCCGCTCGCTCTTGCCGTCGATGACCTCCTCATTGGCCAGCACCGTGCCTAGGGCCGGGCACCAGTTGACGGGCACCTCGGCGATGTACGCGAGGCCCTTCTTGTGCAGTTGGAGGAAGATCCACTGGGTCCACTTGTAGTAGCCCGGATCGGTCGTATCGACCTCCCGATCCCAGTCGTAGGAGAGGCCCAGGGACTTAATCTGCCGGCGGAAGTTGGCGACGTTGCTCGCCGTGACCTTCGAGGGGTGCTCGCCGGTCGTGAGCGCGTGTTGCTCCGCGGGCAAACCGAAGGCGTCCCAGCCCATCGGGTGAAGCACGTTGAAGCCGCGCATTCGCCGCCAGCGGCAGAGGATGTCCGTCGCCGTATAGCCCTCGGGGTGGCCGACGTGCAGGCCCGAGGACGAGGGGTAGGGGAACATGTCCAGGCAGTAGAACTTGGGCTTGTTGAGATCGATCTCGACCTTAAAAGTCTTGTTGGACTCCCAGTGCGCTTGCCACTTGGGCTCGATGACGGCGGGCTCGTACTTGCTCACGGAGGGGACCTCGATGGACGGACGGGGGCGATGGCGGCGGGGGCGATGACGGCGGGAGCATACTCCCTCAAGGAAGGGACCTTGAAGGGCAAAAGAGGCGCGGGTTCTTCAGGCGGCGGAGGGGCTGAACCAGGCCTCGAACCTGGGCAACTACGCGGCTCTTCGCGTGTCATGTCGCGGGTTGCACCCAAACGGGATCATTGAGGTCCAAGGTTATCTTCCGTCGGCCCAGCGCAGAGCCCTGCTGCGGGCAAACGCCGCATCGACGCGCCGCTCGCCAGTTGCAGCGCCGTGTTGGGCTCGCATGGGTCTATCAACCGGTCTGCTTCTCGACCCGAGTACGCTTGGGCGGCAGCCGGACGACAGGGCGTGCGTTGTCAACCTGCCTCGCCCGCATCTCCGCTGCGAGGCGCTCGATGTCGGAGTCAAAGCGTCGCGCGATGGCATCCCGGGCCGCACGAACCTCATCGACTCCATGTCATTCCTCCATCAATTCGCGAGGCGTGCAGAGCATGGGGGGGACGTAGCCTGTCTCGCGGCACAGGGCTTGGATTCTTCCACGTGTCCTAGCGTTGGCGATGTGCGCACAGTTCCAACTCACGACGAAGTCGGTACCGTGGACGGCCGCGACAGGGAGCGGGTTCTTCAGGCCGCCCAAGCGCTGAAGCAGGCCTCGAACGTGGGCCACAACACCTCGGCGGCGGCCTCCGAGACGAGGGCCTCGCGCTGATGGGTTGAGAGCAGGCCGAAGCCGCACAGGCGCGACGTCTCGGGCCCGCTCGCGCGCTGGCTGTGCTCAATGGCGAGGACAAATGCAACCCGCAGCTCGGCCTCGGACGGGGCGCCGGGCAGGGTCAGGAGGAAGCGCAAGGCCTGCCACCCGAGCGCGGCGTGTCTCGCCTCGTCGACGGCGATGACGCAGAAGGCCTCGCGCAGGTCCGGCGTCGCCGCAAGAGCGGCCAGGTGTTCGGCTTCGACGGCGGCGAGCAGCTCACCGACGCAGGCCTCGCGGACGACGGAGAGGCAGAGCGCGTGAACGTCTGGCGCGGGCTCGAGCCCCTGGAGATTGAGGGGACCGGGGCCTATCACGGCGCGGCCAAACGTCGAGGCGAAGCCATACATTCTCCGGGCGTGGTCGACCTCATCCGCCATGGCCTTCGACACCTCGACGAGCAGGGCGGGCGGGGCGCCGAAGCGCATCAGCTCGAGCGCGAAGTGGGCGAACGACGCGACCGAGGCGTGCTCAAGGGCGGCGTTCGCCCCGAAGTGTTGGGCGAGGGCCTCGCGGTCGGCGACCGAGAGGAGGACCGCGGTCGGTCCGGTCTCGTCGGCCCAGTCCGGCCTGGGACACGCTCGAGCCAAGCGGGGCGCGCCTTCGATGATCAGGGGGCGTCCGCAGATTGGGCCGTCGTAGGGCGGGTTGCAGACCCAATTTCCGGCGGCGTCCGGCAGGCAGTCGGGCCTGTCCATGGGGCAATCGGTGGCCGTGCGGCAGGTGTCGGCGGCCGTTCGGCAGGCGAGGAGCTCGTCGAACCCGCAGCCGTTGTCACGGGCGAGGGGCGCACACTCCCCGGCCGCGCAGTCGGAGGAGAGCTTGCAGTCGTCCGCTTGGAGGCAGGCCGAGGTCTGTACCCAGTCCACCGAGCCGCTCGCGCCGCAGCGGCAGATGGTGCCTTCGCCGCAGTCGGCGTCGGACTGGCAGCCATGGACACAGCCGCAGGTAGTGGCGTCGTACTGAATGGTCAGGCAGCGACCATAGGGCTGGGCCGTGCAGTCGTCGTCGCTGAGGCACGACGGGGGGATGTCATGTACCCCCATGGGATCACAGGCGTCGCCCTTTGGCTCGGGCTCGAGGCAGTCGACGGCCAATTCGCGGTGCACGCCGCCGTTCGCACAGCGCACGAACCCCGAAGACGGGGCACCGGGACCGTCGCCTTGCAAGATGGGTTGAGGGTCGAGGCAGGTCGCAGCCGGAGGCGAGGTCCCGCCGCCGTGCCCGCCCGCGCCGCCGACGTGGCCGCCCGCGCCGCCGACGTGGCCACCCGCGCCGCCGACGTGGCCGCCCGCGCCGCCGTCCGCGTCAAGCTCCAGGTCCGGGTCTTTCGCGCAGGCGCTCGGGGACAGCCCGACGGCCAAGAGAAGGAGCGCGCGGTGCCGAGTCCAGTTTGGTCGTGTCTTCATGCGGAGAGCGTCTCAGGCGGGCGCTGCCACCTGCAACCCATTTCCGAGATCAGCATCGCCTACACTGACTCTCGCCCCCCCAAGCGACGATCACGGATAGGCGGAGGTCGCGCCGGCCTGGTCGTCGGCCGTCAGCGCGAGGTCGCCGCTGTTGCCGCCGTTGCACTGGCGGTAGTGCATGACCGAGTTTCTGTCGTAGGGGGTCAAGGCGCGCCAGTTATTGTCCTCGAAGCAGGTCCCGGCCTCCGGGCGCGTATGCTCGTGGCGGATGCCCACGGCGTGGCCGAGCTCGTGTGTGAGGATGCCGGCGCGCGTCCAGGGCGCGATGCTCCTGAAAGCGCTCCCGCTGACGAGCAGCTCGCG
>SHZC01000164.1 GCA_009692505.1 Myxococcales bacterium
GAGAAGAGAGGGTTCAAGTTGATGGATGAGCTCCTGTCCTTCCGTCCGCTCGGCGGCGGGCGGTACGCCTTCGAGGTCCCCGAGGGTTGGCTTCAGGGGCGCGGCCTCTTCGGGGGCATGATCGTGGCGATTCTCATCCGGGCGATCGAGGCGGAGCAGGCGGACGAGACGCGACCGCTGCGCTCGCTGACCTGTGAGATCGTCGCCCCCGTCTTGCCGGGGCCCGCGCTCTTGGTTGTCGACGCGCTGCGTCAGGGCAGCGGGCTTTCCTGCTTCCGGGCCGTGCTGGAGCAGGGAGGTCAGGTCATGGCCCACGCCGTCGGGGTGCTGGCCAAACGACGGGCGGCGCCGATGGCGTGGCAGAACCTCAGCCCCCCCGCGGCACCCGATTGGCAGACCCTGCCTCTGACCCCGATGGCGGCGGTCGGCATCCCCGAGTGCGCCCAACGCTTCGACTTCCGGTTCGTCAGCGGTGCACCCTATGCCGGGCCGAGTGTGAGCCCGGAGGTCATCGGCTACGTCAATACGCGCCCGCCGTGGAAGAGACGCGACGCCTCGACGGCCGGTCTGCTCATCGACGCTTGGTGGTCGGCGGCCATCGTCCCCATGACGACTCTTCGGCCCATCGCGACGATCGCGTTCAGCCTTGATCTCATCGGCGACTTCGAGGGGCTGCCTCCCGACGCGCCCCTCTTGCACCGCGGGATCGCGCCGGTCGCTTGGGACGGCTATGTCTCTGAGGACCGTGAACTCTGGGGCGTCGATGGGCGGCTCATCGCTCGCAATCATCAGGTCGTGGCGGTGATCGCCTGAGGTCCGCTCATCGGCAATACAACGTGGCGTCGAAGGCCCGATAGCGCGCCCTCGAGGCGTCCGCCTCAGGCCAGACTTCGGCTGTCATTCGATACGCCAAACGTCGGCCAGAGACGGGCAACGCGCGGCAGACATCGGAGAGGGAGACCCACGCGTAGAGCGTGCCGCGGCCCGTGTCCTTACCGGCTTCCCATCGCCCGAAGTAGCCACCCGGGGCGTTCTTGGACTGCCCGACGACGTAGAGGGCGTATCGCTGGGCGTCGTCGACCGGCTGCCACTCGACGTAGGCGTAGCCGTCATGCGTGCCGGTTCGGGTGATCTCCGGAGACTGGATGACCGGTGCCTCGCCCCCGACCGGGCCTCCACTGGCTGAGAACCAGAGGTCGGCCTGCGCGTCGAGCCTCACCTTTTCGCTCACGAGATCCCCGAATACGTCGCCCCCGCCGCCGTCGAGGTACCCGCTCGTGACGCGGAAGACCTGCCCATCCGGACCGAGCAGGGAGGGTCCGCCCGAGTCTCCGGGGCAGGAGTTGTCCGTCTGGCCGAAGTCGAAGACGAGCTGCTGTTTGAGGCCGGTGGCGTTCTCGACGCCGGCCCGCTGGGCGCAGCCGTATCCGAACCAGGAGATCCTCTCTCCGGCCACTGGTCCTCGGGAGGCGATCTTTGAAGGTCGCGCGATCTCGGCGGGCATGGGCTGAATGAGCCGAAGCAGGGCGATGTCGTCGACCCCCACCTGGGCCCCGTACGAGACATAGGCGTCGAAGTCGAAGGCCCAGGACTGGGCGGCGTTCCACTGGAAGACGACCTGCCCGACGGAGCGGCCCGGATAATCGCCGCTGCCATAGCCGACGCAATGCGCTGCGGTCACGGCGACGTTGGGTCGGATGAGGGTCGCCGTGCACAACGCGCCGCCAGCCAGAAAGTATCCGATCTCCGGCCGCGCGAACGTGAAGGTGCCGCCGACCAGCTTCTCGTGAATCGCCGGCGAAGCGGCGGGCTCATCATCGGCGAAGCTCAGCTGCTCCCAGGTCTGGGCCTCTCCGCAAGCGGACAGGAGGATCGCTGCGGTCACGATCCTGAGGGGCAAACTCGCTCTTCTCATGCAGTCCTCCGGTGCTGGGTCTTCAGGTAATAATCAAGGCCCGTGCCGAACCGTATCTCGGCATCTTTCGGCCTTGGGGCGTGCCGATGCGAGACCCCGGCGTCTCGTCTTGAGACCTCATGGACGTGCAAAGCCTCAGTGCCCCTCGCCGCCGCTGAAGCGCAGGCCGGTGCTCCGAAACGAGTCCCCTGTGGTGCTCACGAGGGTCACGACCTGCTCGAGGCCCTCGATGAACACCGGCTCGGTGAGCGTCGACATCGGGTGCATGAACGCGGCGTAGAGGGTGCCTCGGAAGATGCAATAGCGCGCATCGAGGGCCGTCTCGAAGTTGGCGCGCAGCAAGCGGTAGAGGAACGTCGCGTCGGTGAGGTCCACTCCGGGCACCGGCGCGATGACCCGCAGGCGATCGACCTCGCGGTCGGTCATCACGGTGATCGGCGTCTCCCCGTGCTGCAAGCTCCAGAGCCCCTCGCGGTCCTGAAACTCGGGGACGAGCTTTCGCAAGGCGAGGTTGATTTCGTCGTTGGTCATCGGTTCGTCGGACAGGAGGCCACAAGGTGGTGGGTTCTTGAAAGCCGCTTTCTGAAGGTAGACTGCGCGCCCGATGGAAAGTCCGTCCCGTATCGAGCGGCTTCGGCGCCTCTTGCCCTTCGCCTCCTTGGCCTGGGGGGTGACGAGCGCGCTCCTCATGAACCGCTCACCCGAGCGGGCTTGGCTGGTCTCGACCGCGGTAGTCCTGGGCTGGGCTTTTCTCGCGCTCGCCGCCAGCCTCCGTCGAAACGTTTCGCCGGATGATCCGCGCCTGAATCGGCGACTCCTGCGGTACTCCTCGGTCGTCGGCACGCAGTCGCTCGTGCAGCTCACGCTCTTCTTCGTGCTGCCTTTGTTCTTCGCGTCCGCCCACCGGACGTTCGGGCACTGGGTCTTCCTCGGTCTGCTGTTGGCCGCCGCCGCGTCGACCTTGTGGGACCCGCTCTTCACGCGCCTCTTCTCCCGGCCGGTGGGCGCGCTGACGCTCGTCGCGCTCTCGAGCTTCTCGGGCCTCTTGGCCACGCTGCCTTATTTGGGGGTCGGGCACCTCATGAGCCTTCGCTGGGCGACCTTCGCGACGGCCTTGGCACTACCCCTCTCGGCCTTGGCCACGAGCCCGCTCGGGGCGCGTCGTCGGGCCGCGCTCGCCGGTCTCTTGGGCGCGGTCGTCCTCGTTCTCCTCGTCTTTGTAGGCGCGGCGCGGATCGTACCTCCAGCCCCGCTGCGGCTCGTCGACATCGGGCTGGGCACCCAGATGAATCGCGAGACCCGCACGCTCCAGGGTCGCGCGACCGTCTTCGAGAGGCGGACCGAGCGCCTCGTCTGCTTCACCTCCATCTCCGCGCCGCTTGGGCTCAGCGAGCCGATGGCTCACGTCTGGTCGGTCGAGGGTCGGGAGGACGTCCACGTCCCGCTGAAGGTTGAAGGCAAGGCGAAGGGCGGCTGGCGGACCTGGTCGACGCACTCTGTGGCCACGGGCAACGGCGGCTCGGTGTCCTGCGCGGTCCAGACCGAGACCGGCCAATCCCTTGGAGAGCTGACGGTCGAGGTGGGGGGTGAGTAGACTCCGCGACCGTGGTGCGCCGCTCCGCGCCGCGAACCTCCTGCCTCGAACGCCTGCGCGTGCTCCTGCGCCTCGCCTGGAAGCGGCGCTACCTCGAGCACGCCGCGCTCGAACACCCATACGTCCTCTGCGCGGTCATGGCGCCGGTCATGGAGCGAAGCGCCATCGCGCACTCCTACGCCTGTCGTGAGGGCAAGGGCACCCACGCGGCGGTCGTCCAGGCGCAACAGTGGTCTGGCCGCCATGCGTTCGCGCTGAAGATGGACATGGCAGACGGCCCGACGCGTCGAGGACTCCTGCCGGGACGAGCTCGCGCTGGTGATGAAGGCGTCCGCCACGCGGGTCAGTCCACGGCGCGAGGGCCTGCTCCTGGCGCGACTCGGCGCGTTCGACGCCGAGTCCGGTTGACGGCGGTCGGCCCGGCGGGCGAACTGGCCCGAGGCGACGGACAAGGACCGGCGTGAACCCTGTCGTGCGTGGTGGGTCCTGGAACAACACCGCCGGGAACCTCTGGGCGTCGAACCGCAACAACGACGACCCCGGCAACCGCAACACGAACAACGGCTTCCGCCTTGCGAGCTCGCGACACCGCCAGATGGCCGGGTTTCAAGGACCCCGGCCCCGTGCCTCGTCCCGAACATCGTCCCGAGCCTGACCGGTGCCACTCGGCCGTCGAGCCGGCCGGACGAAGAGAGAGGTCCACCGGCGGCTGGCAGCCAGGTCGAACGCCGCCGGGGGGTCGATTCATTCCCTGCCGCCGTCGCGCACTCCAGGCCGGCCTCGTCCCCTGCGTCCGTGGGCCACGCACCTGCACTCGTTCTTCCTCGGCCCGGCCGACCGCCGAAGGTGTACTATGCTCGCCGCGTGGCCACCTTCGTCATTGGTGATGTTCAGGGATGCTTCGCGCCGCTGTGTCGGCTCCTGGAACGCTGTGGTTTCGTCAACGGCCGCGATGCCTTGTTCTTCGTCGGCGACCTCGTCAACCGAGGCCCGCAGAGCCTTGAGGTCCTGCGGCTCGCCCGCGACCTGGGTGCCGGGGCGGTGCTCGGCAACCACGACCTGCACCTGCTCGGTCGGGTCGCCGGGGTCGTCGGCCCCAAACGCCGGGACACCCTCGACGACGTGCTCAGCGCCCCGGACCGCGACGGGCTCATCGACTGGCTGCGGGCGCGACCGTTTCTACAAGACGTCGGCCAGGCGACGCTCGTACACGCGGGGATCCTGCCCGGGCTCAGACTCGAGCTCGCCCATGAGGCGTCCACGCGGCTGTCGACCCTGCTGCGCGGCGAGGGCTGGCTCAAGTTACCAACGCTGCTTCGGACGGTGGACGCCACATGGGCGACCGTCGCTGACGAGGACAGGGACGCCTTGGCGGTCGGCGGCTTCGTCTCGCTCCGGGCCTGCCGACCCGACGGTCGACCGCTGCCGGACTTCCATGGGACCCTCTCCGAGCTGCCGCCCGGCGCCCGACCGTGGTTCGACTTCCCCGCGCCGGACCGCAATGAGCGGCTCATCGTCTGCGGCCACTGGGCGGCCCTTGGGCTCCACCAGACGAGCACCATGCTCGCGCTCGACACCGGCTGCGTCTGGGGACGCCAGCTCACGGCGGTTCGGCTCGACGACTTCGCGTTCTTCCATGAGCCTGCCGATGAAGGTCAACCAACCTGACGATTCGCCCAGGCGGCCACGGCCCTGACGACGGCGCGAGGCGTGAAGCGGAGGCTCTGGGCCATGAGGAAGTTCATGAGGCCGGGGATCGACACGACCCGTCCGGCATGAGCGGCGACGAGGGCGTGCTCGGCGATGTGCTCGGCGCTCGCTAAACCCCAAGCATTGAAGCGCACGCGGCCGGTGGCGGCGACCCGCGCGAAGTCGGTCGCCACGGGACCGGGGCAATGAGCGGTGACGGTGACGCCCGTGCCCCGAAGCTCATGCGCCAAGGCCTCACTGAACGAGGTCACGAAGGCCTTGGTCGCGTAGTACGTGGCCATACCCGGGCCAGGCTGAAAGCTGGCGGTGGAGCTCACGTTGAGCACATGGCCAACACCTTGCTCGACCATGCCCGGGAGGAAGAGGCCGGTCAGGTGCAAGAGGCTGCTCACGTTGACCTGCACCATGTCCAGCTCGCGCTGAAGGTCCGTTCGGGCGAGCCATACGAAGTCGCCGTGCGTCCCGAAGCCGGCGTTATTGGCGAGGAGCGTCAGGGCACGACCCCCAACGGCCTCGAAGATCCGGGGGGCGGCGTCGCTCGATGTGAGGTCCACGTCGACGACTTGAGCGGAGGCTCCGAAAGCCGTCTCTAGCTCTAAGGCCAGGACGAGAAGCTCCTCGCGGCTGCGCGCCACGAGCACGAGATCGTAACCGCGGGCGGCCAGCTTGAGGCTCATTTCCCGACCGATGCCTCGGGAGGCGCCGGTGACGAGGGCGAGCGGACGCACGCTGGGGGGGCCGGGCATCATCGGCTGGGGCAGGCGATCGGCCCGACGACGAAGCGCAAGGCCTGGCCCTGGCGCGCGGACTCGACGTAGGTGATCGCCGGTCCATCGGGTCCGACCGTGACCTCGAGGCTGCCCGCCACGAGGGTGAGATCGCTGATCCGGACCGGGGGGGTCAGGGCTTCGAGCGCGGCATCAAATCGCTGGAAGTAGGCCCGCAGTCCATCGGGGTCGTCTTGCTCCCAGACCACGACGAAGCCGCCGTCGGGCGTCGCGGCCGCGCGTGGAGCGTGGACCGACGCTTGTCCGACGTAGAGCTTGACCGGCATCTCGAACGCGCTGTCCACGCCGAAGTCGACGCGAGCGGCGAAGATCCCCCCTCGCTCGGATTCATAGACCACGATCGCGCCGCCAGTGAGCGCGACGACCTGGGGGCTTAAAGCGTCGCCGAGGGCCGACGACGCGGGGACGACTGCGAAGACGTCTTCGGCGACGACGACCACGATGCCCGCGGTCGGCTCGTTGGATCCCTGCTGGACACTGTAGGCCACGACGTAGGCGTCCACCCCGGCTGGTGGGCCCGCCAAGAAGGCGATCGAGACCTCACCGACGATGGGTGCAGACGCCTGGATCTGAAGAGGCGACTCGTCCGACGCGGCGTTCGGCCGCGCGCGCGAGAGGTAGATCTCGGAGCCGACCTCCCCGACCGCGACTGGGCGGACCAGCTCGTAGACCACGACCGGCCCGACGGCATCCGAGGTCAGCGCGTAGTGCTCGAGCCGGATCACGTCGTTCAGGGCCGGCAGCGTGACGGGCAGGTGGGCCCCGACGACCGCCCCCGCCGCATCGAAGCTCTGCTGGTTGAGGTGCGGCATAGGGGGCCGCCCCACATCTTCGGGCGGCGCGGAGGCGACGACCCCATGGAAGACCCCGCGGCCGCGTGCCGTCGAGAGCGGGACGAAGCGGGCGTTGCGGCAACCGCCGCCGGTTCCCCCGACGAGGTCAGTATGCAGCTCACCCACGATGCCGTCGCGCGTGACGCCGACGACCGCAGGGCACGCTGCCCCTATGCCCACTTGCGGCTCATGCATGTCCGAGATCAGGTAGCCATTTAAGGCGGTCGACCAGGCGAGGCCCGGGCGGCCGCGTCCACCCACGGCACCCTCGTCGATAATTCGATCGGAGACTACGGGGGCGGGGGCGTTGTCGATCGCGCCGTCACAGTCCTGATCGAACCCATCACAGGTCTCGGGCAAGGGGACGCAGCCGCTGTCCGCGCCTGAGGCGTCGGGCGGAGTGCTCGGGGCGGCCATCGTGTCGGTGAGGCCGACGTCGCCGTTCAAGCCCCCCTCGAGGCAGAGACCGTCGGGCTGACCGTCGCAGCCGGTGTCCGTGCTTGGGGCGTCGGGCAGGGTCGGCGGGGCGGCCATCGTGTCGGAGGGGCCGACGTCGCCGCTCAAGCCCTCCTCGAGGCAGCGACCGTCGGGACAGCGCGTGTCGAGCGTTGGGGAGCAAGACAGCAGGAGCCCGATTAACGCGAGGCCTGTGGCCCAGGGTGAGTACGGTCGGTCCATGCAGCACAGCTTGCCATGGGCCGGTCGTTGAAGAACACCCGGGTAGCGGAACCGCCTCGCCTGAACTATTATTGGGCCTTGAGAGAGGCAACGACGACTTGAGCGGTTTAGGTATTCTCCTCGTCGAGGACAGCAACGACGACATCGAAGTGATGCGTCGACTGATCCGACGTATGCCCGGATCGTATCGCGTGGAGGTCGCCTACTCCGCGGCCGAGGCCATCACCCGCGCCACGACGACGGCGTTTGATCTCGCGATCGTCGACCAACACCTGCCCGACGATACGGGTGAGCGCCTGCTCGCCCGACTGCACGAGTCCGTGCCCGAACTACCGGTGGTCATGCTCACGCGTCAGGGCGACGAGCGGCTCGCCGTCGAGGTCATGAAGGCCGGTGCTTATGACTACCTCCGCAAGGAGGACCTGACGGCACCGCTGCTCCATCGCACGTTGTGTAACGCTATCGAGCGGGCGCAGCTCAAGTGCGAGATCGAGCGGGCCAACGCGCGCCTGCGCGAGTGGGCGATCCGGGACGGCCTGACGGGGCTCTTCAATCATCGGCACTTCCAGGAGTTGCTCCTCACGGAGTTCGCGCGGGCCAAGCGATACGGCCAGCCGCTGGCGTGTCTGATGGTCGACATCGACCACTTCAAGCAGGCCAACGACACCTACGGACACCCCTTCGGTGATCAGGTCCTTCAGCGCCTCGCCGCCATCCTCCTGGCCGAGGCCCGCAAGGTCGACGTCACCGCGCGATACGGGGGCGAGGAGTTCGTCCTCATCTTGCCCGCCACGGACGCGGCTGGCGCCAAGGTCGTCGCCGAGCGCATTTGCGCGCAGGTGGCCGCGACGCCGATCACGCACGACGGCGCGACCATCGCCGTCACGTTGTCGATCGGCGTGTCCACGACCGAGGACGAGCGGTGTGGGTCCGAGCGTGAGCTGGTCAAGCTGGCGGACGCCGCGCTCTATCGGGCGAAGCGCACCGGGCGAAATCGGGTGTGTATGGCCCGCGAGCCCAAAGGCCAAGTGGCGATCGAAGTCGCTGCGCTCGCGCCGCAGAATACCGGCATTCGGGAGTTCGAAGGCGAGGCGCGGCGGCTGGCTCTTCACGCGCTCATGTCCCTCGCTGAACGCTCTGATCGAAACGACGGCTTTGGCGAGCACACGTCGCGGTGCGTGGAGCTCTCGCTCGGGGTCGGGCGCGAGCTCCTGCTCGACGTTTCGGAGCTGGAGTGCTTGCGGATAGGGGCGGCCCTGCACGACATCGGTCGCTGCTGCGCGAGCGATGGGGTGTGGACCCAGACCAGCCCCGTGACGCCCGAACAGATGGCCCGCGTCCGGATGCACCCGATTCGCGGTGCGTCCATGCTCGCCTGCCTCCCCTACCTGGAGCGGGAGCGGGCCATCGTGCGCCACCACCACGAGCGTTGGGATGGCCAAGGGTATCCCGACGGTCTCTCCGGGGAGCACATCCCGCAAGGCGCGCGCATCGTCGCCGTATGTGACGCTTATGATGCGCTGAGCTCAAACCGCGCCTGGCGACCGGCGTTCGACGCGGGCAGTGTCCTCGCGCACTTGCAAGTCGAGTCTGGGCAGGCGTTCGATCCAGCGGTCGTCGACGCGCTCCTCCGGATTCTCAAAAACGAGATCAGCGACACCCATCCCACCTTCCAAAAGGTCTCTCGGCCGTGACCTACCTCGCCCCCGTCTCCTCAGTGGATGGTGACCACGACGCCCGACCGGGGCGGGTTCTCATCATCGACGATGACGAAGACTTCCTCCTCGTCCTCGCTCATCAGCTTCGACCCGAGGGTTATGTCGTCATGACGGTCTCGGAGCCCGAGTCGGTGCTGGCGACCGTGGAACACTTCAAGCCCGACGTCGTCCTCGTGGATCAGCGGATGCCCCGCATCTCGGGTCTGGCGATTTGCCTCAGTCTCCGCGTCCTTCACCCCATCCAGTTTCTGCCGATCATCCTCCTGACCAACGATGTGTCCCTGGACCTCCCGGTGCAGGCGGTCGCTGCGGGCGTCAACGACACGCTCGACAAGTCGACGCCGCCCGAGCTCCTGCGGCTCAGGATTCGGACGGCGATTCGCACCAAGCGACTCGCCGATCTCGCGCAGAGCCAGTACGACGAGCAACTCTTCCTCGCGCGCCTCATGCAGGGCCTCGGAGACACGCTCCAGACCGACGCGATCTTGAGCGTGGCCGCGACGGCACTGTCGAGGCTGAACATCGCCTCGATGAGCGTGATCTACCTCCAAAGCGACGAGCCGCAGGTGCTTACGTTCGGGGCCGACCCCATCGAGTTTGACACTCCCCGTCTGCGCGGGATGTTCTCCTTGGCTCAGGACGCGCTCCGGACGAACCTCGATCCGGAGCTGTGTCAATTTCGTCATGTGCGGCTCGACTGGCCGAAGCGCTCGGGTCAACCGCACGTGCACCGGGCGCTGGCCAGCCACCCGCGACCGAGAGTCTGGCTCGCCGTCGAGCCCGTGACGCCGTTCGATGAGCACGAAATGAGGCTCTTCGACACGATCGTCGAGCGGCTCGTCGCCCCCTTGGACAACTCGCACCTCTACGCCACCGTCTCGCAAGCACACCAGGATCTCTCGGCCACGCTCAAGAAGCTGAGCCAAGCCCAGACGGCCCTTGTGCACCAGGAGAAGATGGCGAGCATCGGGCAGCTCGCCGCCGGCGTGGCGCACGAGATCAACAACCCGCTGGCGTTCGTGATCAGCAACATGAACGTCCTGCAGGACTATGCTCGCGATCTCTCCCGGCTCCTGCGGTTCTACCGACGCGAGACCCATTTCGACGACTCGCAGCTCGGAACGATTGATCCCGAGTTTCTGCTCACGGATCTTGAGCAGATGATCAGCGAGTCGATCGAGGGCGGCAACCGCGTGCACGCTATCGTGCGCTCGCTCAAGAACTTCGCCCACACGGGAAACGGTGAGCTCGAGGAGGTCGACCTCGTCAGCCTGATCGAGAGCGCGCTGACCCTCCTGACGGGGGACATCAAGTCGCGCGCGGTGATCAGCCGCGATCTCGCTCTGGTGCCGGCGGTTCGCGGTGATCGCGGCAAGCTCGGCCAGGTCTTCTTGAACATCATCGTCAACGCCGCTCAGGCCATCCCGGCGGAGCGCGAGGGCAAGATTCACGTCCGCCTCTTCAGCCAGGGGGGTATGACCTGCTTCGAGGTTACAGACGACGGGACGGGCATCTCGGAGGCCGTGCGCCCTCGTATCTTCGAGCCGTTCTTCACCACCAAGGATCGGGCACATGGGACGGGGCTCGGCTTGGCCATCTCCGCAGGCATCGTCCGTGACCATGGGGGCGTCATCGAGGTCAACACCCTGCTCGACCACGGCACGACATTCACCGTTCGCCTGCCCGGCCGACAGACCCAGCCCATCCCGCTCGTCGAGATCCTGAGCAGCCCCGTCAACAACAGCCTGCCCTCGATCCTGTACATCGACGACGAGCGGTTCCTGCTCAACGCCTTCGTTCGGGCGTTCAAGCCCTCGGCGGTCGTCACGGTCGCCCACGGTGGCGAGGAGGCCCTGGCGATCCTCGGAGAGCGACCAGACTTCGATGTCATCTTCTGCGACCTGCACATGGACCGCGTCGGCGGCATCGAGGTGCACGAGTGGCTCTCGAAGAACCGCCCCGACCTCATGTCACGCTTCGTCATCCTGACGGCCGGCGCGGCGAACGAACGGTCGCGAGTGTTTTTGGCCACATGCCCCGTGCCCGTCGTCTACAAGCCGTTCAGCCTTCATGAGCTCACTCAGCTTGTGTCCGAGATGGCCCGTGCCCGCGGGGCCTCGGCCGAAGCGTTCGTCAGCGACTGAGCCTACCAGTAGTCCGCGCGGACGCTGGCGTCGCCTTCGAGCCGACAGAGGCAAGCGAGTCGGTAGGCCGAAGGCTCGTCGAGCGTCGCGAGCTGCACGCGCTCGAGCGCGCTCGGCGTCGACGTCGGGCCGATGATCCGGACCCGGCAGGAGACGCAGACACCGAGGCCCCGGCAGGCGTAGCCGATGGGTCGGCCGGCCTTGAGCACGGCCGCGAGGACCTTGGTGCCCCGCGCCACCTTGACCACCTCGCCGTCCGGGAGAAACGTCAGGTTAAGCTCGTCGGTCATTTTAGATTCCCGGAGGCGGCTGCCTCCTCTTGAGTCTCGGCGCAGTGTAAGTCGGGTTTGGTGATGACAAAGCGGTCGAAGACGCCCGCGGGCCTGAGGTTGCCCGTTCGGGTTCGAAACGCCGTCCCGTGCAACGCGCCCCGGTAGATCTCGAGCTCGACGAAGTGGTGGGTGCCGCTGAACACCCGGCTGTCTCGATCATCGAGGGTCTTCTGCGCGCTCGTCGACCG
>SHZC01000165.1 GCA_009692505.1 Myxococcales bacterium
TCGAGGACCAGGTGCGGCCCGTCGTGTTCCCGCGCGGGCGAGATGTCGTACCCGACGATGTTCCCGCGGCCCAGCGAGTAGCGCTTGTGGATCTTCAGGCCGGCAGGTGTCGAGGTCGCGGGAAACGCCCCAGCCAGCGGGGCGCGCAGGGTGACCGTCTCCGAGTCGACCACCTGCCAGTCGGTGACGCCTCCGAGGCTGCCGCTCAGCTTCGGCGGAAGAGCCCGCACACGGTCGAGCGCTCGCCCGGCCACGAACCGCATCAGCTCTGCAAAGTTCTCGGTCATCCAACCGTAGAAGATGCCGCGCACGACGCCATCCTTCGGTGCCTCCTGAATGGAGTAGCTCATCGCGTCCGACAACCGCCCGCTGTCGTCGCTCCCCGCACCAAGCACCATCGACCGGACGAGCCGAACCACATCCAGCTTGCGCTCGCGCTGTATCAGTTGGAGAGCCGCGCTGCGCCCGAGGATCGCGTCTTCCGAAATGACATCGGTGAAACTCTGGCGAAGGCTGTTGGCGTCCACTGGCTCATTCTGCTCGGTTCACGAGACTCGAAGGCCGTCGCGATGCCACCGCCGCTCTGCCTTCATGCCACAAGTGACCGATATTACTAAGGAACCTCCCAAAGAGGACACGGGTGCCGAGACGTCTAACACGGTCGGTTGAATCACGGCCCACAGAAGAGGTTGTCGCCAAGCTGGAGATCGCCGCCCGCTTCGACGACGGCGACCCCTTCGGCCGCGCAGACCTCGTCGAAGCGGTTGTCCAGGACGAAGAGCGGCCCGCTGCCGGCGCCGACGAAGAGCGGCTGCCCGACGCTGTCTCGGAAGTGGTTGTGGCGGACCTCGACGTCTCCTGCGCCGAGCATGAGGGTCAACGACACGAGCGCCCCATCGAAGTGATTGTCGATGACCGAGACGTGCCGCGTCGCGTTCGACACCGAGACGCCGCTGAAGCAGGCAGGGCCGAAGCGATTGCGATGAACCCAATGCCGTGGGCCGTCATTGCAGTGGGCCTCGGTGCCGCCCCCGCCAATGAGCACGCCTGAGGTGCCGCCGTCGATGTCATTGCCGCGGACGAGCGTATCCCGGCTGGCTTCACCATGCACGTCGACCGCGGCGAGCGTCGTTTGGACGAACGTGGAGTCGAGGATCTGAGAGTCGGAGCTCCCGAAGTCCACAACGACGGCGTGACGGGAGGGTCCGATCGCGGCGCTTGAGACGACGCTCCGCGAAGCGTGGATGAGGTGCACACCGTAGCCGCGACCCCCTTCGCCGTAGTTCGACGGGAACGCCATGTCGTAGTCGTCGATCACTGTGTCGAGCGAGGACTCGACATAGATGGAGTAGCGGCCGAAGAACCGCGCCGAGACGTCGGAGACGCGTGCGCCGACCGTCCGCTCGAACACGAGGCCGTCGTCGTCACCGACCTCGGGCACCTCGCAGCGGGCGGGCGCAAACGGCACCTCGTCCCGGGCCTCCGGGCAGGCGGCGCGGAGGTCGAGGCCGATGACCCGCGCCCCGCGCAAGCTGTGAAGTGCGCGCACACGTGGGCGTGAGCCGAGGGGCACGTCGAGGGCGAGCGGCCGATCGAGGAGCAGGCCCGCAGGCGAGACTGAAACGACCCTCGCCTGATGTAGGAGATGCCGCGAGAACCGCTCCACGTCGCGGCCTTCGAGGCACGGCACCGGGACGTCCCCGAAGTCATCGGCCGTGAGCTCGACCGCGTCGGGCACGACCCCTCCGAAGGCTAAAACGGGCACCGCCAAGCGGGTCTGGCCGGCGACGTGGTCCGACTCCAGAGGCACCTCGAGGCCGCCGCGGCTGCCCCGGAAAGTGATCGCCGCGCTCTGACCGGCGTTGATGGGCGCCCACTCGATCACTGTGGGCAAACTCAAGCCCCGAAGCGTGACGTCGTGGCGGGTGATCACGACCGGGGTGCGCAGGACGTAAAGCGCGTCGATGAGCTGAACCTCGACCGGCCCGACGGGTGCAGCGAGGAGGACCGCCTGGAGCGCGGCCCCATCGTCGCAGTCCAAGCCGCAGCTTGGGAGGACGACCGTGTGTGGCAGCGGCAGGGGCACCTCGGCGACCGGCGCCGGGGCGTCGTCGCGGGGGTCGCGCAGCTCCGCGCCATAGACCTCGAGCGTGCCGAGCGCGGCCTGGAGCTCCAATGAGGTCGCGCCGGCTTCAACGAGAAGCGGCGAGTCTTTTGCCTCGGTGAAGGGCCGGATGATACGGGCCCAGGGTGCTCGGGCATCGCCGGGGAGCAGCGCGGGCCGACCGTCGAAGGTCATGACGCCATCTTCGACCCGCCAGACGCGGGCTCGGACCCAGAGGACCATCGGGGCGGGCAGCGGCTCGAAGGCAAATCGTAAGGTCGCTTGACGATGTAGGCCGAGCGCGGTGTTGGGGGCGTCGAAGAAGGCGTCGAGCGGGCCGAGGCGTTCGGCGTCGGCGAGGTTGAGCGTGATGGGCAAGATGCGGGGCGGTGGTGCAGCGTCGGGGGCAGGTGGCGCGGCGTCGGGGGCAGGTGGCGCGGCATCTCGGGCAGGTGCCGCGGCGTCGGGGGCAGGTGGCGCGGCATCTCGGGCAGGTGCAGCGTCGGCCACAGACGGCGCCACGTCCGGCTGTTGTGGCGCAGCGTCGGCCACAGACGGCGCCACGTCCGGCTGTTGCGGCGCAGCGTCGGGCGGTTGCGCCGCACCGTCGGCGGCTGGCGGAACAGCGTCCGCCGACTGCATCGCGACGTCGGCCGCCGGCGGCATAGAGTCCGAGTTCGGTCCATCGACCGCCACCTCGGGAGGCCCTCCCTGCGTCGCCCCATCCCGACAACCCACCAAGGCAAAGCCGACGGCGAACGCCCAGATCGTGAGGCGAAGGTGTGACATCCGCGGATCATGAGCCCGAGCAGAAGCCGGGGCAAACACCGACTCGCCGATACGCCCGCCCGAAGGTCATCTGACCGACTCCCGCCTAACGTCGCCGCCCCCGATTCAGCCCAAGGCCTTGGTAGGATTGCTTCGCGCCCACGCGTGACGCAGGCTAGCCGCGCATAAATGACCCCCTTGCCGGAGCTCGAATGAAGACCATCGCCGCCACCGCTCTCGTCCTGACCACGATGGCCGCAAGCCCCCTCACGGCGCTGGCCCAGGGCGAGGACGCGCCTTCGCCAACCCCGGTCGCAGCCCCCACGCCCCCGGTGGCCAACGAGCTGCCCGTGCCGGAGGCCCCCAGCGCGCCTGCCGTAACCGAGACGCCAGCCTCGCTCGCCGTGCCCCCGCCGGTGGTCCAGCTCGCCTCGCCGAACCTCGTGCCGGTCGAGACCCTCCCCGCCCCATTCGCGCTCGCGAAGCCGGCGACGGGGCTGCTCTTCCCGAGCGGCTTCGTGCTGACGCCGAGCGGATTCGTCCGCACGCTGTTCTCGTTCATCAACGACGACGAGGCGCAGACGGATTATGTCGGGCGCTACGATGGCTTCCAGATGCTCAACGCCCGCCTGGCCTTCGAGGCGTCGCGCGACAATACGACCATCGGCGTGTCTCTCGAGGGGGCCTACGACCGCCGCGGCGCGATGAACACCTCCGAGGGGTCCGTCGAGGTTCAGCTCCGGGACGCGTTCATCTCCTACCACGCCTACCGGTTCCTCCATCTGACGGCCGGCCAGCTCAAGGTGCCCTTCGCCGCCGAGGAGGCCACGCCCACGCCCGAGCTCGTCTTCACGGATATGGCCGTCTCCAGCCGTGGCGTCCGCGGCGTCGAAGGCTACAACGCCGACGGCTTGTCCTTCGACCGGCGAGTCGGCCTCAAGCTCTCGTCCGACCGCCTCTACCTCTCCGATGAGGAAGGCCTGGGCCTGCGATACGCCCTGACGTTGAGCAACGGCAACTCGCCGGCGAGCCCGCTCAATGACAACGAGACGCTGGCTTATACCGCTCGCCTCGAGGTCTCGTGGGGTCAGATCATCACCCTCGGTCTGGGCGCAGATCACAATGAGGTCACCTCCGGCAGCCCGCCCGACGCCCTCACCGAAAAGCAGCTCAGCCTCGCGGGGGACCTCGCCGTCGACGCCTTCGGGGCGCACCTGCTCGTGCAGTACCTCCGGCGCATCGACGAGCCCAAGGATGTGCCGAGCGACGCGAAGATCTCCGCCCAGGGCTTCCTCGCGCAGGTGTCCTACGAGGCCCCCTATGGCCTGGTGCCGGCGTACCGCTTCGCCCTCCTGGATCCCACGGTCGATGTCACCGAGACCGACGCCGACACGCAGGCCCGCCTCGACACGGACGACGTGCGGGTCCACACCCTCGGGCTTGGCTGGAACGTGCCCGACGAACCCTTCGCCGTGAAGGTCAACTATCACCTCGTGCTCGAGGACGCGGCCCGCAACATCAACAACGATCGACTCGATGTTCTCCTTCAGGGAGCGTTCTGAAATGCGCGCCGGCCTTCGGTTTACGGCCCTCGCCGTGGCCGCCTTCACGTCGGCCTGCGACGCCCCGACCCCTCCGGCGACGGCCCGCCAGGTCATGTCGCGTGACGAGCTCATCGGCGGCCCCACGGCGCTCGGTGAGGTCGGGGACTTCCTGCTCGAGAACGACAAGATCAGGGTCGTCATCCAGGGGCCCGGCTTCTCCCGCGGCTTCGGCGTTTACGGCGGCTCGCTGATCGACGCGGATCTCCAGCGACCGACCGCGGCGGGTGACGCGCATGGCGGCCGTGGGCGAGACCTCTTCGGTGAGCTCTTCCCGATCTTCTTTCTTCAGGCGTTGGTGCCCAAGTCCGTCAGCGTCTCCAACGACGGCCTCGACGGAGACCCGGCGAAGATCCGCGTCTCGGGCACGGGCGGTGACTTCTTCACCATGACCCGCACGCTCAATCAAGTGATCAACAACTCCCACGAGCTGCCCGACGCCGGCATCGTGGGCCTGCTCGACACCGCGCGCCCCGATGGCGAAGCCAAGCTGGCCTATGACCTCACCTACGAGCTGCCGGCGGGTGAGCGGTACATCAAGCTGACCTCGATCATGCGGAACATCTCCGGCGGCGATCTCAAGATGCCCGAGCCGACCATCGGCAGCCTGCTCACGGGCTTCCTGGGCCTGAGCGGCGGGTTCCAGGCCCCGATGGGCGCGGTCGTGCTCTTCGGCGCCGGCAACAAGGTCTTCATCCCCGGACGAGGCTACGGCGTGCGGTTTGCGCTCGAAGACGCCTACACCGTCGGGGCGGAGAAGGGCTTGGGCTTCCCGGCCCTGCCCGGGCTCATCACCAATGGCCTCGTCACGACGAGCAAGACGGGCGTGTCCTACGGCTTCTTCGCCCTGCCCGATCCCCAAACGCCGAGCTACGTCGCCTCCCAGCTCGACGCGGACGGCAAGAATCGATACGCCGAGGCCTACGGTGTCGAGGTCGGCAGCGACTCAATGTTGATTCCTTTCTTGGCCTCCGCGTTCACCGGGGTCTTCTATGGGCAGGCCCCGAGTCACCTCGCCCCCGACCAGCGCTTCGGCCAGACGACCTACTTCGTGGTCGGCAATGGCGACGTCGGCAGCGTGATGAACACGGTCTACAAGCTCCGCGGCCTGGATACAGAGACGCTCGCGGGTGAGGTCATCGACGAGACGACGGCCGCGCCGGTCGAGTGGGCTTCGGTCCTCGTCTACGCGGGCGGCCAGCCGGTCAACCAGCTCTTCACCGACGCCCAAGGCCACTTCAAGGGCCAGATCCCCCAGGGTGATTATGAGCTGCGCGTCGAGTTTGATCCGATGTTGTCGGCGCCGGTCCCGATCACCGTCGGCGGCGACGGCGCCTATGCCCGCCTGACCTTGCCATCTCCGGCCCGAATCGCCGTGACCGTCGTGGACGCCCAGGGCCGCCCGCTGCCGGCGAAGGTCTCCGTGGTCGGCGAATACGACACGAAGTTCAGCGGTCAAGAGCTGCGCGAGTTCCTCTTCGACGTGACGGCCGGTCAGCGGTGGCGCCACACCGATCTTGAGGCCGACCAAGCGTCAGAGGCCGGGACCCGTCAGTACCTCGAGGCGTTCGACTTCGCCGAGCTTGACGGCAAGGTCGTCCTGGAGGTGCCCCCGGCCGCCCACTACCGCGTGGTCGTCTCCCGCGGTCCCGAGTACACGATCCACCGAGCCACGCTGCGCCCCACGGTCGGTGAGCCCGCGCAGCTCCTCGCCGTCCTTGAGCGCGTCGTCGACACGACGGGCTACATCGCCGCGGACTTCCACATCCACGCCGATCCCTCCCTCGACTCCGACGTGGGCCTGCACGAGCGCGTCGTGAGCGGCCTCGCCAGCGGCCTCGAGCTGATGACCGCCACCGACCACAACTTCATCACCGACTACGCGCCGACCATCGAGAAGATGGGCGCTCGAGACTGGTTGAGCTCGCTGGTGGGCATCGAGCTGACGACGCTTGAGGCCGGCCACTTCAACGGCTTCCCGGTCAAGCGCGAGGCCGCTGAGATCACCAAGGGCTCGTTCGAGTGGGCGAACCGTCCGCCGACCGAGGTCTTCAAGCGGCTGCGCGCTCAGGGGGCGCTCGGCTCGGAGGACTTCATCCTTCAGGTCAACCATGCCCGAGACACAGTGCTCGGCTACTTCGAGCAGTTCGACCTCGACCCGGTCAGCGCCCGCCCCGTCCCCCTGCCGCCCGCGTCCGCGTTTGACTTCGGCAACTTCGTCCATCCGAGCGGCCCGGCGTTCCTAGGCCCCGCAGGCGAGAACCTCTTCAGCTTCGACTTCGACGCCATGGAGCTCTTCAACGGCGGCATCGTCGGGCAGCTTCACCACGCCACGCTGCCCGCGCGCCTCGACGGCCTGAACATCCCCGAGGAGAGCCGCGCGCTCCTGCCCAGCGAGCCCGGCACCATCCTCTGCGAAGACGGCGACGTGGCCTTCCCCGGGGTCGTCGACGACTGGTTCAACCTCTTGAACCTCGGCCATCGATATGTCGGCACGGGCAACTCCGACAGCCATGAGACCGACGACATCGGCGTGCCCCGGACCTACTTGCGAATGGGCACCGACGACCCCGCCGCCGTCACGCCCCAAGGCGTCGTCAAGGCGTTCCGCGAGCACGCGGCGCTGGTCACGAACGGCCCCTTCGTCGAGCTCTTCGTGGACGGCAAACCGATCGGCAGCGACGTCAAGACGGCGGCCGCGACGGTCGAGGTTCGCGTCAACATTCAGGCGGCCCCGTGGGTCGATGTCGTGCGCGGCACGCTCTACGCGAACGGCCGGGTCGCACAGCGCTTCCCGATTACAATGACCCCTTCCGGCGGGGCCACGCGCTTCAGCCAGACCTTCGCTGTCGACGTGCCCCGAGACACCTGGTTCGTCGTCGAGGTCGAGGGCGATCGCAACCTCTTCCCGGTGGCGCCGCCGCTCGATATTGCCCCCGTCGCTCTGGACGACGCGCTCGCTTCCGTGGGCTCGGCGCTGGGCTTCGGCGGGAGCACGCTCGGTGAGCTTGAGCCCGGGCCGCTGCAGGTCTGGCGGCCCTTCGCCATCACCAACCCCATCTGGGTCGACGTGGGGACAGCGGGCTTCGACGCGCCGGGCCTCGTGCCTCGCTGTTGCAAGGGTCTGGCCCTCGTGGAGGTCGAGAGCACCGACGCCTGCTGGCTCGCCAAGCAGCCCACGATGGCGAGCACGTTTCGGAGGGTGCTCAAGCCCTCGTTCGGAATCCCTCGCGTTCGCCGGGATACGACCGATGTACGGGTCATCTTCGACCACTTTCGCCACGGGCATTGACCTCATCCGCCCGCTACAAGGACAAGGATGACCCTTCGCCCAAGCGTGTGTCTGCTGCTCGCATCATTGCTGGCCGCGCTGCCGGCCTTCGCGCACAGCGGCCAGCCCACGCGAGAGGTCCGCGCGACCTTGCGAAAGGCCGGGGAGCACCTCGAGATTGATCTGCTCTGCATCTTCTCCATCCCTCCGGGCCTGCGAGCGGAGGCCTACCAGGCGCGCTTCGATCTGAACGCCGACCACAAGCTCTCCCAGCCCGAGCGCGACCTCATGATGGTGGAGCTTGGGCCCGAGGCCTTCGGGCGTGTCAGCCTCTTCGCCGATGGGCAGGAGCTGACGCCCGGCAAGCAGGAGCGGGCCGTGCGTGTGACCAAACGCGAGCGCATCGAGGTCGCCGTCCTGACGACCTATCGCGCGCCCCATAAGCCGGAGACGACGATCGTCCTGCAGGACGGCCTCTCGATGACCAGCAATCATCCGACTCGATATCTGCTCAACGCCTTGGCGCCCGTGCGGCTCGAAGGCTCGCTCTTCGGCACCCTCCTGGCGGGAGACGCGGGCGTTCGGTTCCTGTCCATCATCGAGGGCTACGAGCGGTCCGGGGCCGCGGGGCCTGTCGACTACGGCGACACCGACGACGTCGTGGTGGCCCGGGAAGAGACCCGGGAAGGCAGGCGGACCGCAAAGAAGCGCGCCCGCCGTCTGCCGAACAAGAAGCACTGATTTAGAACGGCAGCCGCATCGCCTTCGACGCATGCCAAAAGCCGCCCGTGTTCGTCAGATCGAGCCGGTCGATGTGCCCGATAATCCCAAGAGCGGCCTGGCCGACGTCAATCTCGCCGTGCCAGCCGACCATGCGTGTCCGAACGTAGCCGGGGTGCAGGAGCCCGACCGCGATGCCCGCAGGTTTCAGGTCAACGGCGAGGCAGGTGCCCGCCATATTGAGTGCTGCTTTGGACATCCGGTAGCCGTAGTACCCGGCGGAGGTGTTGTCGGCCATCGAGCCCATGCGGCTCGTGACGAGCGCGACCTTGCTGCCCCGCTTGAGGTTCGGTCGCAGGGCGCGGACGAGCAGGAGCGGCGCGATGGCGTTGATCTCCAGCTGCGCCCGGAGCTGAGCCACGTCGAAGGTGTCGAAGGTATCGGGCACGAGCAGGCCGGCATTGACCACGAGGAGGCCAACCTCCAGCCCGGTCAGCCGCGCGGCGAGGCGTTCCATGACGCCCTCCGTCGTGAAGTCCAGGCCGGTCTCGACGCGCACGTCCCCCGGCACCTCGGGCATCTCGCCCCGACAGACCGCGACGACCGTCTCCCCCCGCGCGGCGAGCTGCCGGACGAGCTCAAGGCCGATGCCCTGACTGCTCCCGGCGATGACGGAGATCGTCATGACGCTTGACCAGCTCCGACGATCGCCCTCAAGGAAGCACCGTCGGGCAAGCTGGGGAGTTCGACGCGCTCGAGCTTTGCGAGCAGGCCGTCGAGGGTCTCATCATCCTGAATGATCTGGCGCGTCTCCGGTCTCATGAACCCCTCCGCGGTCGAGTGATTGAGGAAAGCCAAGAGCCCATCGAAGAACCCGCCGATGTTGAGCAGCCCGACGGGCTTGGCCTGGTACTCGAGCTGAGTCCAGGTGGCCGCCTCGAAGACCTCATCGAGCGTGCCCATGCCGCCGGGAAGCGCGATGAACGCATCGGACAGCTCGGCCATCAGCGCCTTGCGGGGGTGCATACCCGGGACGATATGCAACTCGGTGAGCCCGGTGTGCCCGACCTCCAGCGCCAGGAGCTTCTCGGGGATGACGCCGATGACCTTGCCGCCCGCCCCCAAGGCCGCGTCGGCCACGGCCCCCATGAGGCCGACGTGCCCCCCGCCGTAGACGACCTCGATGCCCCGAGCGGCGAGGGCCTGGCCGACGGCGCGGGCCGCGTCGAAGTATTTTGGCCGAGCGCGGTTGCTCGAACCGCAGAAGACCGCCACGCGGCGGAAGAGGCGCACGCTGTTCATGTCTCGAACGCTATCACCCTTCTGGCATGCTGCAGCGCGATGAAAACGCCGCTCGACGTCCACGTCCACGACTCCATAAACCAGCTCCAACGGGAGACCTGGGACGCGCTCGCCCACGACGCCAGCCCGTTCTTCGAGCATGGGTTCCTCTCCGCGATGGAGGACTCGCTCTGCGTCGCTGAGAGCACCGGCTGGGCCCCGCGGTATTTGGTGGCCTATGAGGGCGGGTCGCCGAGAGGCGCGCTCGTCATGTTCCGGAAGCTGAACAGCCATGGGGAGTTCATCTTCGACTTCGCCTGGGCCGACGCCTCCCACCGCGCGGGCCTCCGGTATTACCCCAAGCACATCGTCGCCTCGCCCTTCTCTCCGGTCGGGGGCCCACGATTCCTGATTTTGCCCGACGTGGATCCGGCCCCGCTTCGAGCCGCGCTCATCACGGCCGCGATGCGGCTCTCCCGGGCCGAGGGCGGCAGCGGGCTGCACTTCCTCTTTGTGACGCCAGACGAGGCGACCGCCCTCGAAGCGCACGGGTTCGCCTCGCGCCACACCTTGCAGTTTCAATGGCGGAACCGGGGCTATCGGTCCTTCGACCACTTCCTCGAGTCCTTCGACAGCAAGGCCCGCAACCAGATCCGGCGGGAGCGGCGGCGCGTCTCGGAGGTGGGCATCAACGTCACCGTGCACGAGGCCTTGGCCACCCGGGACACCTCCGCCCAGGACCTGCATCGCCTCTACGTCTCAACCGTCGATAAGTTCGCCTACGGCCAGCGATACCTCAACGAGCGTTTCTTCGAGCTGCTCGGGGAGCGATGCCGCGAGCGACTCGTCCTCGTGCTCGCGCGGAGGGGCGACGAGCTCATCGGCGGCACGATCAACTTAGCGAAGAACGGCGCGCTCTACGGCCGATATTGGGGCTGCTTCGAGGAGGTGCCGAACCTGCACTTCGAGGTCGCCAGCTACGCGGGGATTGAGGCCTGCATCGAGCGGGGCTTCGAGAGGTTCGAGGCGGGCGCGGGGGGCGGCGAGCACAAGTTCGGGCGTGGGTTCTTGCCGATCCGCGTCTACTCGGCGCACCTGCTCGCGCACCCCGGCCTTCATGCCGCGGTGTCCCACTTTCTTGAAGCGGAGAGGCACCAGACGGACGAGGCTCTGATGGCCACCGAGGGCTTGGTGCTGAAACGGTAAAACCGAAGGCCCACGCGGGGCGGCCAGTACTCCATGGCCACTGCCAACCCTCGCGCACCCTCGCGCCAGCCGCGTGGACTCCGCCCATCGCGCGCGATCGCGTTCTCTGGCTAGGCGGCGACCCGACCGAATCGAGAGGGGTCGAATATGAGCGAGTTCCACCGCATCACCGTCGAGCCGGGCAAGTGCGGTGGGCGTCCCTGCCTTCGCGGCCTTCGGGTCCGGGTCAAGGACGTGCTTGACCTTCTGGCCGCTGGGGCAACCCGTGACGAGATCCTTGACGACTTCCCCTATCTCGAGCAAGGCGATATCGATGCGGCTCTTGAGTTCGCGGCCCGCCAGAGCGATCACCCTATCCTGCACGTGGCGTAATGCGGTTCCTGGTGGACGCGCGACTTCCGCCTGCCCTCGCACGTTGGCTTACGGCAGCCGGGCACCCAAGCGAGCACGTCGCGGACGTCGGGCTGGCTGGCGCACCCGACCCTGCGGTGTGGGAGCGGGCGCGCACGCGGGCGTTCCGCGTGAGGTTGGTAATGCGGCCGGCCCCGCGGCCGAGAACCGCAGGATTGAGCGGGCGGTGTTCGGAGGGGGTTGAGAACGCACGCCGTTCATACGACTCGGGCTGGTGCGCCAAGCAGATGTCGAAGACCGCGGTCGCCGGGCTGATGCGAGTCGCCTGGGAGACGGTCGGGGCCGGAGCGGATCGCGATGCTGACCCATGTGAGCGCCGACGCGGCGGCCTGGATAGGCACGGTCGTCC
>SHZC01000166.1 GCA_009692505.1 Myxococcales bacterium
AGGAGACGCAGCAGGAGGAGCAGGAGCCGCGCTGATCTCTTCTCCATCGGCTCGCGACGAGCCTGTGGGGCGCGGCTAAGGAGAGCAAAGGAACTCGGTTCGCCCATGAGAGGCCTCGGTTTGCGGTTGGAGTAGGCGTCGCTTCGCCCCGACGCCCCCCATCGACGCCTTGACCATGGCTGTCATTCAGGCTGTCGAGTCCAGGAACTTTCAGGTCCGATCCGTCGGCGGATCACCCACTGAGCGGACGTTCAGAATCGGGGCGGCCGAGCGGCCGAGATGACCTGTTGATCCCCAGGGTACAGGACGTAGAGGATGCACCCATGCGCGCCCCCCACACGATGACCGCCCTGCTCTGCTTCTTTCTCATTCCCGCCTGCGAGCCCAAGCCCGCGGCGTCGACACTGGATGCCTTGACCGCCCCTGAACGGGACGCCCGCGCCGCCGACGCCGAGCCGTCGGACCTCGCTCTAGACGTCGGACCGGGGGGAGACGCCCCGCTCTCCGCCGACGCCCGAGCGCCGGCGGATGTCGCGGTCCCGACCGATGTTTCGCGGCCAGTGGACGTCCCAGCCCGCGAAGATGGTCAAGTTACTTTACCTGATCTCTCGGTCGCCGCCGACGCTGCCGTCAACGCCCCCATCGACTCTTCCATCGACTCTTCCATCGACTCTTCCATCGACCAGGCTATCGACGCCGCCGTATCGGTCGACGGTCCCCTCCCCCCTCCGCCGCTCTGCGGGGCCGTGAACCTGCCCCCGCTCGACCCCTCCGCCTGCGGCTCGGCCCTCTGCGGGGACGGCCTCGTCTCCACCTGTGAGGTCTGTCGCGCCGACTGCGAGCCCGGCCCGCCCGGGCGTTTCCCCATCGACTGCTGCGAGCTGTTGTCGGAGGTCTGCGATCCGCGAGACCCGAACCTGCCGACCTGCGTGGAGCAAGGGTTTGGCGGCGGTCAAAGCGCCTGCACCGACGCCTGCGACTTCGATACGCGCCGATGCGACGGCTGCGGCGCCCACGAGCGGCTCGAGGCCTGCGTGCGCCCTCTCCTGCCCGGCACGTCCGCCCATAGCCTCAGCCTCTCCACCAGCGGAGACGTGGTCCTCATCGCCTACCTCGCCGATCGAGATGTCGCCGGCACGTCGAATGTCTTCCTCGCCCGCTTCGACGTGGACCTCAGACTCATCGAGACCCTGCCGTGCCAGATCGCCGTCAACGGTGGGCGGCTCTCGCTCGCGCCCTCGCCGGGTGGCTTCCTGCTCGCTTATGAGCACGACGCGGCCGTCCACCTCATGCCCCTCGACGCCACGGGTCGGGCGCGAGGGCCGAGTCAGCGAGCCGGCGATGGCACCATCCCCCGCTTGATCGAGCGGCCGAATCAGCCCCCCCTGCTCCTGAACCAGCGCGGGAACGATGCCTACGCCACGGTCGTCGACGCCGATGGTGTGGCCGGGGCCTCGAACCTGGCCCTCCGCGACGTCGTGGAGCTCGAGTACGGGAGCGGCGTCTTCACGGGCGACGACTTCATGATCGCCCAGCGGACCAACGCCGGTATCGAGGTCGTGCCCGTCTCGGTCGACGGCGTCGTCGGTCAGAGCGTCACGCCGGTGGGCCAATCGGTCGAGTACCCGCAGCTCGCCCTCGTCGACGGCGGCCTTCGCATGACGTACTCGGACTTCGGGGCCCCGGTGCCTGGCCTCTACTTCGCCTCCCTGAACGCCGCCGGCCAGCGGCAAGGCGCGAGCGTCGAGCTCGGGAGCATCCCCGAGTATTTCAACCCCGCGCCGGTCTATGGCTCGGGCACCGAGACGTTCGTGCTCGTGGGCCTTTACTCGGGGAGCACGGGACATGGGCGCCAGCTCGAGAGCCTTCGCCTCGACGCTCGCGGGCTCTCCGCTGAGGGGCCGGCGCGCTTGACCATCGAGGGTGGGCTCGTCACCGACTACCAGCTCCGCCCGCTCGCTGGCCAAATGGTCGCCGGCCAAATGGTCGCCGCATGGCGGGCGGGCGGCAGCAGCGGGCGCATTCAGCTCGCGCGCTTCACCCCTTAGTGAGCGATGATTGAAAGCCCCCGTTCCGCAGCGTACAAACCGCGCCCTATACTTCTAGCCACTTCCCAGCCACGTCAGGGGATCCCCTATGTCCGACCACATCAAGCCACTCGAAAGCGTTCGCGCCGCCCACGAGGAAGAGTACTACCTGCGCCAGAATCAGGCGCTCATCGCCAAGATGCGCGACCGTCTGGCCAAGGAGGCCGCGGCCCTGGCCCTTGAGGAGCGCTCGGGGGTTCATGATCCGCAGCTCCTGTCCTGGCTCGCCGAGCTCGGTGTCACGGCGGACCACGTGCCCATCCTGCACCTCGTCCCGCTGATTCAGGTCGCCTGGGCGGATGGGACGCTTCAGGACGAGGAGCGGGTCATGTTGGAGAAGGCGGCGGCCGAGGCCGGCGTCACACCCGACTCCCCCGCCCACGCGGTGCTCACAGTCCTGCTCAACGAGCGGCCCAAGGTCGAGTTCTACGACGCCGCGCTCATGTACGTTCGGACCCTCGTCGCGGCCATGTCCGACGCCGACGCGCACAACGCCCGTGAGAACCTGCTCTCGCTCGCCCGCCAGGTCGCCAAGGCGAGCGGTGGCTTGTTCGGCCTGTTCCCGAGCGTGGGAGACGCCGAGCGGTCAGCCCTCCAGAAGATCGCCGCGCAGCTTGAGGCCCGACCGGCGGCGAGTGGGCTCGCTCAGAACATCTGAGCGGACCCGGCTACATCACGAAGCCGATGCCGATGTGGGGGAACGGCCCAAAGGCGACGTCATGCGGGCCGTTGCTGCCCACGGGCTGTGAGATGATGCCGAGCTCGAGCTGACCGATGAGGTTGCGGGCGATGGCGCGCTCCCACCTCGCGGCCACATTGACCGCGAGCCCATGCACGCCGTCGTAGCGGCGGGCGTCGGCGAAGAGGCGCCGATACCCGACGAGGCCGACGAAGCGCACCGTGCCCCCAAACGTCGCTGGCAGCTCGGAATAAACCACACCCACGAGCTCAAAGACGTTGAGCTGCTCGTCGGTGCGACCCGCGCTGAATGAGCCCACGCTCGCCGCTCCCCCATAACCCCACCTCGCGCCATCGCGGTCAGGACGGTCCAAAGTGAGGCGCACCAGGGGCCCGGGCTCCGCGCTCGTCGACTCCCCGTCCACCGAGAGGTACGTCGGCACGACGAAGCCCGCGACCAAGGAGAAGTGCCCGCGCTCCAAGGGCTCGGCGAAGGCCGGACCGCCCAGAGTGACGGAGGCGAGGAGGATGACGGTCAGGAGAATGGCGCGAGCGGACGGCATACCGGCATTATCGGTCGATGCAGACCAAATCTCTAAGTTGTCGTGTCGAGAGCCCTTGAAAAGCAGGCCCGCGAGGCCGGTTGCGAGCCTCTGCCCGATGAGCGCGTGAAGGCCTTTGGCGAGGGGCTGCTGCTGTATAGCCATGGCGGCTTTGAGCCCTGCCCTTGGGCCTTCGAGCTCGCGCACTTCACGCCCATCCGAAGCGGCGACCGAGTCCTGGATCTCGGCTCGGGCGGCGGCGTCCTGCTCGTCGCCCTGGGCCTCGTTTACCCCGAGATGGGCCTGCGCCTCGGGCTGGAGAGGGATGCCCGCGCCGTCCAGCAGGCCAGACGCAACGCGCGGCTCAACGAGGGCCTGTGTGGGCAGAGGGCGAGCTTCGTGCGGGGCGACGTGCGGGAGCGTCCGTTGGCGAAGCGGACCTTCGACGTGGTCGTCAGTAATCCCCCGTTTTATGCGCCGGGGTGGGGTCGTCAGAGCCCGGATCCTGCGACGCACGCGGCCACCCACGGCGTCTTCGGCGACGTCTCCGACTTCGCGTTCTGCGCGGCCCACGCGCTCGCGGATCATGGCCGCGTCGTCTTCGTCTTCGACGCCGGACAGCTCACCCGCGCCCTGCTCGCGTTCGCTGAAGCCGGGCTGACGGTCCGGGCCTTGCGGTTCCTGGACGATGACCGTGGGCTCCCGGCCCGCGTGCTCGTCCTGGCCGGGCGAGATGGGGGCGGGCTGCGCCTTGAGAGGCAGGCTCACTCAGGCCCGTGATCGGGAGAGCGGCCCGACGAGGACGGTGTTGTCGATGAGGCGCGTGCCCCCGAACCGCACGGCGACCGCGAGGACCGCCGACCGCGACACTGGGCCGTCGAGGGCCGAGAGATCGGTGGCGTCCCGAAGCTCGATATAGTCGACCTCACCTTCGGGCTGACTCGACACAACGTGCCGCACGATGGACTCGAGCAGACGAGGTTCACGCTCTCCGCGCTCAAAGGCTTCTCGGGCCGCCGCGAGCCCCCGAGACAGCGAGGTGGAGGCCGCCCGCTGTCTCGGCGTGAGATTGACGTTGCGACTGCTCATCGCCAAGCCATCCGGCTCACGCACGATGGGGTGCCCCACGACCTCCAACGGATAGTCCAGATCCTTGACCATCTGCCGAATGACCGCGAGCTGCTGAAAGTCCTTCTCGCCGAAGATCGCCACGTCGCAGCCGACGATGTTGAACAGCTTCGCGACGACGGTGCAGACCCCCGCGAAGTGGATCGGCCGTGACCGACCACACAGGGGCACCGAGAGCTCGCCGACGCTGATCGTCGTGTGATGCCCCGCCGGATACATGACCTCGACCGACGGCAGGAAGACTGCATCGACGGCGCTGTCCTTACACTTACGAAGGTCTCCCTCAAGGTCTCGCGGATAGCGGCTCAGATCCTCGTTGGGGCCGAACTGAGCCGGGTTGACGAAGATGCTCGACACGACCGTCGCGCCGTGGTCGCGAGCGCGCCGCATGAGCGCGAGGTGCCCCTCATGCAGGAAGCCCATGGTCGGTACGAAGACCACCCGACCCGCTCGCAAGGGCGAAAGGAAAGCCCGCAGCTCGGGCACGCGCTCGAAGACCTGCACGACGCTCAGTGGCTCACATAGTGGCTGTGCTCTTCGGTCGGAAAGGTGCCGGCTCTCACGTCCGTCGCGTATGCGGAGACGGCCTCCACGACCCGGCTGTGAAGATTGTCGTACTTCTTGACGAAGCGGGGGTTGAAGCCGGCGTCGAGGCCCAAGAGGTCGTAGAGGACGAGCACCTGGCCTGAGCAGCCCACGCCCGCCCCAATGCCGATGGTCGGGATCTCCAGGCTCGCGGTCACGCGCTCCGCCACGGGAGCGGGGATGGCCTCGAGCACGATCGCGAAGCAGCCGGCATCCTGGAGCGCGCGCGCGTCCGCGAGCAGCTTCTCCGCGGCCGACTGCGTCTTGGCCTGGACCTTATAGCCTCCCAACTGGTTTACGGACTGCGGCGTGAGGCCCAAGTGCCCCATGACGGGGATGCCGGCGCGCGTCAGGCGCGAGATGGCGTCGGCATATTCAGCGCCGCCTTCGAGCTTGACCGACTGGACCGCCCCCTCTTTCAGGAGCCGGGCCGCGCTCTCGATGAGCTGCTCGGTGGAGACTTGGTAGCTGCCGAAGGGCAAGTCGCCGACGAGGTGCGGCGTCGTGCAGCCCCGGGCGACGGCGCGGCAGTGGTAGATCATCTCGTCGAGCGTGACGGGCAGGGTGCTGTCGTGGCCCTGAACGACCATGCCCACGGAGTCGCCGATGAGGACGATGTCCACGCCGGCCTCCTCGACGAGGCGGGCGAAGGTGGCGTCGTAGCAAGTGACCATGACCAGCCGCTCGCCGTCGCGGGCCTTCTTGCGGAGTTGGGTCGTCGTGATGCGTCGAGAGGTCGACATCGGAGGTGCCTTTCGTCCCGGTCCGCATCGCGGCTCCGGGCAATCGGTGACAGGAAGCGAGGTGGGCATCGACCGCGCTCGAACTCCATACAGGATGTCCGGCGCACGACGCCCGCACCGCCAAGAAGACGATCGGACAATGAGGACAAGACAAAAGTAGCACGAGTGTCGCCCGGCGTCGAAACCGCCTACCCTTCGGCCCGATGCCCACGCGCCCATCCCGTCTCTGCCGGTTCGTCCTCGCCGCTTCGTTCCTGCCCTGCGGTGCTTCGTTCCTGGCCTGCGGTGCTTCAAGCACCCGACCTCGATTGACGGTCGCGCCGCTCATCGAGGGCGAAGGGCAATACCGGCTGCGGCGCAACCCCGCCCCCTGTCTCGTCGGCGCGCCGGAGCTCGACTATGAGGCCGAGACCCCGCACGGCTGGGAGCGGATCAGCCTCGAGAACGCCGAGGAGGATCAGGATCACGTCGCGCAGCTCGTCATGCTCATGAACGAGACGCCCCTCGCCTACGTCTTTGTTCGTGGGCAGCTCCGCGCCGAGCTCGTCGGATATTCCGACCATCATGCGCGAACGCTCACGCTGCTCGAAGCGGCGACCCTGACCGCCGAGCCCGCCGCGCCCGCCGAGCCCGCCGAGCCCGCCGAGCCCGCCGAGAGACCTCAGAACCGATAGACCGCGTCCACAAAGGCCGCGTGCCCGATCTCCGCGTCGTCGCCTTCGGTGACCGTGACCTGCGTGAACTGGTAGTTCACCTTGAGCACGGCGGCCTCGGTCAGCTTGATGTGCGGTCCGACAGTGGCCCCGACGGTTCGATACGCGCTCGAGGATCGGCTGAGCAGCTCGGCCCGAACGCCGGCTTTCACGGTCGGGTTGACGGCATAGGTCGCATGAAGGAGGTAGCCCATCTGGGCGTCGTGTTTGGGCACGCGGGTCACGTTGTACTCAGCGTCGAGTGCGAGGTCGCCGAAGTCCTTGCCGATCACCACGTCCGCGTAGAGGTTGTCGGGCATCTTCAAGGCACCGGCCGCCGCGCGAAAGGCTCCGACGTAGACGACCTGAGCCCCGAATTGCGGGTCGACCCCATGGGCGACGGGACCTGAGTCCGCGGGTGTGGCGGCGTAGACGTTCAGCGAGAGCTCCGGGTTGAAGTCGTAGCCCAGGAGCAGGCCGGTGTGCACGACGGGGTTGACGCTGAAGACCAGCCCCTGCTGTGAGAAAAACACGTCCACCGAGTCGTTGAGCTCGTAGCCAAACGTCGTGTCCCACTGCCCGACCTTCCAACGGAAGCCGCCGTCGAGCTTCTGAGCGACATAGGCTTGCGCCTTGTCGATCCCGACCCCGAAGTTCTTACCAGCCGTGAGCGTCAAGGGGATGTCGAGCTTGGCCTCGACGCCGGCGTCAGAGGCGCCAAGATAGACCGCGCCTTCGACGCGGTTCAGGCCGGCGGGGGGCGCACCGTCGACCGTGGAGTAGCCCAGCTCGGGGTTGACGTAGCCCCCGATTTGGGCCGGTGCCGGGGCCGCGCTGAGGACCGAGGGCGAGCAGAAGATCATCGAGAAGATCGCCGAGAGCGAGGAGGCGACGCGCGCCGAGGCAGGGGTATGCATGAGGGACTCTCCTTCGGGAGCTTCACAGGGGTCGTTGGGATCGTCCCACAAGACCCTGACGCCGCTCGTTACGATTCGGAAACATCAGACTGAGCCCTACATCGCCCGCGTGCAAGCTGACGCCGAGATGGGAAGTCAGACCGGACCCACTAGCGGCCTCGAGCCGAGCGGCCTTGCATCGCGGCCCCGCGGACTCGGCGGACGCAGGTCTCGGTCTCGGGCGTCGCGTTGAAGCCGCACCGCTGATTGACGCAGCCGCAGCTGCCCAGCTCGGCGAAACACGCCGCCTCGTCCGAGTACCTCGGGCAGAGCATCGGGGCGGGCGCAGCGGCACAGACCCGCCCATCGCAGCCCGTCGGGAGGCAGTCGTCGTCGGTCACGCAGGCGACGGGCAGCCGTTGACCGTAACAACCCGCCACGTCCTCAGAGACCACGTGGGGCTGCTCACATCGAAGCTCGCAGCGCAGGAAGATGGTCTGCTCCGGGCCGCAGACCGGCACGTAGTCGAGGCCGCAGGCGCATTGCTGCCCCTCGCAGGCGCCCGGTCGCGAGTCCTGCTTGAAACACTCGGCAAAGCAGGCCGACGGCAAGGTGTGCTGCTGCGCGGTGCAGACCGCCTCTGTGGGCTCCGGATCCCTGGGGCAGTCACACGCTTGGCAGGCGAACGCTCGGGCGTCGTCGGCCCGACACTCGCGCCCCGCTGAGCAGGCGGCCTGACCGAGGCGCGGGTTGCACGTCGGGAGACAGACGCCCACGCCCACGTCGAGGCCCAAAGCGGACACCTGCATGCAGCCCAAGCCCGGAGCACATCCCTCCTCTTGGTCGAGCAGACACCTCGGCAAGCAGGTCCCGCGCTCCATCGGGGCGGGCATGAGCTCCAGATAGCAGACCTGATCGAGCGGGCAAGCCGCCAAGTCTCCTCCGCAGGTGGCCCCCCCCGGCGGTGGCTCAGGCTCCGCGACGGCCCCCGGCACACAGATCCGCAAGCACTCCGGCGCGGTCCGGCTGCCGGCGAGGCGGCATAGGACGAGATTGTCCGGATCCATGACGACCGCACAGTGGGCGTCGGGACCGCAGACCTGCGGACCTTGACATGGCCTCACCGCGTCGCAGGGCAGGGGCACGCTGACCGCGCCCAGGCCCGCCCGGCAGGCAAGCTCGCAGGCGTTCCGATACTGCGCGCCGGTGCTCAGATCGCATTGGGGCCGGTCCTCGTCGGGGCAGTCACACTCGACCGGCCGACACTGCCCCTCAGAGCAGATGAGCCCCTCGGGGCAGCGTAGCTCGGCGTCGCACTCCGGAGCCAAGCAGGGACCCATGGAGGCCACACGCGCGCCCTGCTCCCGAGCCACGCAGGCGTTCGGCCAGGTGCGGCCTGTGTCGTCGCAGACCGGCGCCTCCATCAGGCAGTCTGGGTCTCTAGGGGTTGGCTCCTCGCAGACCCCGCCGTCGCAGGCGGGCGCCTCGATGCAGACACACTCACGACACCCATCGGCGTCGACTTGAAAGCCCAGAGGGCAGACGAGATCGCAGGGCACGAGCTCCGGACAGCGGCTCTGATCGCTGCAGTTGCCGGTGCACTCCAACCGGAGGGTCATCCAGAGGTTCGGGCTGTCCATGTCCGTCTGGAGGAGCACGAGATACATCCCCGCTTCCGGGAGCGCCCGGCCTTCGAGGAGCACCGAGCCCGGCAGCCGACCCCGCGCCGACTCCAGCGCCTCGCCCCAGAGCCCCGCTTCATTTCGCGGGCCATAAATCGAGAATCGCAGCCCGCCGTCGCCCTCGGCCGCGATGACCTCGACGGTCGGTCGAGCGCCACGGAACGCCGCGAACTCGTACCCGATGAGGCGACCGCGAGCCGGCAGCGGGCCGCTGACCGAGGTTCCGAACTCCACGACCGCGGCGATCTCCACCGTCGTTCGAACGACGCCATTTTCGTCGACGTAGCTCGTATTCAGGTTCGGCGGTGCATCGAGTCCGTCGGCCGGCTCCGGGGCCCCCCGCCCGCAAGCCCCGACGAGCGCGGCGAGCGCGGCGAGCGCCACGACGAGAAAGAACGGGGAGGTGAGAGGGCGTCTCTGATCCATCAGGAGGGGAACCAAAGCAAACTCCGCTCCACTCGAAGGTGAAGCGGCGGCGCGGCTCAGCGACCTCGGACCTGCCAAGCGCGATTGACAGCGACAGGCGTGCTTGGCTGGGTCTTCCATTTCAGAGCTCGATCGTGAGGTGTAGTCGGGTCTCTTTACCATCGGGCCCTCGCACGAGAAGATCCCTGAGGCCGGGCTGCAAGACAAGGTCCGCGAGCGGCGTCTCGCCGACCTGACGACCATCGAGCACGACCTGTCCGTAGGGACGGGCCGTGATGTTCGCGCGCAAGTGACCGCCTTCGAGTCGGGCGCGCAGCGTCACCGGCGGGCCCGGACCTCCGACGATCTGGACGAACGCGGCGCCCAGGGTCAGATCCATGAAGTCGACTGACGACCCTCCGTCGCCGCGATGCACCCGCGCGTCGTCGGCGAGGATTCGAAGTCGAGGGCCGGCCGTCGTCGTGGTGGGGGGGGCCGGGGCCGCAGTTGGGGGGGCGGCACTTGTAGGGACGGCGAGGATCAGAGCAGCGGCCTCCGGCGTCGAGGTCGGGGGCGGTCGGACCTGGGATCGGGGGGCGCTCGAGGTCGGTCGAGGTTTGACGTCGGGGGCGGCGGTCGCTTGAAACGGTGGGGTCGCTTGTAACGACGCGGGCGGCTCAGCGATCACCGGAGGGGCGCTCGGGGCCGGTTTCACCGGATTTGGCCGCCGCTCGAGCTCGTGGGGCACCTCCGTCGCGGATTCGTCCCCGCCGACGCGCGGCAGGCTGAAGACCACCGCAAGGACCGCCGCGACGGAGACCGCAGCGATCGCGGCCCAAGGTGCCCGGCGGCGCGACGGCACCGGAACGGCGACCTGGGCCATCGGCTCGGCAATCGAGGAAGCCGCGATGGGCGACACGGCGGCCTCGGTCGCTTCCATGGGCCCAGCGACGGCGACCGGCGAAGGGAGCTGGCCATGCACCACCCGCTCCGGGAAGAGTCCGCTGAGAAACGGTCCGAGGGCCGGCTCGCCGATGCTCACGTTCGAGGCTCTCGCCGCCTCCCGCAGCGCGTCGACGAGGTGCGCGGCGGTCTCGTGTCGTTGGCTCGGCAAACGGTCAAGCAGCTTGACCACTTCGGCGACGATGGGCGAAGGCAGCTCAAAGTCGGTGATCGGTCGCAGCGCTCGGGCCTCGAGCACCCGATCCAGCAGCGCAAGCGGGCCCTCATCCGAGGCGAACGCGCGCACGCCGGTGAGGCACTCATAGAGGACCACGCCCAAAGAGAAGAGGTCCGTGCGCGGGTCCAAGGGCGCGCCCGCAGCTTGCTCCGGGCTCATATAGGCGTACTTGCCTTGGATCGTCCCGTCGCTCCTCGCCGCCTCCGTCACCGCCAGCGCCAGCCCGAAGTCCGCGAGTTTCACGTCCCCGTCGAAGCCGAGCAGAACGTTTTGGGGCGAGACGTCGCGGTGAATCACCCGCGCCGAGTCGAGCCCCCGATGGGCATGGTCGAGCGCGCGCGCGCAGCACAGCCCGATCTCCAAGGCGAGCCCGATAGGGAGCGGGGCTCCTGTGTGCGCGAGCCGGTCGAGGACGGCCTTGAGGTCGAGGCCGTGGACGTACTCCATGGCCAGCCAGGCGGCCCCGTCGTCCTGCCCGAAGTCGAAGACCTGGACGATGTTGCGATGAGCCAAGGAAGCGGCCACCCGCGCCTCCGCGACGAACCGCTCGCCGTACCCAGGCTCAGCCACGAGGCCCGGCAAGACGCGCTTGACCGCGACCCGCTTTCGAAAGCCGCCCTCCCGCTCGAGCGTCGCCAAAAAGACCTCGCCCATGCCGCCCCGGGCGAGGATGCGAACGACGCGATACGGGCCAACGTGCGTGGGGGCGCTCACGGGGCGACCGAACCTCATGCGACGTCGGGTGTCAATCGCCTGACTGGCCCGAGACGACCTTTCCCGATCTGCACCTTTTCCTGAACCGGACGTTCTGGTAAACCGCCGCGCTTCGTGTGCGGAAGACTTTAAAGAGCGCCCGATGAACTATCTGCAGGCGGCGAAGAACTGGAGCCACGTCTCGTCGCGAGTCGTCTACTACGGCTTGCCCGCGCTCGTCGTAGGGCCCTTCGCGTCCCGCGTTCCTCAGGCCCGCCGCGCGTCACAGAAGTTGATGCACCTCTGGTTCAAAGACTGCTGCGATGGCACCGGCCTCAACCGCTCGCTCGTCGACGGCCACAAGCTCGATCAGGTC
>SHZC01000167.1 GCA_009692505.1 Myxococcales bacterium
GGGTCGCGTTCTTGAGTCCGAACAGGCGTATGCCCACGCCGACGCGCTGTCTCCCGACGAGTCCATCACCGCCCAGAACTGGGGGTACGCGGCCCTGTCGAGGCAGGAGTTCGCCGAGGCCGAGCGTCACTTCCTGGAGGCTGAGCGGCGGGATCCGGTGTCCGGCTCGGTGGCGTTTAACTTGGCGACCGTGTACCTGGCGACGAACCGGCTCGCCCCGGCCAAGGCCAAGCTCGACGAGTCTCTGAAGCTCGATCCGACCTTCGCGATGGCCTACTGGATCCGGGGCCGCGTCTACGCCGAGGAGGGTCAGCTCGACTTGGCCCAGCGGGACTTCGAGCGGTTCCTGGAGATTGATCGTCGAAACCCCAACGCCAGCCTCGAGCTCTCGCGTCTGCTCCTGCAGCGCGGGGCGAAGAAAAAGGCCCGCGACGTGATCGAGGCCGCGCTCGCGTCCTTCCCCGGGCACCCCGAGCTCCTGGTCTTGGCGACTCAGGCCCGCTGAAAGACCCCCACGACCTCGACATGGGAGGTCATCGGGAACATATCGAAGGGCCGGACATCGACGAGCCCGAAGCCGCCGTCGACGAGCACGCGCGCGTCTCGGGCGAAGGCGACGGGATCGCAGGAGACGTAGACGACGGTGCGGATCGAAGGCGCGCCGATGAGGACCGGCAGCACGTCGGGCAGGCAGCCCCCCCTGGGTGGATCGAGCACGACGGCCTTTACGTTCTGGAGTCGACCCCTCGCGGCCCAGGCCGGGAGCACCCGCTCGACGGCACCGATCTCGAAGACAACATGGTCAAGCTGGTTGACCTTTGCCGAGGCCTCGGCGTCGGCGATGGCCGCCGGATTGCCCTCCAGCCCCACGACGGTCGGAGCCCGGTCAGCGAGCGCGAGCGTCAGCAGGCCCGCGCCGCAGTAAAGGTCGAGCAGGACGCCCTGCTCAATCCGAGGCACACTCTCGCGCACGACCTCGACGAGGTGGGAGGCGCCCCAAGCGGAGGTCTGGAAGAAACCTCCGGGAGAGCTGAGATACGTCACGCCGCCGATGACCTGCCGCTGCCGCGACATGCCCATCCACACCTCGCTTTGCTGCCCGTTCAGGAGCGCGCTCGGGTGGTCGTTGACGTCGAGCGAGAGCCCGGTCAGACCAAGGCTCTCTGCGCGTTTCACGAGGGCCGCGCGCCCGGGGACCTCCGCGCTCGAGGCCACGACCACGACATGTCGCTCACCGGTGCCTGGGGCCGCGCGCGCGACGACGGCCCGGTAGCCGTCCAGGCTGCCCCTCGGATCGAAGATGGGCAACCGCTCGGCGCGAATGGTCTCGGCGATCGCACAAGCGGCGGCCTCGGCGGAGGGGTCGGCGACGAGGCAGGTCTCCACGGGCACCACGCGCTGCGAGCCCCGCTCGTAGAGTCCGTAACGGACGTAGAGCGGAGGCGGCGCGGCTTCGAGCATGAGCGCGACCTTGGTGCGCTGATGCCGAGGTGTGGGGGGCATCGCCGCGGCCCTGATCGGCAGGCGGTCCGCGGGCTGACCGAGCGCGTATGACAGCGGGGCGGCCACGCGCTCGCGGAGCCGTTGCCCGCGCGCGACCTCGTCGACGAACTGCCAGGTACACCCACCGCAGCGTTCAAAAACCGGGCAGGGCGGCCGGACCCGGTGAGGCGAGCGGCGCACGAGGTCCACGATGCGGCCCCGCCCATACTTGCGGGTCGCCTTCGTCAGCTCAATCTCTACGCGCTCGCCGATCCAAACGCCGGCCACGAAGATCACGTAGTCGCCGACGTGAGCGATGCCGTCGGGACCGTCGCCTTGGCCATCAATCTCGACGACCATGCGCTGACCGGAGAAGACGGGCCTGTCGTTGTGATTCATCGTGTGCTCAAAGCCGGCCCGGACGGTGGTGGATGATGCGCGAGAACGAGTCGTCGAAGACAAAGCGGGCGCCACACCGGAAACCCGGAGTGAGCGCCCCGCCCGACATGGGCCAGCACAATCGCCGCTCGTCCCGTGGGGAGAGGACGTCGCAGGGCGCCCGCTCGATGACCGCGCCCGGGCCGTCAGCGAAGCCCAACGAGGTCTCCGGGCTCGAGTACCAGGTCGCGCCGTTGTAATCATGCGCGGCCTCTAAGCCCTCGCCCACGTCGAGGAGCAGCTCGTCCCGAAGGCCCATCGCGGCGACCGATAGCGAAGGGCTGCCGACCTCGCCGCAGCCCACGAGCCAGACGTCGTGACCACACGCGGCCTCAATCTCCTCCATCGGATCCACCGTCGAATAATTCGACCGCCAGCACTCGCGGAAGCCCCCGGTCTCGAGCTCGGAGATGGGCAGGCCCGTGCGGACGCCGGAGAAGCTCAGCGCGGCTTGGTGATGGAAGACCATGCGTCTCAGGAGGCTCACGGTCTCGGGCCCGGGCGCTTCGACCTCGGCATAGTCGGACTCCACAAGGTAGAGGCGGCCGAGCCCGACGTCGCGGTAGGCGAGGGAGACCGAGGCGTTGTCGAAGCCGCCGAGCGCGGTCAGATCGACGAGGCCAGTGAGGCTGTGACCGCAGCCCGAGCCCGGGAGCGCGCGGAAGTCGGCGTTCGACCAAAAGGCGTCCTGCGGGCTGAAACGCGCTTCGGGCATGACCTCGCCGCCGCAGATGCCCAAGAGCGGACCCGGCTCGGAGAGGCCGCCGAAGACGAGGTCGTAGACCGGGTGGCTCAAGCCTCGGCTGGTGATCACGTTGCCGCCGCCCTCGAGGTAGGCGCGCAGGTTGATTAAGTCGTTGGGGTCGACGTTCGATCCGATGATCAGGGCCTGGGTGTCCTCGTCGGGCGCGCAGCCGTCGCGCACGGACAAGGCGTAGCCACCTGGCACCAAACGGGACGGCTCAAAGGCCGTATCGCCACACCGAAGCAGCAGACCACGTCGCGGCGGGGGCACAAACTCCGGGCAGAGGTGCGGAACCTCGGGCGGTGAGGGCAGGCTCGCCTCGCTCAGAAGATTGATGGCCAGAAACGGCATGGCCGAGGTGCTCCGGGTCATCGCGTCGGCCCAGTCGAAGTTCGCCAAGAGGACGCTCGTACCGCAGTGATGGCCCCGAAGAATCGCCGCTTGGGGTCCCTGCGGGAAGTTGGGGGGGGAGCCGGGGAAGGTCGCTGCGCGGGACAGCCCCAAGGAGCCACCCGGCGGCGGACCGACCGAGACGAAGTTCTCCGTGCCTTGCGGATCTCGCAGCGGCACGGGCACGCCACGGAAGAGGAAGTCCAGGGGCTCGTCGGGCACAACGGGGGTGTCTCTCTGGAGCGGCCCATAACCCGTGATGACCGCGCCAAACCAGCCGAGCCCGGGCGGCGAGCTCAGCGGACGGGGCAGGCCGTCGGCGTACCCCGAGGTGAAGGCCGCGACCCCGTCCAGCTCCGTGACGATGCCGTGGCCGGGGGTGCGCGCGTAAGTCTCCAGCGCCGTGACCTCGTCTGGCCCGAGGTCGACCTGCCCGGCGAAGACGCGGCCGAGGATGAGGAGGTCGTGACCGCCGAGCCCTGCGGCGAGCCCCGCGCCCGCCGGGATGAAGGACGACCGCACGGCGTTTCGCACGAGCGCGCCGTGCAGGGTCCGGTTGCCGATGACGCCGACCCGCCCGGGGAGCTCTCGGCCGACGAGCTCACGCGGGTCACGCTCCCGCACGAAGATGAACCACTGGCCGTCTTCGATCGGCAGACCGCCGCAGCGCGCCTCGAGGTTGGACTCGCCCCAGTCGGTCCCATCCGCGTCGTCGCCGTCGTTCCCGCGATCGTCGAAGTCGATGGCGAAGTCGGCCTCATCGTCGCAGTCGTCTTCGCCCTCGAAGTACCCGGCGGCCGGGGCCTCTGCGCGGGCTCGGAGTCGGTCGCCCTTGAGGTCGTGACGAGGGGGCGCCTCGAGCTCTGCGCCGGCCCCATCGCCCTCGCTGAAGCAGCTCTCGCCGTCCGTCTGGGCCCTCGCCCACTCGCCATACCAAGGTGTGCCGTAGAAGACGAGATCGACGTCGAAGGGATCGTTGTGGACCCCGGAGCGAGCGCGGCAGGCGAAACGCACGTCGAACTCGGCGGCGCGGTCGGACAGGCCACCCCAGATCCCGGTCGAGGGCTCCACCGGCGCGAGGTTCATCAAGGCGGGGGCGTAGGGCGTGGAGACGTCGTCGAGCGGCAGGAGCGCGCTCGCGGCGACGAGCGTCCATCCGCCGCCGTCCGTGCTCATGTCGCAGTAGACCTGCACGGGGGCCTCCGCGCCGTTTTGCAAGGCGTAGAGCCCGTCTTGGGGCACGAGGTTGCGCTGAAAGACGTCGCGGCAGCTCGCGTAGACTTGACAGCGGAGCAGCTCGTCGGCGCGCCCGTCGCAGTCGTCGTCCTGGCCGTTGCAGACCTCGTCTTGAGGGGCGACCTCGGGCGCGTCACACGAGATGAGGCCAAGGGCGTCACAGCCGAAGTGGCCAAACGAGAGGCAGGCGCCCTCTCCGCTCGAGCACGGGGCGTCGTTGACGAGGCCTTCGTCCGTCAAGCCATCGCAGTCGTCGTCCTGGCCGTTGCAGACCTCGACGACGCCGCAGGCCACGTCGGGCCGGGCGTCTACGAGGGGCCCGGCCTCGGGGGGACCGTCGGCGGGGAGAACATCGGCGGCGAGCGTGTCGGCGGCGAGAACATCGGCGGGGAGCACGTCGGCGGGGAGAACATCGGTGGCGAGGACGTCGGTGGCGAGGACGTCGGCGGCGATCGCATCGACGGCGAGAACGTCGGCGGCGAGCCCTTCATCGAGGACCGTGACGTCTGTCGGGGGGCCTGGGAGATCGGGTCCGTGGTCCCCCGGAGCGTCGCCCGGTCGTTGAGGCGAGGCTGGCCCACAAGCGAGGAGCAGGACGCCGGCCAAGAGCAGGTCGCCGGCCAAAAGCAGGACGCCGGGCAGAGGTCGCCTCCACATCGGCCTCACCGTCCGAGACGCCACTTTATCGGCGAAAGGGCGAGCGGCTCACCTTCGAGCTCAGCCCAGACCGAGAGCGTGTCGACCGCCTCGACGAGGGTCGACGTGCCCGGCGTCGGCAGGAAACGTCGCCAGAGTGGGCGCTTGCGGCCGAAGAGCAGAAAGCCGGCGTCGGTCGTCAGCCCCGTCTTCTCCGAGAGCCAAGCCAGCGCCACCCGCTCGTCCCCGAGCCGGTCGACGAGTCCTCGCTCAAGAGCCTGCTCACCCGTCCAGACGCGGCCCTGGGCATAGGGCGCG
The DNA here is from genome assembly GCA_009692505.1 of Myxococcales bacterium. GTDB lineage: Bacteria > Myxococcota_A > Bradymonadia > UBA7976 > UBA1532 > SHZC01. Next base: position 5,246 of record SHZC01000167.1, read on the forward strand.
AGCGCCTCTGGGGGGCGGCCTCGGCCTTCGCCCACCCGCCGAAGGAAGAGGGCGTAGAAGTGCGCGACGATGGCCTCGACGCGGCTCCGCTCCTCGTCGGTGTAGCGGCGCGACAGGCTGCTCATGGTGGCGTGCGCGCCGCGGACGAGCGCGTGTCGAGACACGCCGATCCGGTCGAGCAGGCCACCGATCACCGGCTTGGCTGAGATGACCCCGATGCTCCCGGTGAGCGTGCCCGGCGCGGCGACGATGCCGTGGGCCGCGCAGGCGACGTAATACCCACCGCTCGCCGCGTAGTCGCCCATGCAGGCGATGACCGGCTTTTTTTCGGCGAGCTTGCGGACGGCGCGAAACATCCGCTCGCTGGCCGTGGCGCTGCCGCCCCGGCTGTCGACATGGAGGAGGACGCCTTTGACGCGGCGGGACTTGCGCGCCCGCTCCAGGGCCTCGCAGACGGCGTTGGCCGTGGCCCCGTTCTCCGAGCCATCATCGGCGACCTTGCCGTCCCTGATGGTGCCATGCACCTCGATGAGCGCGAGCCTCGGCCGTCTCAGGCCCAGTCGCGGCAGGGCCCGTCGCCTCCCGGAGTAGTCGGCGGCAGAGACCCGACGGGTCCGACCTTTGGGACCACAGCCGAGGGCCTCCAAGGCGGCCTCTTCTTCGTAGAGCGCGTCGACAAGGCCTCGTGAGAGGGCTTCGTCCGGCAAGAGCGGGCCAGTGTCCAAGGCCTCACGTAGGGACTGCGCCGTGAGCCCCGGCCGCGTGGCGATGTCGTCAACCATCTTGACGAAGAGGCTGTCAAGCAGGGCCTCGAGCGCCTCACGGTTCTCGGGGCTCGGCTCACTCCGCGTGAAGGGCTCCATGGCCGACTTGAAGGCGCCCGCGGTCACGACGTCGAGTCCGAGCCCGAGCCGCGTTAGCCCCTCGCCGAAGAAGGAGAGCTCCAGGGCGAGGCCGGTCAGATCGAGCGGGGCGTGGGGGGAGATCCAGATCTCTTTCGCCGCGCTCGCGACCCACAACGTCCGAAGATCAGGGTGGTGAAGGTAGGCGACGACCCGCTTGCCGGCAGCCTGGGTCGACACGATGAGGTTTCGCAGGGCGTACAGCTCGCCCATCGCCCCGGAGAGGTGGCCGATTCGAACGAAGACCACCTCGATCTCGGCATCGGCTTGGGCTTCTTTCAGGGCGAGCGATAGAGGCCTTCGGGCGAGGCCACGACGCTGGGTCGAGAAGAGCGAGCGGCGCTTCTCGCGGAAGGGATGCTGACCCTCCAGCACGACCTCCAGCACCCGTCGCCGGGGGCGGACGCGCCTCGCGACGTACAGGACGAGGGTGAGTGGAAGTCGAAGGACAAAGAGGGCGACGGCAATTACGAGGCGAATCATGCGCGGTTATTGCCCCCCGACGGGGTCTTTGGTCAACGCCTCCGACATAGACCAGACGAGCCGCTCTCCAAGGTCAAAGCGTCGATAGGCCCGCAAAGCGAGGTCATGAATCTGCCGCAGGACCGCCGCCGAGTCCGCACGTTCCGTCTCCCCATGCCAGCCCGGCATCCGGTCGTCCCAGAGCACCTGCCCATAAACCGTCGCGAGGGCAAACGCATCGAGCTCCCGAAACGTCGGCCCTCGAAGGCCGCTGACGTAGAGATCGACTCCGAGGGGCGCCTGCACCCGCCGCGAGAGCGCGTCGAGCCAGAGCCCGCCGTTGCTCTGGAGGTCGCCTGCGGGAAAATCGCGGGTGCCGTCGAGGATTGAGAGCTCGCCGACGAGGAGCGAGTCCCTAGAAACGAGGACAACGCGCTCGACGTTGACGGCGGTCGGGGCATGAAGCTGCCGAGGCTCAGACATGAAAACTCCGAATCGCGGTCTTCAAGGAGGAACCTCCATCTCACCGTCATCCTTGTCACCCTCATCGTCGCCCTCCGGCGCGTCCGCCCCTTCGGTCGGGGTGTCCGCTCTTACGGGGTTGGCATCGGGCACGCTTCGAGCCGCCTTGTCGGACTTCACATACTGCGCGCTCTCGCCGGGACCGCTCACGTCGATCCACGTGTAGGCCTTGTCACGGAGGTCCATGTGGACGAAGCCGGACGTGGGGTAGTAGCCGCAGCCGGTCTTTGCGAACGTCTTGCAGAAGTTCCAGAGGGTCTTGGTCGGCACGCCCTCGACGCGGAAGTCGATGGCCCAGCCCTTGAAATGCCGGCTCGTCTTTCGCGCCCAACCTCGATAGCCGCTGATGAGGTGAATCGGCGCGTCGAAGTGCTGCTGGGCTTGGTAAAGTTGGTTGACGAGCCGATCCGGGGGCGGGCGGATCCGACCGCTTCGGGTGTCTCGGAGCAGCCAGTCGACCTTACGTTTGCCTTTGCGATTGAAAACAAGAGCTCGGCCGCGCCCCTTCTCGTAGAGGCGGAGGGTGTTGACCCGGTCGTGCGTATTGACGTTTCGCAGGGTGATGTGGAGGCGTGGGATCTTTCGGGGCGCCGCCCGGGGCTGAGCGACGGCGGCGGCTTTCTTGACGTTCGAGGCCTTCTTCTTGCTCGCGGCGGTGCCTGCGGGTCGGCTCTTGACCTGCGCCTTCTTCGCTCGTTCCTGGCTCGCCTTGGCGCGGGCCTTGGTGCTCTCGGCGCGACGGCTCCGCTCCTGGGACACCGCCCCGCTCGGCTTCGGCACGTTCTCCGCGAAGGCGACGGGCGGCAGCAGCGCGACGAGCAGAGAGAAGGTCAAGAGCAGTCGGCGAAGCAGCACATCACGTCCCTTCGGTGTGCCTCCATCGACGGGCGTGGGCCCACCTCTGTTCACGGTTGATGGACAACCAACTTCGGCGAGGGATTGTTCCACTGGGCTCGTCAGCGGGCGTTCGACAGCGAGAACGGAGTTGCACTCGCCCGGCCCAAGGCGGCCTCGAAGGCCCGCGAGACCAAGTGCGGCACCATCTCGCGACGCCAGTCCACGTCGGCGTTTATGTTTGTCAGCGGCCTGACCGAGGCAAAGGCGCGTTGGCCAAACTCGGCGATGAGCGCGGCGTCGAGCCGACCGACGGGGAGCTGAGAGATGGAGCGGGGCCTCGCGGCGACCGCCGAGAAGATGAGCACGGGCTCGGAGAGGTTCTCCGCCTCATCGAGATCAAAGGCCAAGGCGCAGTTGAGGAGCGGGAAGTCGATAGCCCCCCGCGTGCGGAGCTTCTCGAAGCCCATCCGTCGTTGCGGACCTGGCCTCGGCACGAAGACGCGCGTGAGCACTTCGTCGTGGCCGAGGGCGAGGTTGCGGATGCCGTCGTTGATGTAGAGTTCGTCGACGGGCAGGTGCCTGACGCCACGAGGGGACAAAAGCTCGACGGTGGCACCGAGCGAGATGAGCACCGGGGCCGTGTCGTTGCTCGCGGCGGCCACGCACTTCTTGCCGGTCACGGTGACGTGGCAGACGTCGCCGTCTTTCTTCAGACAGCCCCCGAGCGCGCCCCGCCAGAACTCTGTCTGGTTGATGTAGACGCAGCGGGTGTCGAGGCAGAGGTTGCCGCCGAGCGTGCCCATCCGGCGCTGCTGGGGTCCGGCCACGAGCGAGGCGGCTCGGCTGAGCGACGGCAGCACCGCGTGGACCCTGGTGTCCGTCTCCATCTCGTGAAGGCCGACGAGCGCGCCGAAGACGAGGCTCTCAGGTCGGTGCTCGATCCCGCGAAGGGCCGAGACCCCCTTGAGGTCGATGACCACCTCGGGCGCGTAGAGGCCGTGCTTGAGGTTCGGCACGAAGTCCGTGCCCCCCGCGATCAGGCGCGCGGCTTCGCCATGCTGGTCAAGGAGGTTGACGACCTCGTCCAAGGTCTCCGGACGAAGCACTTCAAACGTAGGGGCGATGCGTAACATTTCAGGCCAACCCCGCCGCGTGTAGCGCCTGCCGCACGCGGGACGGGTGAAACGGCAGGCGGTCCAGGCGAATACCCACCGCGTCGAAGATGGCGTTGGCGATGGCCGGCAGGACGGGGTGGAGGGGGCCTTCGCCCGCCTCTTTGGCACCATAGGGGCCGTTGGGATCGAGGCTCTGGACGATGAAGCACTCGATGTCCGGGGTCTCGATGCTGGTGGGGATGCGATAGTCCAAGAGGCTCGGACCCCGAAGCAGGCCGGGGTTCGGCCCGCCGGAGACGAAGGCCTGCTCCTCCATCGCCGCTTCGGCCCAGCCCATGTAGACGCTGCCCTGGATCTGCCCTTCGACGAGGGTCGGGTTGATCGCGAAGCCGCAGTCATGGGCCGCCCAGATCTTGCGGACGTGTACGAAGCCGGTCTGCACGTCGACCTCGACCTCGGCGACGTGCGCGGTGAAGCTGTACGCTGGGCTCGCCCCGATGGTCCCACCCCGGTAGGGACCACCGAGCGTCTTGTCGGTGCGGTAACCGCCCGTCGAGCCCATCGTGCCAAACGCGGCCTCGGCGAGCTGAAACGCAACAGCCGTGGGCACGAAGCGATCGGGATCGGACAAGGCGAACCACCGACCGGGTATGTGTCCGACGTCGGAGGCCGAGATCTCCAGATGCAAGGCCACGCAGTCGCGGACCTTCTGGCCGAGCGCGCGCGCCGCCTCCATCGCGGCGTTGCCCGCCATGAACGTGACCCGGCTGGAGTACGCCCCGAGATCAACCGGCGTGAGATCCGTATCGCTGGAGGTCACGCGCACGTCCTCGGGGAAGACGCCGAGCTCCTCGGCGGCGATCAAGGCGAGCATCGTATCGCTGCCCTGGCCGATGTCGCTCGCGCCGCACATGACGTGGACGAGCCCGCTGCGGTCGAGCCGTATCTGCACGCCTGCCTGGGGCATGTCGTTGGGATAGACCGGATAGGCCGTGCCCGAGATGTAGCAGCTCCCGGCGACGCCGAGGCCACGGCCGAAGCCGAGGTTCCCGCGCCGGGCCTTCCAGTCGCTCTTCTCCTCGACGACCCGCAGGCACTCCAGGAAGCCGTTGCTCGTGATGCGTTGACCGTTGACGGTCGTGGTCATGGGGCCGACGTCGTTGCGGCGTCTCAGCTCGATGGGATCGAGGCCGAGCGCGACGGCCATCTTGTCGAGCTGGACCTCGAAGGCGAAGCGTGGCTGAACGGAGCCGTGGCCCCGCTTTGGACCACACGGCGGCTTATTGGTGAAGACCCGCGAGGCGTCGAAGCGGTAGGTCTCGAAGCCTGTGGGCGCGCAGAGGAGCTGGCCGGCGTAGTAGCTCGTGACGAGGCCGAAGCTCGTATATGCCCCGCCGTCGATCATGATGCGGCTGTCGAGCGCGGTGAGCCGACCCGTCTCGTCCGCGCCCAAGCGCATCTGCATGGACATCGGGTGGCGGCCCCGATGGGTGTAGAAGGTCTCCTCGCGGTTGAGCAGGATCTTGACCGGACGCCCGGTGCGCTGCGCGAGCTTCGCGGCGCAGAGCTCATGGCCGAAGGGATCACTCTTGCCCCCGAACGCCCCACCGAGAGCCGGCTGAATCACCCGAATCTTGTCGGCGGGTAGGCCCAGGATTTGGGCGAGCGTTCGGTGGACGTAGTGCGGGATCTGGGTGCTCGACGTGAGCGTGAGGCGGCCTCGGGCGTCGACCTCAGCGAGGACACAGTGAGGCTCGATGGGCGCGTGGGCCGTGCCCTCGAAGAAGTAGTCGCCCTCGATGACGGTGTGGGCGGCGGCGAGCTGGGCGTCGACGTCGCCGAAGTCGAGCTGCACGCGCTTGCAGAGGTTGCCGCCGCGCCGCCCCTCGAAGAGAGAAGGGGCACCCGGCGCCAAAGCGGCCTCGGGCGTGAGCAGCGCGGGCAGGATCTCGTAGACGACCTTTATCGCCGAAAGCGCGGCCTGGGCCGTCTCCTCGTCGATGGCCGCGACGGCGGCGACCTCATCCCCGACAAAGCGGACGCGGTCCGTACACAGCGCCTCCTCGTCCTGCGTCCAGGGGATGACGCCGTATTTGCCGGGCAGATCCGCGCCCGTCAGGACCGCGAACACCCCGGGCATCGCCAAGGCCGCCGAGGTGTCGATGCTCACGATATGGGCGTGCGCGTGTGGGCTCCGCAGGATCCGACCGTGCAACATTCGCGGGGGCGCGTAGTCGTCGGTGTAGAGAGCCTGACCGGTCGCCTTCAGGTGCCCTTCCTGCTTGAGGTGACGCCCTCCGAGCACGGTGTAGCCTTCGGCCGGCGAGGGCTGGTGGACCGGGGCGACCCCGCGCGATAGGGCCGCCGCGAGCTTCACGGCCTCGAAGATCTGCGTATAGCCCGTGCAGCGGCAGAGGTTGCCGGACAGGGCCTCCCGAATCGCCGCGTCGCTTGGGTCCG
>SHZC01000168.1 GCA_009692505.1 Myxococcales bacterium
GGCGCTCCGTGTCGGGAAGGCAGTCGTTGCAGCCAAGGGCAATGTAACTGAACGTGTGTTTGGGTACTCCGGCGCTGGCCCCCTCAGTCACCCCGGCGAAAAACGTCACGCGAAGTTCTGCGGGCTTCCTGCTAGAACCGCAGCGTGACAGACCTGCCCTTCGCGCCCGTGGAGTTTGGTCGGTACCGACTGCTGAGGCTCATCGGTCGCGGCGGCATGGCCGAGGTCTACCTCGCCGAGAGCCACGGGCCGATGACGTTCCGCAAGCTCGTCGCCGTCAAGCGGCTGCTCCCCGTCTACGCGTCGAACCGCCGCTACGTGCAGATGCTCCTCGACGAGGCGCGAATCGCCGCGGCCATCAACCACCCGAACGTGGCCTCCGTCCTCGATCTCGGGCGCGTTGATGATCAGCACTTCATCACGATGGAGTTCGTCGACGGGGTTGACCTCGCCGACGTCCTACGCGCCTGCCAAGTCCGCGGCGAGCAGCTCCCCATCGAACTGTCGCTCTACATCGCGCGATGCGTCGCCGAGGGGCTGCACGCCGCCCATCTGCTCACCGACGGGGAAGGCACGCCGATGCAGGTCGTGCACCGCGATGTCAGCCCCCACAACGTCCTCCTCTCGTATTCGGGGGACGTGAAGCTCATCGACTTCGGCGTGGCGAAGGCCAAGACGAACCTCACGCTCACGCGCAGCGGCATCATCAAGGGCAAGCTCCAGTACATGAGCCCGGAGCAAGCGCAGGCGCAGCCGGTGGACGCGCGCGCGGACATCTTCTCGTTGGGCATGACCCTCTACAAGATGCTCACCGGTCGCCTGCCCTTCGGTGGCCATAACGAGTTTCAGGTCTATGAACAGATCCTGCGGAAGCGGGCGGCACCCCCGAGTCACGTCGTCGAGGGCATCCCCGAGATCGTCGACGCGCTGGTCCTGCGCTCCCTGAGAAAGAACCCAGATGAGCGGTTCCCCACCGCGCTGTCGATGGCACGGCTTATAGACCGGGCATTGTCCGAGCTCGCCCCGGCCACGGGTGGTAACGACCTCGCCCGATTCCTCGCTGAGAGCCTGCAGCGGGAGAACCGTATCCCCATGACCGCGGAGGGCGACGACTTTGCCTCCGCCAGTCATGTGGACGAGGCACGGCCGGAGGACGACACCGAAGACGAGCGGGTCGATCGCCTCACGCGGGCCGACGTGCCCGAGCCCTCCTCTCGACCCGGGCTGTACCCTCACGGCGACACGACGGCGACCGTGGTGCACCGGCCGAGCGCGTCGACCCTCGCGCCGTCGTTTTCGAGCCAAGCACCGCCGATTTCGATCCCCGACGACGCCGATTTTGAGGGTGGCGAGTCGACGGCGCTCCTCGACGATGACTCCAACGCAACGCAAGAGCTCGCCGATCGACCGACGCAGATGATGGTCGTGTCGGTGGTCCCCGACGAGCCGCCTGATGCCGCTGCGGAACGGCCAGACGAGCCCGTGCGCGCCCGCTCCACGACTCCATATTTCCTGTTTGGGCTCGTCTTCGTGGGGGGCTTCGCCTTTTTCTTGATGCTCCGGGATCCGGATCGACGCCCAGAGGTCAAGCCGAGCCCGCCGCCGCGCTCGGTGGGTGCCGTCGCACAGCCGCTGGGTCCGACCTCGATTCCGCGATTGAAGCCGCCGTCCTTGGGGTCCACAGCGAGCGATTCAATCGGCCTCCTCGCGCGTGAGCCGCGCGCGCTCGCCCCGCTGGAGTTGCCGGTGCCAAAGCCCGCCGTTGAGCCCTCCGTGCCCTCGGTGCCCCCAAATCCCCCGATCCCACAGCGCGCCGTGCTCACCGTCAGCACCTTGCCTTGGGCCTGGGTGACGATTGACGGGCAGCGGTTGTCACGCCACACGCCGCTCATGGGGCACGCCCTGCGGTCGGGCCGACACAAGGTCACGCTCGAGACCGCGGACGGTCGACGGTTCGAGACGGCCATCTCGCTCAAGCCGGGCCAGCGCTTCACGCTCAGCCATCAGTTCAAGTAACGCCGCCCGGCCTCAGATCCCCATCCACTTCGCGATGATCTCCTTCATGATCTCGCTCGTGCCGCCGCCGATGCTGATGAGGCGGGTGTCGCGGTAAACCCGGGCGATGAAATACTCCTCCATGTAGCCCATGCCGCCATGGAACTGCAGACATCGGTCGACCACGCGTTGGGCCATCTCCGCGCAGTACAGCTTGGCCTGGGAGATCTCCCGCGTCGGATCGGCCGCGTTCTTCGGGTCTTTCAGATAGCGGTCGTAGAGATCGGCGGCGCGATAGGCGAGCAGCTGCCCGGCGTCGAGCTCGGTGACCATGTCCACGAGTTGATGGCGCCAGACTTGGTACTTGGAGATCGGCTTACCGAAGGCGAACCGCTGCTGGCCGTACTCGAGGGTCCGCTCCCAGACGCGCCGGGCTCCGGCCGCCGCGGTCAAGGCGCCGACGAGCCGCTCGCCCTGAAAGTTCCGCATGATGTAGATGAAGCCGTGGTTCTCCTCGCCGAGCAGGAACCGTCGGGGCACACGGCAACCATCGAAGTGGAGCTCGGCCGTGTCGCTGGAGTGGTTGCCCAGCTTCTTCAGCTTGCGCCCGACGGTGAACCCCGGTGTATCGGTCGGGAAGAGGATGAGCGAGATGCCCGACCAGTTCGGTTGGGCGTCGGGCTTCGTTTTCACCGCGAGCGTGATGAAGTCGGCCTGCGTGCCGTTCGTGATGTACGTTTTTGAGCCGTCGATGATGTAGTCGTCCCCGTCGCGGCGGGCCGTCGTCTTGATAGCTGCGACGTCCGATCCCGCGCCCGGCTCGGTGATGCCGAGGGCGGCGATCTTCTGTCCGGTCAAGGCAGGTCGCAGGAACTCCTCGAAGTGGACCTCCGTGCCCAAGGCTCCAATGACCGGCGTCGCCATGTCCGACTGCACGAGCAGCCCCATGGCGGTGCCGGCGCAGTGGGTGCGTGCGAGCTCCTCGGCCCAGATGACCGAGTACCAGAAGTCACACGCGCTGCCGCCGCACGCCTCACTGAAACGCGCCCCCAAGAAGCCCGCCGCACCGGCCTTCTCGAAGACGGAGCGCGGGGTCAGCTCGTTGTGCTCAAAAGCCTCGATGTGCGGCACGATCTCGCGATCGCAGAACTCCCGGACCGACTTCCGATACTGGTGGTGCTCCGGGGTGAAACGCTCTTCGTACATAGGTCTCCGAGTCTTCGGTCAGGTGTCGTCTTCAAGCGGGTCGTCGTCGGCGGCAGGCGCGGTGTAGACGCCATACTTACGCATGAGCTTACGGAAGTATTTCCGATCAATCTCCGCCTCGCGTGCGGCGTGGCTGATGTTGAATGCGTTCTTTCGGAGGAGCCCGAGGATGTAGTCGCGCTCAAAAGTGGCGACCCACTGCTCCTTCGCCTCCTTAAATGTGCCGAGCGAGTCGTCGCTGGGCTCGAGGCTCGGCGGCAGGCTCGCGTTCAGGGGTGGCAGGCTCGCGTCCAGGGGCGGTCGGCTTGACTCAAGGACCGGTCGGACCGGCAGCGCGGGCCGCGAAACGGAGGCCCGAGTCCCTGCCGTGCGCGTCGCGAGGTGCGCCGGTAGATCGGCCACCTCGATGCAGTCGGTCTCGGAGAAGCTGCACGCCCGCTCGATCACGTTGTGCAACTCCCGCACGTTTCCGGGCCAGTGATAGGCGACGAGGACATCGAGCGCGTCGCGGCTGATGGTGCGTAGGCGCAGGCCGCCCGTCGCGTCGCGGTTGAACGCGCCCTCCTTGAGGAAGTGCTTGACGAGCAGAGGCACATCCTCGGGCCGCTCGCGCATCGGCGGGAGCACGATTCGGACGATGCTGAGCCGATAGAAGAGGTCCTCCCGGAAACGGCCGGCTTTGACCTCGTCTTCGAGCCGTCGATTCGTGGCGGCGATGACGCGCACGTCAATCTTCTGGGAGCGGGTGCCCCCTACGCGCCGGACCTCACGGGTCTCGAGCACGCGCAGCAGCTTCGGCTGAAGGTCGAGCGAGAGTTCGCCGAGCTCATCGAGGAAGATCGTGCCGCCATTGGCCATCTCGAAGAGGCCCTGCCGCGCCATGATGGCCCCGGTGAAAGAGCCCTTCTCGTGGCCGAAGAGCTCGGACTCGATGAGGTTCTCGGGCACGGCGGAGCAGTCGAAGACGACGAAGGGCTTATTGGCGCGGGGGGACCGCTTGTGGAGGGTGTTCGCCACCACCTCCTTGCCCGTGCCCGTCTCTCCTTCAATGACCACGGTTGTCGCCGTCGGCGCGATCTTCTCCAGGATGCCAAAGACAACCCGCATCTTGATATTGGCCCCGATGATGTCGCCAAGCCGGTCGCTTTCGGCGGGCTTGATGCGGACCTCCTCGTCGAAGGCGTGGAACTGCACATGGGTCTTGCCGCAGGTCAGCGTGCAGCCCGGCTTGAGGAAGGCCTCCTTGATGCGGACCTTATTGATGAACGTGCCGTTGGTGCTCCCGAGATCGGTCACCACATAGGCGTTGTCGTCTTGGGAGATGCGACAGTGATACCGGCTGACGGTGTCGTCCCGAATCACCAGATCGTTGTCGTCCATGGCCCCGATCGTGATGACGCCTTGATCGAAGACGCGTTCGGCTGTGCTTCCCCCGACCTCGACCGCGAGCCGACACTTGCGGAGGTGCAAGGTCGCGGCTCCGCCCTCCAGATACAAGATTTGCGTCGGAGGCACGTAGTCGGGAAATTTCTTGCTCATGTCGGGCAGTTTGCGTTGACGTTCTCGGTCGGTCAACGAAGGTCCAGCTTTCGCCCAGACCGTTCTTCTGCCATAGAATGCGCGCTCCATGCATGAGCAGTTCGGCCGTTACATCCTTCTTGAGCGCATCGCCATCGGTGGCATGGCGGAGATCTTTCGCGCCAAGGCCGCTGGTCTCGGGGGCTTCGAGAAGATCCTCGCGATCAAGCGTCTGCATCCGCGTTACAGCGAAGACGCCGACTTCATCGAGATGCTCATCGACGAGGCGCGTATCTCAGTCGAGCTGTCTCACTCGAACGTCGCGCAGATCTTCGACCTCGGCAAGGTCGACGACCACTACTTCATCGCCATGGAGTTCATCGACGGCCGGGATCTCTACCGGACGATGAAGCGCATGAAGGAGCGACGGATCCAGATCCCCGTCGACGGCGCCGCATACCTCATCTCGGAGTGCTGCGCGGGCCTCGACTACGCGCACCGCAAGAAGGACACCCGCGGGCGACCGATGAACATCATTCATCGGGACATCTCGCCCCAAAACGTCCTCGTCTCGTTCGAGGGCGAGTCGAAGCTCGTCGACTTCGGGATCGCCAAGGCCGCGCTGCGGGGCTACGAGACCGAGTCCGGCATCATCAAGGGCAAGTTCTACTACATGTCCCCGGAGCAGGCGCGGGGTGATCCGCTTGACCATCGGACCGATGTCTTCAGCTTAGGCATCGTCATGTACGAGCTCCTCACCGGCGAGCTGCTCTACAAAGACGAAGACGACGCGACGCTCCTGTCCCGGGTCCGCAAGGCCGACATCCTGCCTCCGTCCATGCTTCGGCCCGACATCCCGAATTCGGTCGAGCGCATCGTGATGAAGACGCTGTCGAAGGACCGTGAGGACCGCTACCCCTCGGCGCAGCACCTTCAAAAGGATCTGAACAAGTATCTGCGGAGCGTGGGCTCGTCGTTCGGCAAGGCGCGCCTCTCGCGGATGATGCGGGAGATCTTCCTCGACGAGGCACCGGTCGAGGAGAGCGAAGAGCTCGAGGCCATGTTGCTCCGCAGCCGGGGCGATCTCGACCGCGACCGGAACTCCATCATCGGAGACGTCGAGGATCTCGGCCAGGACTCCATCGCCGAGGCGGCCCTGCTCGCGACCATCGAGCCCCCGCTCCCTGACCACGACGCCTTTCTGGACAATGAGGAGCCCACGGTTGATGTCACCGCGACGGCCGACGCTGCTGCGTCCATGTTCGGGATCGATGAGGAGACGGACATCTCCGATCGGGGGTCCGGCTCGGACCTCATCGAGCTCTTCAGCGAAGAGTTTCTCCTCGTCGACGAGGCCAAGCCGACCGTGAACATGGATGGCCCGCCGGCCGCGCTGCGACGTGCTCCGCGAACGGTGGACGCCCGTGGCGCGCACGGCCCACCGGCGGACATGGACGACGACCTCTTCGAGGCTGAGTCGACCCGAGGCCTGGTCAAAGGTGCGCGTCGTGGCGCGCCGGAGCCCGAGCCCCAATGGGCCAACAGGGATGACCCCCGAGCCGCGCCGCCGCGGTTCGCACCGGCCTCTCGCGCTCAAGCTGACGTCCTGGCCTTCGCTTCGGCGCCAACGCCCGTCCCGGAGCGACCGCAGCTTCGGGCGGTCCCCCGTGCGGTCGCGCCGATCAGGGCGGCGAACGCCGATCCGAATCCACCGCGCCGAGAGGCCGGCCAGAGAGCGCTCACGACGGATCCGAGCAAGGGTCAGCCGCCCTCGGTTCATCGGCCCGTGCGTCAGCGGCGTCCGGTCGAGCAGCCGACTATCGCCGGGGGCTTGCCGGCGGTCGGGCGGTATGAGTGGTTCACGAGGGAACGGGTCATCTTCGGCGGGGTCATCCTGCTCGCGCTCGTGGGCGCGGCCGTCCTGACGAGCTTGCTCATCCGACCCTCCGAGCCGGTCCCATCGCTCGAGCCGCAGACCGTCGCGGTGGGCACAGGCGCGCTGGCGCCGCCGGGGCAGGGGACCATCCAGCTTCGGTCCTTCCCGAGCGGGGCCAAGGTCAAGGTGGGCAACGTCTGGCTGCCGAATACGACGCCCACGAGAGCGTTTGCGGGCCTCTCGGAGAAGGTGCACGTCCAGATTCGCCTCGGTGACGACTACGAGCTCTACGAGACCGACGTGACGCCCACCTCGGACCGCGACACCGTCGTCGACGCGCAGCTCGTCAAGCTCCGCGGCACGCTGACCGTGGAGACCCGGCCGGACGACGCGACGGTCTTCATCGACGGCCGGGAGATGTGCCGCACGCCCTGTACGCTGCCTGATCTGCCCGCCGGCCACGCGCTGCGCGTTCGGATCCTCCGCGACGGCTTTGACCCGCAGGAGCAAGTGCTCGACTGGAACGGGCGCCGCGAACAGACGATCAACGTCCGCCTCGAGCCGACGGCCGCCGAGCCTGCCGCAACGCCCCGACCTCTCGCCTACGCCGAGCCTGTCGCTGGGCCCGTGCGGCGCGTCGTCGCCCCGCCCGCCCCGCGGCCAAGACCCCAGCCGCCTCAACGACGGGTCGCGCCGCCGCCCGATGATGACGAGCCCGCCCCGCGACGTGGGGGTCGGGAGTCCGGCGGCCAAGGCTTCATCAGCGTGGCCTCGAACCCTTGGGCCTCGGTCTACATCAATGGAAATCAGGTCGCGTCGGAGACCCCGCTTGTGCGCTATCCCATCTCCACGGGCTCGCACTCGATCCAAGTCTATTTCAAGGACAAACGTGATGATCGGAGCTCGACGAAGCGGGTGATGGTTGAGCGGGGTGAAGAGACAAAAGTCCGCTTTTAGCGCGCTCGTGCTCGTCTCCCTCCTCGGGTGTGAAAACGAGGAGGTGGTCCGGCGCGCGCCGTCGCGGCTCACCGTCGTCTGCCCTCGTGACGGTGAGCTCTCAGTTGACGACGTGACGGTGTCGGCCCGCGCTACGATTCCGTCAGACCTCGTCGTGACGCGGCCCGGACCCTATACGTTGCGCTTCACGTCGGCCTCGATCTCGGTGGTCCTCGGCGGGGTGTCGGGGCCGTTCATTGACCTCTCCCCGTTCGTTGAGGCCGAGGCGGTCGGGTCGGACACGGTCGGTTTGGCCGTCGCTAACGGGTTCGAGGTCGTCGACGCGGTCTTCATTCAGGGTGAGCGACTCATCGCGGGCCGCACGACGGGGGAACCCGTGGACCGGATGTACTTCGATGGTGCCTCCGGTGAGGGCCTGATCGTCGCGAGCTTCTTCCCCTCCAAGACCAGCCTGCGCGCCTCGGCGATCTCGGCCATCGCCGTCGCCGATCTCAGGCAAGCACGACCGCTGCTCGGACCCCAGCGTCTCCTCGGCCGCTCCCTGCTCGTCAGCCACGACGGCGAGCGGCCTGCGTATGTGACCAGTCGGCTGGTCGACCGGCAGGGGCGGGTCTTGAGCGTGCGGCTCGGCGGCGCGCTCGCCTTGCCTGGTCGGGCCGTGTCGCTGCCCTTGAGCGAGGGCCCGTTCGACGTTCAGTTGGAGGCGCGGATCAACGACGTCGGCACCGTCTCCACCAAGGCGCGGCCCCGCTTGGTCGTGGCGGAGACGGTGCCAGCGACGCGAACGACTCACCGGCTGCGGCTGCCCGAGGCCTTTGAGCCGAGCCCGGCGCCCCGCCGCCAACGCCTCGACGCGCCACCCTTTCCTGATAGACCCGATGGGCTGAGTCTCTCCGGGCCGGCCGCTGATCTGCTGGAGGTGATCGTCAAGGAGCTTGATGACTGCCAGGAGCCCATCGAGCGGCGGTTGTTCCTGGACGCCGCGCGGGTCGACGGCGTGGGCCTGGAGACACCCGCGCTCGACGAGCTGCTCGCCCTGCCGCCGCGCGGGGTCAACGTGGGGGCGCTCAACGTGGCCTTCACGCGGCGCACGTTCGGCGGCTTTGGGCTCGACGACCTCACCACGCTGCGTCGTTCGCCGCTGGAGCTCGCGTTCGCCCGGTCGACCTCGACGTCCTCGATCGGGTATCTGGGGCCGGCGAACGCTGACTGCCCGGCCTCGCCTTATGCCGGCCGATACATCGTCTACGAGCGGTCTGAAGCACCTTGTAACGGAGTGGCCCCCGTCCTCGCGCACCTCGACGTCTGTGGCCGATACACCGAGGAGCCCTCCTTGAGCTTTGCCGAAACCGCGTCTGCGCCTGAGGTCTCGGCCGTGAGCCGGAAGCTCAAGTGCGGCCGTGCCTTTGACGGGCGCTTCGTCACAGCCACGGGAGCGCGGCTCAGTCTACGCCCGGAAGAAGATGGGCGGCTTCTCCTGGATACGCCGCTCGGGGCGCTCGTCTTCGAACCGTTGGCCCCGCCGGCCCCGCCGGGTGCCTCAGACGCCCCCTCGCCCACCGGCGTCTGGTACGAGGTCGACGTTCACGTCGCGTCTTATGCCCCAGAAACGCTGCCGTGGGAGGCCTCGCCGCTGCCCGGGACGCGGGTGCATGTCTACGTCGGTCGCGCCGCCGAAGGGCCGTATCTCGAGCTCGCCCCCGGCGGGCGCCTCAGCCTCTCAACTGCGTTCGTCTCCCTCGAGGCCCAGGTGTCGCGTCAAGACGCCTGGGGCGCGGATGCCATGCTCAAGGGCGAGCGATGCCCCGATGGGCAGAGGCTGGTTCGGCTCCAACGTCTCGCCGACCGAGAGACACTGTACGTGCCGATGCCCGACGAGCAAGGGACGACCGCCGAGCGTTGGGTCATCATCGACCGCCTTGATCGGGCCACGCCGTGATGAGGCGACCTCAGTCCACGAACACAAACGGCAGCAGCGCCATGGCCTGCCCGCTTTGGAACTGCAGCAACGGCAGGTCGAAGATCTGGCGCAGGGCCGGGGGGAGCTGTCGAGTGGCCTGCGCCGAGAGACCGTCGACGAGGGCGCTCGTCAACGCCTCGAAGCCCAGGGGCGAGCGGGGTCTGCCTCCGAACCCGCCGCCCTCGGGGTAGGCAACGATGTCGTAGTCGTCCGGACCGAGGTCGCACAGGCTCGCGGTCCTGGCGATGGCGTCGAGCAGGCCGCCGTCCACATCGACAAGGTTCTTGACCATCGCCTGTCCGCCCGTGAAGACGCGCCCTCGGCCGACCGCGTCGACGGCCTCCGTCGTGAGCGTGGGTCGGGACTCGACGATGCGGCGCAGGAACAGCTGATAGAGCGTCTCCATGCCTTCCTGCACGACCGCCAACTCGCTGTCCGACCAAGGCTTCATCTCGCTGAGGAGGCCTGCGTGGGCGCCCCGCTCGAAGCCCTCTCGATGGACGCCGAGGAGGCCGAAGAGGCCAGAGAGATCAAACTTGCCGGTGAAGATGCCGATGCTGCCGGTGATCGTCTCCGGGGTCGCAAAGATGGGCGCGCCGATGGCCGCGACGTAGTACCCACCAGAGGCCGCGACGTCGCCCATGCTGACGACCATCGGCTTCTCGGCCGCGAGCAGTCGAAGCTCGCGCCACATCACGTCCGACGCGGTGACCGAGCCCCCTGGGCTGTCAATCCGGAGCACGACGCCGGCGACGCTGTGGTCCTCTCTTATGGCCCGAACGGACTGGACGAACGTATCGGCACCGGTCGAGACGCTGCCCGTCAGGAGGTTGCTGACGGACTCGCCGTCGGTGATCGTGCCCACGACGTAGAGGACAGCGACGCGGGCGGGCTTGCCCCATCGGCCCTCTCGCCGTTCAAAAGCCGTCGACGCATCGATGAACCGCGGTGAGGCCCCGAGCGTTTGGCGAAAGACGCCTTCGAACTCGTCGTAGTGCAAGACGCCGTCGACCAGGCCGACTTTCAGCGCGGCCTCGGCCGTATACGGACCCGCGTCGATGAGCTTGGCGAAGGCCTCAGAAGACTTGCCGCGAGAGACCGCCATGGCGGCGACGAGCCGGCCGTAAAGGTCGTCGAGCAGCCAGTTCTCCATCTCTCGGGCGGCGTCGCTGGGCCCCTCGCGGGTGAAGGTCTCGGGGGCGGTCTTATAGTCTCCGATGGCGACGAACTGCGCCCGCACGCCCAGGCGACTGAAGAGGTTGCCGAGGTAGAGGAAATCGGCGCGGATCCCCGTCAGGAGCAGGCCGCCAGCCGGCGCGGTAAAGATCTTGTCGGCCGCGCTGGCGACGAAGTAGCCCTTGGTATTGACGACCGGGATATAGGCGTAAACGAGCTTGCCCGTGGCGCGCACGGCGGTGATCGCTCGGCGGAGCTCCTCGGCCTGGCCCCAGCCGGCGTCGAGGTCGGTGAGGCCGAGCAGGACGGCTTGGATGTCGTCGTCGTGCGCGGCGGCCTGGAGGTCTCTGAGCAGGTCGAGGAAGGGTGTGGCGGGCGTGCGAGACAAGAACCCGGCCGGCGCGTACTCGTCGAGCGCGTCTCGAACGCCCAACTCCAGGACCTGCGGGCCAAGCCGCGTGGCGCGTAGGGGACCGGCGGGGCCGCCCAGGCTGACGGCCGTCGAGTAGCCCGCGCCCGTCTGGGCCTCGCGCACTTCCGGCAAGACGAGCTGCGCGCCGACGGTCGCGGCGCGGGCGACCTGAAACTCCAGGCCGGCCATCACCCGGTGGGCCCGCGCCTCGCCTTTGACCTCGGAGACATAACGCCCGACGAACCGCAGCGGACCCCAGAAGGCCCACGAGAGGTTGCCCCCGAACTGCGGGTCCAGATCCCCATCGGCGGCGGCTCTCACATCTCCCGAGAGCGTCAGCGCGTCGATGCCCGGTCGCAGGGCGACGGCGAGGCCATATTGACGATCGACGGCCTGTCCCCCCACGAGCGGTGC
>SHZC01000169.1 GCA_009692505.1 Myxococcales bacterium
CGTTGACACCATAGAGGCGGGGGCCGGTGGTCATGGGTGGCGTCGACCGGGGGGAGCGTCTTTGATCGGGGGGTTAATCACGGCGAAGACCTACCACGGCGAGGAACGAGCCTGCTAGTTGTCGCGCCGAACGCGAAGCCTCAGCCCAAATTAGCCCAAACCAGCCCGAGTCAAGTCAGGGCGAGCTTCGTCAGGGCCGCGGAGATCTGGGCGGCGGTGAAGGGCGGAGCACGCTCAGATCGGTGGACGCGAGCAGCGCCACGGGTCCATCCGGCCGCTCGAGCAGGGCGGCCGAGAGTGCGATCGGCACCTCGTCCCCGTTGCGGGTCAAGACGAAGAGCCCTCGGTCCAAGGTCACGCCCCGAGCGCGGTGGGCGGCACAGTAGGTGCTCAGCTCAGTCCGGTGTCCCGAACGAAGCAGAATACCGGAGGTCCGATGAGCGAACTATGACCCTGCGCCGCTCTGCGACGGAATATGGCGACGTATGCGTACCTCCGCGATACTGCGCGCCGATGTTGGTCGACCCCCGCGATTTGTTCATGCTTCGAGCCTTGGAGCAGCGCCTGGGCCTGCCCGCGCCGCTGCTCCGTCGCATGGTCGACGCGCACGTTCGAACCGGCCGTAGCCTCGCGGACCTGCTCGTCGAGTCCGACGTCGTCTCCCGCGAGCAGCTCGACGACGTGCTCGCATCCATCCCCGTCGGTGAACCTTCGCTTAACGACGACCACGACGACGTCATGGTCAGCGACGATCCCCGCGTCGCTCCCAGCGTCGATCTGCCCTTCGCCCTTTTCGACACGCCCGCACCGCTGCCGCTCGAGGCCTCGGTCCTGTCCGGCATCGTCGCCTTGCCCGCGGTCCCGACTGATCCTTTCCCGGAGGTCGAGGCGCCAAGGCTGGCTCCCGAGCTTGAGGCCGAGGAGCAGAAGACCAATATCGTAGGGCCTACCGCTGACCCACGCTCCGACCTGCCCATGATGGTCAATGGTCCCGGACGTTATGTGCTCGGCGAGGAGATCGCGCGCGGGGGCATGGGCCGGATCGTTCGAGCGCACGATGCCAACATCGATCGACCCGTGGCCCTCAAGCTGCTCATTCGCGGCAAGAGCGAGCAGCTCGGGATTCAGCTCCGTTTCACGGAAGAGGCCCAGATCACCGGTCAACTCCAGCACCCGAACATCGTGCCGGTTTATGACCTAGGCAACCTCGAGGACGACCAGCTCTTCTTCGCCATGAAGCTCGTCAAGGGTCGCACGCTCCGCGAGGTCCTCCGCGGCCTCCGGAGCGACGAGCCCGACATCGTTCGCCAGTTCACGCGCACGCGCATGCTCATCAACTTCCAGCAGGTCTGCATGGGCATCGCTTACGCGCACAGCCGTGGCGTTATCCATCGGGATCTCAAGCCGTCGAACATCATGTTCGGGGACTACGGTGAGGTCCTCGTCATGGACTGGGGCCTCGCCAAAATCGTCAAGCTGGGTGACGAAGATGATCGGGTGAAGAGTCATCGGGAGCTGCTCAGCTACTGGGCGACCCGTCACGGAGAGGTCATCGGCACCCCGGGATATATGCCGCCGGAGCTCGCCCTGGGGCTGCTCGACGAGGTCGATGAGCGTTCGGACGTCTACAGCTTGGGCGCGCTTCTCTATGAGATCCTGACGCTGCGGGCGCCGTATACGGGCAAGGACGCCAAGGCCATCCTGCGACGCTTGCTCCGCGAGCCTGTCGTACCCCCGCGCGAACGAGCCCCGGATCGGGACATCCCCGAGCATCTCGAGGAGGTCACCATGCGGTGCCTCGCCAAGGACCGCGACCATCGCCTGCGTTCGGCCCTTGCGCTGCATCAGGAGATTGACCAGTTCCTGGCCGGTGTCAAAGAGCGCGAGCGCCAGGAGACCGAGGCCCGCAAACACTTGGCTGAGGGGCAAGCCCACGCGCGGGTCTATGAGCTTCGACGCCAGTCCGCCGAGAAGCTCTCGTCCGATCTCCATCGGGTGGCTCATAGGCTCTTCCCCTGGGATGGGCCGGAGCGTCGGCGGCCGCTCTGGGAGGCGGAGCGTCGGCTCGCTTCGACCCGGCGTGAGCTTGTGGAGTCTTACACCCACGCGGTTCAGGCGTGGCGCCAGGCCCTCTCCGGAGACCCCCGCAACGCAGAGGCTCGTGACGGCCTGTCCGCGCTCTACTGGACCCGCTTCCTCGACGCCGAGGCCGACGGGGACAGCGCGGGCATGGTCCACTACGAGACGCTCCTGACGGCGATGGAGGCTGATCAATATACCGTCCGTCTACAGGGGGCCGGTCGCCTCTCGGTCATCACCGAACCTCCGGGCGCGCGCGCCGCGTTGCTGACGTTCAAGGAGCACGACAAGGTGCTCGTCCCCGAGGCGCCCAGGGACCTCGGGCGGACACCCCTCAACCTCGATCCGCTCTCGATGGGCAGCTACCTCCTCGTGCTCCGCGCGCCGGGGCTACGAGACTCGCTCGTGCCCGTTCATATTTCGCGCCTCGGGGCCGTCGAGCTGCGGGTGCGACTTCGGGCCGACGGCGCGTTGGGCAGCGGATTTGTCTACATCCCGGGGGGCGAGTGCATCGTCGGCGGCGACCGCCACGCCTCTTGGGCCTTGCCTCAGGCCGACGTGCACGTCGAGGACTTCGCGATCGCCCGTCTGCCGGTGAGCTGCCGCCAGTACCTCGACTTCCTCAACGACCTCGGAGCCCGCGATCCGGTTCAAGCCAGAGCCCGTGCGCCGCGCCTCTTCGCCCAGGGAGGCGGCTTGTTCAAGGAGGTCGACGGTCTCTTTGAGCCCCCGGCGGTCGGGCCGTCCGGAGAGCCCTGGGATCCCAACTGGCCGGTCTTCGGCGTCAGCGCGCTGGACGCTGAGGCGTACTGTCTCTGGCGCAGCGACCGCGACAGCGTGACCTATCGCCTGCCCACGGAGTTGGAGTGGGAGAAGGCCGCGCGGGGCACGGACGGGCGCACGTTCCCCTGGGGTCACACTTGGGAGCCGACGTATTGCAAGTGCGCGCACGCCCGACCCGGCGCTCCGAGCCCCGAGCCGTGCGGCAGCTATGCTCAGGACCGCTCGCCCTATGGCGTGATGGACCTCGCCGGCGGGGTCTCGGACTGGACGTCGACTTCGACCGCGCACTCCGAGCGGATCTGCCGGGGCGGGAGTTGGAATCAACTCGACCTTCATGCGCGCTCGGCGTCTCGTCACGCCTTGGCCTCCGAAGCCGTCAGCGTGAGCGTCGGGTTTCGGCTCGCGCGCGATCCGTGAGCGGCTCGGGGTTGAAGAGCGGGCGAGGCCCCTGGGTTTCCGCGCTCGTTATGGTCGGCTGCCTCGTCTACTTGTTCCTGGTCACGCAGAGGGCCGTCACTGAGCTCAGCCGCGTCGAGGTCGTCAAGGGACCTGACCGTCTGTGGTCTCCGATCTACGACCGCGATGAAGGTCGGGTCATCGATCCCCGCCCCGGTGCACTCGCCGCTGAGCTCGTCGCTCGAGGCTTCGCCCGAAACTCACTCAGCGGCCGTCCGAAGCGATGGGATCTCGAGGGCACCGCGGCCTGGCTCGCCGGCCACGCGACAGTCTCACAGGTCCCGTCTGTGTCCGATGCGAGCCGACCCGCGCTCGTCTTCGACCCGCAGCGCCGTGACGACGAGCCGCCGGTGCTCGTCGTCTCGAGCTACGCCGACGCCACCGTCGCGTTCGTCGAGTCGGTCGGGGTCCTCACGCTCAACACCCTGCCCTCCGGAGTCGCGTTGCGCTTCGACGAGGCCGTGTCGCGCGCGTGGTGAACCCGTTCACGCTCGCCCTCCTCGCCGGGCTCCTGAACGGCGCGGCCTTTGTCTATTGCGGGGAGCTCGCCCTCATCGCGAACGTGCCGCTGCTCCTCTCCCTGTCGCGTCAGACGAGCTTGTTGCGCGCCGCCGCGTTGGGGGGCCTCGTGGGCGCGCTCGGCGGCCTGCACATCTACGGCATCCTCGACTACGGCGGCTTCCTCTTCTTCGCGTTCGCGGCGTACACCTGCAGCCAGATGGTCCTGTATGGGCTCGTGCTGAACTTCGCCTGGCACCGCGTAGCGGGTCGCGGGGCCGTGGCGATGGACGTGCTCCTGCCCGCGCTTGTGTGGACGCTGACGGAGTGGCTTCGCACCCTCGGCCCGCTGTGTATGCCGGCGAGCTACGCGGGGTGCATCGCGGGCAGCGTGTGGGCGACGCCCCTGCTGGTCTTCGCGCCGTGGGTTGGAGGCCTCGGCGTGAGCTTCCTCATCGCCCTCATTCAGTCGACCATCTATCACCTGACGTTTGGCCCGGCCACCCATCGAAGCGGGGCGCGCGTCTATGCCGCCGCCCTTGTCGCCCTCGTCGCCGTCGGCGCTTTGATCGCGCCCGACCTCGGCGAGCGGCCGCTTCGGGTGGCGGGGGTGCAGGGCGGCTTGCCCAACTCCGCGTATGTCGCCGCCGCCGCCGACCGTCACGCCGAGCGTGCGGTCATCGAGACTTTTGCCACTCTGACCCAGCGGGCCTACGCGACAGGTGCCTCACTCGTCATCTGGCCCGAGACGGCGCTCCGAAGTCCGGTCCTCCTCGTGCCGGAACTCCTCAAGTCGCTCGCCCCGCCCGCTGACGCCGGGTCGCAGGTGCTCATCGCCGGGCTGCCTCTCACCGACGAGCACGACGACAAACGCAACGCCGCTCTGGTGATCGGGGCTTCAGGCCAAGTCATCGACCGCTACTTCAAGGTCCGCCTCGTGCCCGGTCACGAGTCCGCCTATGTCGCGGGCGATCGCTGGCACGCGCTTCAGACCCCCCACGGTCGCATCGGCGTCATGATCTGCCTCGAGTCGGTCTATGGCGAGATCGGTCGCGCGTTGGTCAACGACGGAGCCGAACTGCTCGTCGTCATGACCAACGACGCCGGGTTCCGCCGGACGCCGATCGCTCGACACATGACCCAGAGGGCGATCGTTCAGGCCGTGGAGAATGGCCGCTGGCTCGTGCGCGTCGGGCAGGCCGGCATCTCGACCGTGATTGACCCCGCGGGCCGAGCCCATGGAGAGCTGGACCTCTTCGAGTTCGGGCTGCTCGAGGCCGAGGTTCGGAGGCGGACGGACCTCACGCTCTATGCCCGGCTCGGCGACTGGATCATCTACCCGGTCGGATTGGCCCTGCTCGTCATACTCCATCGGGCGAAAGAATCCCGACGGCGCATGAAGACCCCGGCGGCGTAGATCACCCAGAACACCGGCAGGAAGAGGAGATACGCGCTGCCCGTGTGCCAGAACCCCATGGCCAGCGCCTCGCCGCCGTGTTTGCCCATCAGCCAGATGACCGTGACGCGCAGGCCATTGATGGTCATCGCGAGCGGCGGCACGAGGGCGAGCAGGGCCACGCGACGGAGCCAGAGCCCATCGGTGAGCCAGCCGAAGACGAGCGTATACATACCCAGCGTCGTCAGGAGGTTCATGCCGCTGCAGGTCTCATTGACGATGAGATAGAAGTCCGTGTCGTAGAACGTATAGGCGTTCCACCACTCGATCGCATAACCGCCCGCGCGCAGGAGAGCGACGGCGAGCTCCGCGCTCAGGATCTGGAGCGGCGTATCGAGATCCCGGAGGAAGTGTTCGAAGGGCAGGGCGAAGTAGGTGAAGAAGATAGGGAAGCAGTGACGCCGCGCGGCCTCCCGACCGCGTAATCGCCACAGCAGCCCGTAACCGAGCGGAGGCAGCGCGAGGGCGCAGAGCATCATGGCGTCGCTCGTCCGCAAGGCCAAGTACGCCCCCGCGAGGAAGACGAGCGCGGAGGCGGCGAGGAGGAGGTCGGCGAGCGCCGGCCGCTCCGGAGCGGGCGAGACCGGTCGCCGCCCGGCGAAGTACGTCAGCATGGCGGCGATGGGCAGCGTCGCAAACGCGGCCGCAGCCCCGCCGAGCACACTGTCGGCCCAAAACCGGACGAGCCAGACGAACACCGACACCCCGGCGAGCGAGGCACCGACGCTGAGGACCGTGGGGAACAAGGTTGGGATCAGGCGGGCGTTATTTCGCGCCGGCCATCCCACCTTGCGCCGAGAGCGCCTTCCGCACGAAGTAGATGCCCGGCAGCAGGCTGAACAGTGCCAGCGCGTAGACCTCGGGCTCGGCTCCGCTGCCGCCGCCCTGAGCCGGGTTGCCCCCGCCCCCTCCGCCGGCCATGGCCACCGCGCCCCACAAGACCGTCACGACTCCAACTCCCAACGCGAGCGATAAACGCATGGTCACTCTCCTCCGATTGCGTAGCCGAACATTCTCACAAGGACGACTGGGCTGTAAAGTCGCGCGCATATGTTGAATCTGCCGTTGAGATATTCGTTGTGCTTGGTCCTTGGCGCGTGCGGCGGTGGCGCCTCCGGGCCTGACGCCAGCTTGGCCGACGCGAGCTCCCCGGACGCCAGCTTGGCCGACGCGAGCTCCCCGGACGCGAGCCCCCCGGACGCGAGCCCCCCGGACGCGGGCCCCCCGGACGCGAGCCCCCCAGACGCGAGAGCCCGGGACGTCAGCTTGCCCGACTTCAGCTTGCCCGACGCGGCCGCCCCGCCGGTCTGCGAGGACGTTGTCGCTGAGCGGAGCCTTCTCCTGGTGTCGAGCACCCTTGCCGCCGGAAGACTCGGCCTGAATCACGCGAGCACGGGCGAGGACATCCTCGGACCGAGTGGCAGTCCGCTCGTCGACCCCGCAGCCCCGCTTCAGCCGACCCTCACCCTCCACGATCGGCCGAACGGCTTCGACCTGGAGATCGTCTACGAGAACGGCACGGGTCTGGCGCAGCCGCTCGGCATGCTGACGCTCCGGGGTCTAAAGCTCGACGCCCCCAGCATCGTGCGCCGCACGTTCCGCGACTCCGCCACCTCGACGGACCCGTGGAGCTCGGCGGACCCCGAAGTCGTGACGTTCCCCTCCCCGTCCGCGCCGGCCTGCACCGACTTTTGTTATCTCGGACCGACGAGCTATCCCCGCGGGATGTACAGCCCGCTCACGGTGTTGAGCGACACGCGTTACCACGTCGGCATCGCGCTTCATTACCCCTTGCTCGAGTACCGCCACAGCGTGATGTTCGACCTCAAGAGCGAGAGCGTAGCGGGCGACCCCACGCGCAGGGCGTACTGGCTCGACCTCGTTTTCCCGGACGCAGGCGCGGCCTTCGAAGATGGGGTCCTCGCAGCGGGCGCCACGCGGAGCTATACGCTCGCCGTTCGCGTCGTTCCCAGCAGCGAGCACTGGCTCCATACGGTCGTGCCCTATCGCAACTCCTTCCGCAGCCTCTATGGAGGCGTCCGTTACGAGCGCGACCCTCGTCCCGTCGTTGGTGCCTTGACCGCCTTCGGGGAGCTCTGCGCGGAGGACAACCCCTATGGAATGCTCCCTCTGAACCGCGCGGATGTTCGCGGGTGGTCGCCGTGGGTCGACGAGACGCTCACGGCCCTCACGGAGGGCTACGAGCGCGCCATGCTCTGGACGCCAACCGGGGTCTATTGCACGAACCAGCAGCACAACTACCCGTCCCAATTCATGACCCAAATGCTGGCGGTCCCCATGATGCGGGACACCCAGGATGAGCTCTTGCGCATACCGCAAGCCGGCCTCGACAGCGGCTTTTGGTGGGGACGCGCGACGAAGATCATGCGCTCGTGGGATGTGGACGAGTCGGTGCCACTCGATCCCGAAGAGGCCGAGCACGTCGCGTTGGCCTACGCCGAGCTCGATAGGGCGGTCGCGCTCGGTGCCACCACGATCGGCCTCGACGCGTTTGCCGACGCGCAAGGCGACTGGATGGGCTACGAGTGGCTGCAGGCACTGCAATCGCGAGCCCCCGGCGTGAAGTTCGTCACCGAGGCCTTCACCAGCGACCTGGTCCACTCGCTCGCGCCCACGTTCACCGAGGCGGCGCCCTATCGAGGGCCGCACGAGCTCGCGGACTTCCTCCTGCCGGGAAACGAGATTTGGGGGCAGGTCCGCTACGATCAGGCGTTCCCCAATGACCCGCAGTGGTTCAATCGGGACAACCTGGAGCGGCAAGCAGAGATCGCTCGCACCGCTTCAATCGGGATGGTCCCAGTGGTCATGCACGACAGCACCACGCTCCTTTCGAGCTATGAAGCAGCCGAGACTTGGAGGGCCACCATCCCGGTCGAGTTGCAGGGCCCCTGCGAAGGTCGATAGGCGCCCGAGTCCCTTCAGGTCTTCGAGCCGACGAGTCGCTCGAGCACCGCCACGATCCTCTCTCCGAGCTGGTGGGGATCCGCGTCGCTCTTGCGGATGTACTTCGCGTTGCCGAGCTCGGCGAGCACGTCCTTGAAGGGCTCGTCACAGAGGACCGCTGAGAAGAAGAGGATCGGCGTTCGCTTGACCCCGAGGCCCACCTCGATGGCGCGCATGGCGTAGGCCGCCGCCCGGCCATCGACATCGGGCATTCGCACGTCGAGGATGACCAGCTCGGGTTTGCGACCGGCGGCCGTGGCCCGGGTGAACTCCTCGATGAACTTCGGCCCATCCTCGCAGTCGATGATCTCCCGCGCGAGGCCGCGCTCCGTCAGGAGGTCCCGGGTCACGGTTCTCAAGAAGGCCGAGTCCTCGACGAGATAGACGCTGCGCATCTGACGTACGTGGGCGGGCGCTGGCGTGGATTCGGGGCTCCGCAGGCTCACCGCCGCGATCCGAATCGCGTCCATCTGCTGCGTGGAATAGGCGGCCTCGCCGGTGTTAAACAGCTCGCCGGATGCGCCAAACCCGCCAGGCGCGGAGGGGGCCGGGGCCGTGGTCATGAGGGCCGGGGCCCGAGGCTGAACGAAGAGGTTCATCTCGGCGGTCGTGGCGACCTTCAAACCCAGGCCGAGGGCGCAGTGCGCGCAGGCCGCCAAGAGATAGGAGCCCTCGAGGCTCGCGTCGAGCGGCACGTCCATGTCGCAGCTCGGACAATATCTGGTCCCCGGCAGTCGCATCAGGCTCCTCCGAGCTGCGCCATGAGGCGCTCCAAGGCCTGGACCAGCCGACCGCTGTGCTCGTCGGTGGAGAGGCCCGGGGCCTTTTGAAGATGTACGGCCCGGCCCACGCGGCCGATCAGCCGCTTGAGGGCGTCGTCCACGGGGTCCAGCGTATATAAGAGCAGGGGCACGGGCGCGAGCGAGAGCCCCCGCTCGACCGCCCGCATCATCAGAGCGGCCGCGTCTCCCGAGACCTGTGCGAGCTGGGTCTCAAGAACGCAGAGCTTCGGGGGCTGGCCGGCGCGCGCGAGCCGGCTGAAGTGCATGAGGAACCGCCCGCCATCTTCGACGCCAACGAGCTCTGGCGCGCCTGGACGTCCGCGCAAGGCCTCAGCGGTCCTCTCCGAGAGCTCGCGGTTCCCATCAGCCAACAGGATTCGGCTCGGTGTCGCGGTGGTCATGATTGCACCCCAGGGAAGCTCAGGTCAGCTGTGATAGAGGAAGTTACTGCGCATCATCATCGTGCCGTTCACCAGCAGATGCGCCAAGAGCGGTGCGAAGAGGCCGCCGCTCTTCCAGTAGAGGACGGCATACGCCACCCCGGCGAACGCCCCGATTTGTAGAACGTCCTGGATCATTTGCCCGGTCGGCTCGTGGAAGATGAAGAGGTAGCTGAGGTGGTACAGGCCGAACGCCAGGCCCACAATGGGCAAGGCAGGCAGGCCTTCGCGGTACTCCTTGAGCAGGGCCCGCATGAGGAACGCCCCGAAGAAGAGCTCCTCGACGATGACATGGAAAGCCGTCATCCCCAGAAGCACAGGAAGCTCGGGCACGACAAACGGCACGGGGGACAGAAACCCGATCGCCATTCCATAAGGCACAGCGACGGCCACCCACACCGTGTTCGTACCCCAGAACGGCCCTGGACGAAACGACTTCATGGCCATGCGCATACCGATGAACGCGAAGATCAGGAGGCCGATCCGCCGACCCCACCAGAAGCCATCGTCGGGCACATAAAAATACTCGAGGATGCTGATCGTCCGAAAGTACTCGGGCAGCTCTTTGGGCACGATGTTGAGGTAGTTGACCGACGGCCTTATCGCCTCGGGCCACTCGGTCAGGTCGCCGGGCACTCCATGTGAGACGCCGAACACGGTCACGATAGCCACGAACGCGATGAGCAGGGTCGTCGCGAGGGAGCTCTCCAGCTTGAGGCTGCGAACCTTGCCCGGCGTCCGACCGAAGATGTCCCGCGTAAAGATGAGCCGCAGCTCGCTCTGCGCCTCATTATTGTGCGGGTTGATGGCGATGGCCCGCCTCAGGTAGCTCTCGGCCTGCTTCAAGTCACCCGAGAGGCGATAGATCTTGCCGATGGTCATGTGCGCCTGGTCGCTCTCGCTCGACAGCCGCAGCGCCCGCTCGACGACGCGGATGGCCTCGGCCGCAGCGTTCGCATCACCCGCGCTGCCGAGGTAGGTGCTCCAACCTAAGTGAACATAGATGAGCGGCTCTTCGGGCGAGCTCTCCGCCGCGACCTGGAACTCCGACTTGGCCTCGGCGAACTTCTGCTGCGCGAGGTACTGCTTGCCTCGGCCGACATGGTGCTCGAGCTGCACGCGCACGCGCACCTGAGGCTGCTCGAAGTCCAGGCCGAGCTGCAGGGCGCGCTCATACATACCCCGCAGATCGGGATCGGAGAGCGTGCGGAGGGCGGTGTCGAGGATGGACTTGATGCGCTCCCGATTGCGCGCGACGACCGGCAAGTCGCCGCTCTGCGGGAGCGCCCCCAAGCTCGCAAGCGCGCGCTGATGAGCGGCCGCCACGCCTGGAGTCGCGACCGTTCGAGAGACGCCCAACTGGTCGAAGTAGTGCTGGCCGTGAAGGGCGGCGAGGTGTCGCTCACTCTCGTCGATCTGCTTCTCGGCCGTCCCGAGCAGGCCGACCCGAACAAGAGTGAGCACCTTGAGTTGTGCCTCTTGAAGGGTGAGCCGAAGCCGCTCGGCGACCATGACGCACAAGGCGTCGATCCCCACGGCGCGCTGGGCTAAGGCGAGCACATCGGCATCACCCGGGATGGCGACCTTGCCCCATGGACCGGCGATGACCTCCGTCTTGGGGATGATCGGACCGGCCCCGTATGCGTGCAGCTCATCGATGATCTCGGCCGCCGAGAGCGAGGCGTGAAGGCCGGCCTCGATGACCTCTCGAGACGACGCAAAGATGAGGATCTCCTCCGTCGCCGCCGCGTCGTCGGGCACAAACCGGAAGGTCCCAGAGGGCTGGCGAAAGGCGTTGAGGAGCCGCTCCATCGCCTGGACGCTCAGTGCCCGATGCAGTGCCAAGGGCGAGAGCGCGTCGAGCGCGATGAGCGCGGAGCCCAAGCGGCCTCCAACCTCGCGCCGCTGGTCGACGGCCCTCTCGAAGATCTCAGCCGAGATCGCCCCATTGGTGATCAACATCTCGCCGAGCTGCTCGTCGGGGATATTGGACATCGCGTTGACCGGGATCCCGCGCTGAAAGATGATCACCTTCTCCTGCTGGCGGCC
>SHZC01000170.1 GCA_009692505.1 Myxococcales bacterium
GCGGTGCGTCAAGCGATCATCGAGCTCTTCGACTTCGTGGACGCGGCCCTGATCGCCGAACCCGTTCCCCCCACCGGCGCCGACGAACTTCTCTCAGCCCATGACCTCGACGCCGAGCGCCTGCGCGTGCTCGCGGAGACCGCCGCCGATGCCCCGATCCCGGTCGTTGCTTATGGCCCCTTCGTCCACGCGATCGTGCGCGCCGCGTCTGTGTATTCGGCCATGGCCTCGGGAGAGCCCGACGTCGCGCTCAAGTCGGCGACCGCGTTGATCGAGGGGCTCTCGCGAACGGCCAAGAGCGAGGCCGGACGGGTCGGCGCAGACGCTCTGCTGATCGCCGACATCGAGGCCTCGACCCAGAGCGCGCTCGCGCTGACCCAGCGGCTCCTCGGTCCCAAGAAGCCGGCTGCTGCCCTAGAGCTGTTTGAAGCCGAGCGGTTCTCGAAGCGGCTGAAAACGGACTCAGCGAGCCTCCGTCCCCTCCTGATCGGCCTGACCATCTCCGCGGTCCTGCAAGCCGACCTCCTCGCGCTCTCGCAGGTCTTCTCTCGAGCGACCCTCGACGAGAGCCGAACTCAGGCCTCGAAGCGGGCGCTCGAAGCGGCCTTGATGGCGTTCACCTCGGCGGGGGGGGGCTACGACGGGCTGTCCGCGCAGCTCATCGTCGCGCTTATCCTCTCCGCGCAGGCGGCGATCGAGGACACAGCCGCCTGGGCCAAAGGGCCCCTCGATCCGGTCGCCGTGGTCGTTCTGTCGCCAGCCTTGCGGCGGACGCTCTCAGAATCGGCGGTTCGTCTTCGCAGCCAGCTCGACCCGGCGACGGTGGCCGCGGGCCTCGAGGCGGGTGACCTCGCCGTGGCCATGGGCGATATGGTCCTCGCCGTCTTCGAGGGTGGCCCCTCGTTGTTCGACCTCGCCGTCTCCGGCCAAGGTGAACGGGCCCGCCGCGAGCTCGCCGCCCACTTCAAGCGCGGCCTGCGCCTCACCGGGGGTCCGACCGCCGCCACCTTGAGGGACCTCTACACGCTCGGCCTCACCTTGACCTCTCGCTCCCTGGGCGATGGAGCCGCAGGGCTCGCGGCCGTCTCGAGGGTCGAGAAGGCCACGACCCTGCCGGCCTGGCTGCCTCCGTTCATCCGATTGGCCGTCGAGTCGGAACCGCAAGCCCGGGGCCGAGCGGCGGAGGCGATGGCCAACATCTGCCCGAAGCACGCGTGGCAAGCGGGCCTGGACGACGTCCTTCAGGCCTCGGTCTCCGGAAACGCAGCGGCACTGGAGAAGGCGACCGAGGCCTTCGTCGTCGGCGCGCGCCGAGCGAGCGCGGGCGCCACGCACCTGGATCTCGCGTTGACAACCCAGCGGGGACACGACGGCCTCGGGGCGCGGCTGAAGTTCTCGCTGCCCGGCCTCGTGACCGGCGGAGGCGGTGGGTCCTTCGAGCTCGAGGTCCTGTCGACGTCACGTTTCGCGAACACGTCCAGCGCGACAGCCCAACTGTCCACGGACGGGGAGCAGAGCGCGCCCGCCCAGCAGGCCTTCCTCGCTGCGGCGATGGGCGCCTTGCTGCGTGATGACGCGGAGGCCCTGGACGCGGCCCTCGGACACCTGATGCAGACCCTCGCCGGGAGTGATCCCGCGGTCCTCGTCTCGCTGCTGATGCCCGCCGACTTGCCCATGTATGCCGAGATCCTGCCGAGCCTCACCGAGCCGCTGGCCACCGGCTGGATCGCCGCCCTCGCCGAGGCCCGGGGGCACCACGAGCTCTCCGCCTGGCTCTTCGAACGGTTGGTCAAGGCAGTTGACGAACAAGGAGTCGACCTGCTCACGCCGTCTGCGGGTGGGTTTATTCACCTCTGCGCAGCGGACACCCTCGCCTGCCGGGCCCCGGCCCTCTTGACGGCTCCGGCTCAGGCCTCGGGACTGAAGTCACCCGCGCTGTCGGCCCTGTCCGCGTATGTCTCCAAGCGGCTCGAGCTTCGCATGGCCAAGTCGGGCCGTACGGCCGCCCTTACGCCTGCCCTCGCCGAAGCCAGCAGCGCCGCCCCGCTCATCCTGCCGCCGTATGTGCGCTCCCTCTTCGAGGTTGCCGTTCTGGGCACCGCGCCGAAGTTCGGACTCCCCTCACGAGCCGCGATCTATGTCCAAGGCGGTCGACAAGGCGCAGCGCCCACCGGGGGAGAGCAAGCCGCCCTCGACGACGCACGGGCCGGAGGGCTGCACTGCGATGCGGCGCTTGTGGCTTTGCGCTTCGGTCTAACGGAGGCCGATCCCGAAAGAGTCGGCCAGACCTGCGGTCGCGGCCTCGTCTATGTCGAGGCGCTGCTGCGCGCCCCGGCGGCGGGTGCTCAACGCGCTGGAAACGCGGCCGCTGCAATCCTCAGCGCGCGCGACGCCAGCATCGGCGCGGGGCTGAAGTCTGTCGAAGACCTCTTGGATCGCGCCATCGCGCTCCTGCTCTCTCCGGGTGTCGAGGCCCGCGCCGCCGCTTTGACTCGCGCGCCTGGGCTCATCGTCGCCCTCGCTCGTTCCGGTCGGACCGCCGACGTAGTCCGGCTCATCGCTTTTCAAGTCGCCGCCGATCTGGAGCGGGGTGAGCCCTTGGCCGGCGCCAACGCCCGAGTCGTCAACGACGCCGTCGAAAAGGCGCGCGTCGCCGGCCTCCGCGGCAAGCCCTCGGTCCGTTTCCTGAAGCAGCTCCGTGAGAAGAGCGGCGGTGATCCGCGGACCCTCGCCCAAGAATATCTTAAGTCGCCTTGACTTGACCCGGTGCATTCAAGGATCGAGATTGCCGATTCTCGCGGCTAGGGGTGAATACGGAGGCCCCCGCCAGCGTCGTGCGTGTTCGGTGCTTGGTTTATCGAAAGTCATAACAGGAGCGTGTGTCATGATTAAAACCCATTTGTTCCGGTGCTCTATCGCGCTGGCTGCGGTGTCTTTGTCCGCCTGCGACAAGGCTGCGGAGCTGCTCGACGCGGCCAAAAACGGCCTGACCGTCAGCGGCACGGTCAAAGACAGCCACGGTGTTGTGATCGAAGGCGCGAAGATTCGGGCCTACGCCTACTCCCAGAACCTGCAGGCCTTCGCCCGACCCGGCGAGCCGACGGTCGGGGACATTAACGATCCCCAGAACTACAAGGTTCGGGTGGACATCGGCGAGCTCCTCGCACGCGGCGAGCCCGAGGCCGAGATCGGGACCACCGGCGCCGACGGCAGGTTCGAGATCAAGGACCTGCCCATCGTCGACGGCCTCATCCTCGTCGCCGAGAAGCAGGGTTACTCGACCGACATCAGCGGCATGGACATCAGCGACGGGACCGTCAGCGCGCTCTCCGCCCTCAAGCCCTCGGCCGGCGATCTTGAGGCCGGCACGGCGAGTGCCTCCGCCGAGTTCGTGCTCGCCGGGGGTCCGGTGCCGATGATCGATGGCGATGACGCGGTCCCCCCGGACGTCGAGCCGGTCCCCCCACCCCCGGCCCCAACGCCGCCGCCTGCGCCCGAGCCGCCTGCCCCCCCTCCCCCGCCGGAGTGCGTGGTCAACAGCGACTGTATGCCAGGCCAGGCCTGCGACGCCGGCGCCTGCGGGCCCGAGTGCGCGATGAACGAGCACTGTGGAACCGGACTCGTCTGCAACGAAGGCGCGTGCGGCCCGGAGTGCGGCGGGGACGCCGACTGCGGCGTCAGTGAGGTCTGTGACCAGGCGACCCTCACCTGCGCGCCTTCGGAGTGCGATGCGGATCGGGCCTGCGACGGGCTGCGGACGTGCGAGGGCGGCGATCATGGCCGCTGCATCAGCGCGTGCGACGCCGCCACCCCCTGCGCGGACGACAACCAGATCTGCGACGCGGTCGCCGGGGGCTGCCGCTTCGAGTGCACCTTCGACGCGGACTGCGCGGGTAACCCCGGCGGCCCGCTCTGCGAGGCCAACCACTGCGCGCTCGCTGAGTGCGGGAACCACGACGAGTGCCTCGCCGACGGCAAGAACGGCGGCTACTGCGACGCCTCGCGCTGCGTGAAGGAGTGCGGGAATGGCCTCGACGCGGCCGTCTGTGGCGATCGCAACATGGTCTGCGACGACGTCGCGAGCCGCTGCAAGATCGAGTGTGTCGGGGACCTGGAGTGCGGCGACAACGCGGCCGGTCCGCTCTGCAACGCCAACCGCTGCGCGCCTTCGGAGTGCGGCGCCGACGACGAGTGCCTCGCCGACGGCAAGAACGGCGGCTTCTGCGTGACGAACCGATGCATCGTCCAGTGTGACGCGGTGAGCGAGCTCGGCGCGGTCTGCGGCGACTCGTTCGCCGAGTGCCCCCGCGGGCGCTGCGTCCTGCCTGATCCCAATGAGCTGCACGCCCCGGTCACGTCGGGCTTCAGCCAGTTCGTCATGCTCGACGCCGCGGACGCCATCATCGCCGACGCCAGTGCCGGCAGCGTGGTCGTGGACAAGGCGAGCGATGCCGCCCAAGACGGCGCGGTCATCCGCATCACCGGCCAGCTCGACGGCGCGATGGGCGAAGGCACCGCGTTCCTCCGCGTTCAGCACGGCGACAGCCACTGCGCCGACTCCGGGTACGCCCCGAAGGTCGACGAGTACACGGTCAAGCTCCTGAACGGGAAGGTCGTCAGCGACAAGGGCGAGTTCCAGGAGTTCGTCCTCACCGGCGGCTACCAGCAGTTTCAGCTCGACGTGAACGACGTCGTCGGCGACGGCAATGAGAGCCACCTGATCACGGTCGCCGACCGCTGTGAGCCGGCCACGCCGCCGCGCAACCTCATCGTCACGCTCACCTGGGACAACGACCAGACCGACCTCGATCTGCACGTCTGGAATCAGGACAACGACCACACCTTCTACGGGTCGAACCACGAAGGTCAGCGTCGTCAGTCCTCCTTCGCCAAGATCGACATCGACGATCGCTTCGGCTTCGGCCCGGAGGTCTTCGAGCTGAACGACGGGATCGACACGGGCACCTACACCGTGCGCGCCAACTTCTTCAGCGGCCTGCCCAATCGTTCACCGGCCAACGTTCAGGTCCGCATTCAGCGCAAGGTGGCCGTCGGCTGGGCCGATGAGACCTTCACCGCGAGCATCACTCGGCGCGGCTGGGTCGACATCGGGATCTTCAGCGTTGGCGCCGAAGGCAACGCCATCTCGGAGGCCCCCCCGTCCGAGCCCGCCCCCCAGCCCTGATCCCCTGCCCCTCAGCCCGCCATTGAGCGTACCAGAGACGCTCGCCTCCAAAGCTTCTCCTCCGTATCCAAGCTGAACGTCCGGGCATCCGCGAGGGTGTCTCGCAGCAGGATCGTCATGCGGTCGGCGGCCGCCGCGATCCGCTTCTTGCGTCCGGCATCGGCCCTCTCAAAACACGCGGTCACGACCTGTTCCGAGCGGGGATCAAACTCCCAGACCCCGCAGATCTCTCCGGCGTCGTGGATCGAGCGATGCCAGAGGGCCTTGAGGTCTCGGAGCGCCGCATTCTTGCCGTTGGTCTGCGGCAGCTCGACTGCATGATGCCGGTCGTCGACGAGCCTGGAGACTGAACTTCGGTATTCGACAAACGGATCGATGAAGCCGAGGAGGTGCGTCGTCTCGGCGGCGGCCTCGGGCAGCTCATCAGACATCGCGCGATGCATCAGATGGGGCTCCGCGCTCCCATCAACATCGAAGGCCACGAGCTCCAGCGCGGCGATCGCCACGGTCGCCTTCTGGCGCGCGAGGCCCGCAAAGCTCGAGAGCTCGCCTAAGGTGGCCGGCCCAGCGACCGTGAAGAAGTGCGAGGCGACCTGGACGTGCGCCGCGCGGAGGTCGTCAAGCTCCTTTACGATGTCCTCGACGCCCGTCCGGCGCCAGACGTAGCGTTCATTCTGGAGGTGCCCGCTCGCCGGCAGACGCAAGACGAGCCCTTGGGCTTCGAGGAAACGAATCGCCGTCGGCGAGGCCGTCGACAGGCCGACCTTCTTGCCGACCTCTCCGAGGCTCCCGACGGTCCCCGGCGGCAGGCGCGCGCGCAGCTCATCCAGTGTTCGAACGGTCGCATCGACGATGCCGAGGACCGCGTCCCTGACCACCTGAAACTCGACCTCACTGACGCCGCACCGCCTGAGATCCAGGTGCTGACGTCGGGCGTATCCAATGATCGGCCGCCAGCCCAGCGCGAGCCTGCCGGAGCGTTAAGCGACGCTCGGAGGTCATCTCCCGAGGCTCTCCGAGCAACTCCCGAGGAACCGGAAGAGCGTCTGAAACCCGCCGGGCAGCCCGCTGGTGAAGTGCAGCCGGAGCACGCGACGCCCATGCGCGCAGAGCGCGGCGTAGTCTCCGGTGGCCTGGGCCGCAGCGAGCGTGCCGAACGTATACGTCTGCCCCGGGATCCGCAGATCGATTTGGTCATCGGCAGTGAGCATGACGAAGAGCCCGCCATCGCCGCCGCCCTTGTGCAGTTGGCCGGTCGAGTGCAAGTACCGAGGGCCATACCCGAGGGTCGTCGGCCGCCCGGTCGTGCGCGCCAGCAGCGCCCGCGTCTCGTCAAGCCAGCCCGGCAGGGCCCCGTCACTTGGGACGTAGGCGAGCAGCGAGACATAGTCGCCGGGGCGGGCGCGGGCGAGGTGTTGCTCGATGACGTCGATCGGGTGCTCGAACTCACCCTCGAGGCCCGCGTCGGCGTACGCGATGATCCCGTCGTCGGCCGCCCGGGCCACCTCTAGAGGCAGACGCCCGGTCGCTTCGAAGACTGCGAGCCGCTCGGCGGTGCGGGCCTTGGCCTCCCCCACGTTGGGTTCGTCGAAGGGGTTGACCTCGAGCACGGCCCCGGCAACGGCGGTGGCGAAGCACCAGCGGAAGAACTCCGCGCCGAGCTCAAGGGCCGAGGGCACGGCGAGCGAGACCACGGGGTGGCCTTCAGCTGCGAGTGACCTCGCCTGCGCGCTGGGCTCGGCGCCGACGTGAACGAAGAAGCGGTCGTCCTCGAACGGGACCAAGAAACGCTCGCCGTCGATGGGCACGACCCCCAGACCCAGCTTGCCGGTGCTCTCTGCGACCAACTGCTCGATCCAGACGCCCAAGGCCCCAAACGGCGAATCGAGCAGCAAGGTGAGCTTGTCGCGGCCTGCTCGCGCCGCCTCGCCCAGAAAGACTCCCAAGAAGAGCCCTGGGTTGCCCGACTCGCTGTCAGAGGCTCGGCATCGGTCTTTCATACATACGGCGCGCGAGACGTAGTCGTCGAGATCTACGCCGAGCACGGCGGCGGGTAGGAGCCCGAAGTTCGACAAGGCCGAGAAACGCCCGCCGATGTCTGCCGGGTTATTGAGCACAGCGGCGAACCCATCGGCCCTCGCCCGCGCGTCCAACGCCGTTCCGGGATCGGTGACCGCGAGGAAGCGGGAGGCCGGGGCCAAGGCGCGGAAGTATCGATGGAAGGCGTCGACCTCCAAGGTGGAGCCCGACTTCGAGGCGACGATGTAGACGGTCGACGCGGCGTCTCGGCTGGCTTCGGACACCATCGCCGGGACGGTCGAGTCCAGCACGACGAGCTCAATGCCCGCCCCCCGCGCGAACGTCGCCCGAAGGACCTCGGCGCAGAGGCTCGAGCCGCCCATGCCCAAGAGCACCGCCCGCTTCAGCCCCGTCGCCTTGGCCCACTCGACGATGGCCAGAATGCCCTCGCGTTGGGCCGAGACCGACTCGGGCGCGGACAGCCAGCCGAGGCGGTTTGCGACGGAGGCCCGGTCTGTGGGGTCCACCGTGAACAGCGTCGTGTCGTTGTCCCAGAGGCGCGGCACGAAGCGCTCCGAGGCGAGCCGTTCGAGCCGCTGATGGACCGCAGACGAGAGCCCTGCGAGCGCGGCGTGCGTGCCCGGCATGATTTCGGTGAGCGTCGACATAGGCACCTCAGTTTGGGAGAGTGAAAGAAATCTACAACACAGCGTGCCGTTGTCGATGACGGTGATTAGAGGTTCTTGGATGCCGGTGCAGATACTCACGTCGGACGACGTCATCGACCTGCCCTTGGACACGGAGACCTCCCTCACGCTGTGTCTGCCCGACTCCGGCCCGGCGATTTACGCGACCGGGCGCGTCTGCTGGCATCGCGACCGCGAGGCGCTCTCGACTTCCAGCCGGCCGCTGACCGGCCTGTCATTCAATGCCCTGAAGCCCGACGAGCTCATGCGCCTGCTCGCCCGGTTCAAGCAGCACCCGACCACCCTGACCGGCCACCATTGAGCACACGTCCTCCGGCGGGCACAGACGACCCGCGCCGAAATCTGCCCTCCGTCGACACGCTGCTCGAGCCCGCGCTCGTCTCGCGCTTCGGGCATCGCCGGGTCACGTTTGAAGCCAGACGATTGCTCAAAGAGCAGCGGTTGGCCGCGGGTGCGGAAGTCTTGAATCCCGACGCGTCTCGACCCGACGCGCTTCGAACTGAGCTCGCCCTTCGGCTCGGCTTGGGCGACATCGTGCCGGCCCTTAACGCGACGGGGGTGATCCTTCATACGAACCTCGGCCGCGCACCCTGGTCCCCCGAGGCCAGACGTAAGGCGAACGCGGCGATGGGCGTCTGCACCATCGAGCTCGATCGGCGAACCGGGCGCAGGGGTCGCCGAGGGCAAGGCGTCGAGGACCGCCTCTGCGCGCTCTACGGGGCCGAAGCCGCCCTTGTGGTGAACAACTGCGCGGCCGCCGTCCTCCTCGCCCTCAGCGCGGCCGCAGCCGGGCGGGACGTACTCGTATCGCGGGGAGAGCTCGTGGAGATTGGCGGGGGGTTCCGCGTGCCCGAGGTCATCGCCTGCTCTGGGGCGCGGCTCGTCGAGGTCGGGACGACAAACCGGACGCACCTTGCCGACTACCAAGGCGCGCTCACCGACCGCGTCGCCGCCATCCTCCGCGTCTCGCCGTCGAACTTTCGCCAGATCGGCTTCGTGTCGCGCCCGGACCTTCACGCGCTTGCTGCCCTGCCCGTCCCGCTCATCGTCGACGCCGGTTCCGGGGCGGTCTCGACGTCGGTGGCGATGGACCACGAAGACGCCGTGACACGAGCCCTCGACTGCGGCGCGGCCCTCGTCTGTGCCAGCGGAGACAAGCTGCTCGGGGGCCCGCAGGCGGGGCTCTTGTTCGGGCGACGCGAGCTCATCGAAGCCGCCCGAGCCCACCCGCTGTTTCGAGCGTTGCGCCCAGACAAGGTCACACTGGCCGCCCTCGAAGGCACGCTCGACGACCACCTCAAGGGGGTGGGCTCCCTCGTCGATCGGGCCATCGCCACGCCCAAGACCGAGCTGGCCGATGCGGTCGCCGGCTGGCTCGCCAGGCTGCCAGAGCACGTCTCCGCGAGGTGCGTCGAGGTCGAAGGCGAGGTCGGGGGAGGCAGCCTGCCGGGGCGAACGTGGCCATCTGTGGCCTTGGCGATTCGCTCTCCGGGGGCGGTGCTCCTGCGGCAACGACTGCTCGAAGGCGAGCTGCCCGTCGTCGGCTACATCCGGGAGGACGAGCTCTACCTCGACGCGCGCACGATCATCCCCTTCGGCGAGGGGGAGCGGCTCCTCGGCTGCCTGCTTGACGCCATCGGGCGGTGTTAAAGCGCCGCCCACCCGATGCGCGACGCCCCGCGCTCGGCCGGACCGGAGACCATCCCGATGATCGTCGCCGACTCGTCGCCCGCTTCGTGGAGGCGGCGAATGAAGGCCGGGGCCCCATCGGCTCGGGTCGTGAACAAGAGCCCCCCTGAGGTCTGTGGATCGACGGCGAGACGCAGGTCCGCGCCCTCGGTGGGCAGGCCGTCCAGGCAAGGCAAGACGTAGCTGAGGTTGCGACCGGCCGCCCCCGTCGGTGCCGAGGCCAAGGCGGCTTTGGCGGCGAGCTCTGCGGCCAAAGGCAGCGCGGGCAGGTGCTTCGGATCGATCGTCAGGCTGACACCGGAGGCGAGAGCGACCTGCATCAGATGACCGAGCAGGCCGAAGCCGGTGATGTCCGTAAGGGCACCGACATCGAAATCTCGCCCCACCCGCGCCGCGCTGGCGTTGAGTCGCTTCATGGATGCGGTCAGCGACGCGAGCGCCAAAGGCTCAAGCTCACCTCGCTTGAGTGCCGCGGCGAGCAGGCCCGTGCCAAGCGCCTTGGTCAAGATGAGCACGTCCCCGGGCCGCGCGGTCGCGTTTGTTCGGAGGTGAATACGAGAGACCGCCCCGGTCACGGAGAGCCCGTATTTGGGCTCGTCGTCGGAGAGAGAGTGCCCTCCCACGATCGCTGCGCCGGCCGCCCTCACGGTATCCTGGCCCCCGGCAAGGATCTCGCGCACGACCGCTCGGGGCAGCGTGTTCGGCACGGCGAGGAAGTTCAGCGCGAACCGGGGCTCGCCGCCCATCGCGTACACGTCGCTGAGCGCGTTGGCGGCCGCGATACAGCCGAAGTCATACGCGTCGTCGACGATGGGCGTGATCACGTCGAGGGTGGTCACGACCAGGACATCCGACGTTGGACAAGCCTCTCCCGACCACTCGAAGACGGCCGCGTCGTCGAGCGTCTCGGGGCCGACCACAAGCCCGCCAATGCGGGGGATCGAAGCACCGTCGAGGACCTGGACCAGGTCCTTGGGATCAAGCTTGGCGGCTCAGCCCCCGGCGCGGGTGAGCTGCGTCAGTCTTATGGTTTTGGCTTCGGTCATTGCTGCACCATAGGGGAGTTTTGGGGCCGACGCACGCGCAGCGGATTCAGTCCACGCAGATGACCGCGCGATTGCAGTAGTCCTGGATGTCGCCGCAGTCGTAGTGCACGAAGTCCCCCCAGCCGGGGATGCCCACGGTCCCGGCGCCCTCGGGGCATTGGCCATAGCCTTCGACGGAGACCGTGTGGTAGCCGGCGTCCGGTCGCACCCAGCCCCCGGCGACGAGTGCCTGGAGCTCCTCGAGGGTGATCACTCGGCCCCGTCCGCGTCGTCGTGCACGCCGTTGCCGCACTCGGGGCGGGCCGCGGGACCGGCCTCATCGTCGTCGAACTCCTGCTCGCAGCCCATGTCCAGGAGCTCGAGCGCGGCGTCCCCGGCCCCGCGATGCCGACCAGCGCGATGTCCGCGGCTGCCCCCAAGTCTGGGTCAACCGGCACGACTCGGGGGTCGCCGGGGCAATTTGAGCTCTCCGTGAGGTGACCCGCCGCCGAGCAGTCCCCGTCCGCGCCGAAGTCCACGAGCGCGTCCCCGTCGTCGTCGGCCCCGTTGTCTCACTCGACGACGGCCATCGGGGCCATCGCGTGAAAGACGACCCGCTCATAGTCTGCGCCCGGATAGATGTCTCCGCAGCGATAGCCGCCGTTGAGGGCGTTTCCACCCGAGTGCCAGCACATCCGCAGCTCGGGGCGCTCATTCCTCGTGTCGCAGGAGTTCCGCTCCACGTTTTGTCCCTCAGGCACGAAGCCCACGCTCCAGTTCTGGCTGAAGTACCAGGCCACGCCGTTGTGCAGGTTGAGCTCGTTGTTCTGGTCACCCGTGTCCAGGAAGACCAAGTCGCGCTCGCCCATCG
>SHZC01000171.1 GCA_009692505.1 Myxococcales bacterium
GATGGAGGCGCGCCCTCCGACGACAGAACACGCCGCCCCGCTGCGGTGGGCTGAGCCTCGCTCGGCCCCCCGCGTCTAGCCCCCAGCCGCGAAATAACGGTCGAGCAGCTCGAAGAGCGACTCGGTGAACTTCCGAAAGTTCACCGGCTTGATGATGTAGTCATTTGCTCCGCCGCTCAGGCTCGCGGTCCGGTCCTCTTCGCGCGCGCTCGTCGTGAGCATCACAGTCGGGATCGCCAGGAACTGCGGGTCACTCTTCAGCACCCGCAGAACCTCAAGCCCGGTGAGCTTCGGCATATTGATGTCGAGCAGGATCAGGTCCGGGCGCGCATGGTCCGCGGTCTGAAGATATTCGATGGCCTCCTGGCCATCACGGGCCACAATGATCTCCACCGGGCGCGGGTAGTGCCGGAGCGCTCGCTGCAGAAGGAGGACGTGGTCATCGTCGTCCTCGGCGAGCAGCACGCGAATCGTGCCCGGTTCTCCCCGGAGGCTGGGAACTGTCATGACCATTTCTTACCTTGGCGGCGCTTCCGACGACTGTTCGGTGAAGCTATGCCTCTTGGCCCACCGGCGCAACATCGTCAAAAACCTCCGAGCCGATAACCCATCGCGAGTCGAACGATAGGCACCCATCGCCCATAAACCTTCTTGCCGAGCGCGTCGGGGTCCTCGAGGAGGGCCTCCGGGGTGGGGTCGGCACGCACGAAGCCCAGGCGGTTTTTTGCCGGACCACCGCTGGCTTCGATGAACCAGGTCCCATGCCGATCGGGGCGAATCGTCGCCCCCAAGACCCCAAATGGGCCCATGGCGTATGCGCTGACACCGTCGGTGTCGACGTCGAAGATGTAGTTCGCCGCCGCGAGGCCGAGGTAGAAACTCCACTCCTGCCGCTCGACGACGTGCCACAGCGCGCGGGGCTCGACGAGGAGGTCGTAGGCGGCCCGGAAGCGGTCCTCTTCGGGGATATACGCGAGGCCGAGACCGAAGCCGACGTCGAGGCCGACCTCGACCGGAGACGGCGTGCGGCCGCCCATCGTGATGAAGAGGCCGCCCTGCATGCCCAGGTCGAGCCGGCTCTCGTCGGAGGTCAGGACGCTTCGCACGCGGCCGAGATAGGTCATCGCCCCGCCGCCAATGACGAAGCCCGTTGGGCCGCGGCTGTGCGCCGGCAGCCGCTCGGTCTGGACGGGAGCCATGGGCGCGTCGAGGACCGGATCGAACGCGTCGATCTGATCGGCGCGAGCGCCCTTGGGGTGGCCGATGCAGACAACAAGAAGCGTGGCGGTGGCGAGGCCGGGTCGGCTGGGGTTGAAAAGCGACACGAGCGGACCCTAACAGGACGGCCCAGTCGACGCTCGGCCTTGATCGGGGCCCCGACTCGGCGTAGACGGCGGCCATGCCTACTCCTCGATTCGACCCACGCGCCTTCGTGGAGGGCCTGCGTGCCGACGTCGGCGAGTCGAATGTGAGCACGACGCGCCCCGATCGGGAGGCGTACAGCCGGGACCTCTGGCCGCGGTCGCTCTTGGACTCGCTCTCCGGTCCCGCGCCCGGACCAATGGCGGTCGTCTGGCCGACCGACGAGGTCCGTGTCTCCGCTGTCGTCCGCCGCTGCGCCTCGGCCGGGGTCCCCATCGTGCCCTTCGGCGCGGGTAGCGGCGTCTGCGGCGGGGCGCTCGCGGACCCCTCGGGCATCGTCGTGGATCTGAAGCGCCTGGACCGCGTCTTGAAAGTCGATCCCGAGGCGCGGACGGTCGAGGTGCAGGCCGGGATCAACGGTGAGCTCTTCGAGCGTCGACTCGAGCGACAGGGCTTCACGCTCGGCCACTTTCCGTCGAGCATCGTCTGCTCCACGGTCGGTGGG
The DNA here is from genome assembly GCA_009692505.1 of Myxococcales bacterium. Classification (GTDB taxonomy): domain Bacteria; phylum Myxococcota_A; class Bradymonadia; order UBA7976; family UBA1532; genus SHZC01. The sequence goes on from SHZC01000171.1 coordinate 1,868, forward strand.
TGGCTGGCGACGCGCTCGGCCGGACAATGCAGCGCGCGGTACGGCAAGATCGAGGACATGGTGCTCGATCTCTCGGTGGTCACGGGCGATGGGGTCTTGCGCCGCACGGAGCGGACCGGCAGTCCGGGGCTCGATTGGAATCAGCTCTTCGTCGGCAGCGAGGGCACGCTCGGGCTCATCACGGGGGCTACGCTCGCTCTACACCCTCAGCCGGAGACGCGGTGTTTTCGGGGGTATCTCTGCCGGAGCGTGGAGGATGGGCTCGACCTCATTCGGCGGGTCCTTCAAGACGGGCATCGGCCTGCCGTGCTGCGCCTCTACGACCCGCTGGACACGATGATGGCTCGTCAGAAGGCCGCGCCGGGCGGGGAGACCTCAGCGCACGCGGGCCCGCTCAAAGCACTGCTCCAGGGGTTGTCGAGCCCCGAGGGGATGGGGGCTCGGGCCTTAAGGGCGGCGCTGTCCGTCCCCCAAGTGACCAACGCGCTCATCGCCTCGCTCCCCCGAAAGTCGCTCCTCGTGACCGTCACGGAGGGGTCGGCGAGGGAGGCCACGCTCACCGACGAGGCCATCGCTCGCGTAGCCAAAGACCTTCAGGCACAAGACCTCGGCGAGGGGCCAGGGCGCCACTGGCTCGCGCACCGTCACGACGTCAGCTACAAGCAGAGCCGCCTGTATCGGGCGGGGGCCTTCGTCGACACCTTCGAGGTCGCCACGACCTGGGCGCGTCTGCCGAGGCTGTATGAGGCCGTGCGCGGCGCCTTGGGCCTTCACACCGTGGTGATGGCCCACTTCTCCCACGCCTACGCCGCGGGGTGCTCGATCTACTTCACCTTCGTGGGCACGGGGCGCGACGTCCCCGAGATGCGCGCACGGTACCTCGCCGCCTGGCAAGCCGCGCTCGACGCCGCGCTGCTCTGCGAGGCCACGCTCGCGCACCACCATGGCGTGGGTCTCTCGCGCGCGACCCATCTGCAAAAAGCCCACGGTCCCGCCGTCGCCTATTTCCAGGCGCTCAAGCGCGTCCTCGATCCCCAAGGCATCCTGAACCCCGGCAAGATTTACGGGGCGGCCGTCTGATGCGCCTCGTCGGCACTGAGGCCGTCGCCCTTTGGGTGCGCTCGGGCTCGCCGGGCGCGACGGCCGCGTGGCACCCAAAACCGGAGGACACGGACGGGGCCCTCCCGCTCGGCGCGCTCGTTGACCTCGACGAAAACAGCGGCGTGGCCCATGTGCAGTCGGGCATAGCGCTCGGGCGCCTGGAGCGGTTCGTTCGGTCCCGAGGCCTCTCGCTCGGCCCCCTCTCCGCGGACCTGTGTCGGACGACGGTCTACGACGCGCTCGCCGTGGGCTCGACCATCAGGCCCTCGCCGCGATTCGGTGACCTCCGGAGCACCGTGCTCGCCGTGACCGGGGTCCTTCACGATGGACGTGTCGTCCGAACCGAGGTCGCGCCCCGGCGTGCGACCGGCAGCGATCTGGGCCGCTTCCTCCTGGGCTGCGGGCATCGCTTCGGCTACCTGACGGAGGTCTATCTTCGGCTGTCTCCCTTGGCCAATCACCTCTTCCCGGTGACCGTCACGGGCGGCCCGCCGAGCGCGCTCCTCGGCGTCTATTCTCAGCTCGAGGACCTTGGGGTCCGCGCCGCCACGATGACCGTCGGTGGGAGCCGCGATCCGTCAATGCACTTGACCTTCGTCCACGAGGCCGAGCGTGATCTCGGCGCCGAGGTCTCGCGAGCGGCCGGTGTCGAGGCGACGGTGGGCATCAGTCTCGGCACTGACCGCTGCTCGGTCGACCGGCCCATCGCCGAGGCCCTTGTGCCGAAGCCCATGATCGACGCGGTGCTGTCGAGGTTGAAGAACGGGCGGGTGGTCGGTCACGTCGCGGATCGTTGGATCGTGTTCTTCGAGGCCGCGGAAGGGGACGCCGCGGTCCGAGAGCCCGCTTGGGCCGCCTCCACCGAGGCCTCGGACTTCTCGCAGCTCGAGGCTCAACTCGAAGTGATCCTGGGAGGCCGTTGAGGTGCACCCGCTCGACTCGCTCTCCGTCGCCCTCGACACCTGTACCTTCTGCCCGAAGCTCTGTCGGTTCGCCTGTCCGGTGGCGGAGGCCGAGCGCCGCGAGACCGTGACGCCTTGGGGCCTGATGTCCCGCGCCAACTTTGTGCGCAAAGGCCAGGTGCCGCTCGACGTCGAGACGGCCGCCATCTTCGAGCACTGCACGGGCTGTGGGCGATGCACCCAGAACTGTCGGCACGGCAACGACGTCGCGAAGGTTCTGCGCGAGGTGCGGGCCGAGTCCACCCGCGCTGGCCTGACCTCGAGGGCACTCCTGGATTGGGCCCGGCAGGCCCCGGAACATCGGCCCGTGCTCTCCTCCCTCCCTGAAGGTCAAGACGTCTTGCTCCTGCCTGGACACTGCGACGATCGGACGATCTCGGAGGCCGTCGCGCTCCTGAGGATCGCCGGCCTCGGGGCGGTCGGTCGCGTGCCCCGTGGCGTATTCTCGACGGGCCACCGCCTCCGGGTCGCGGGCCTGCCGGCCGACGCCGATGCCGCGCTCCAGGACTGCAAAAAAGCCATCTCCGGCGCTTCCTATGTCGTCGCGCTCGAGTCGAACGACGTTTCTGAGCTGCGCGACGCCGGGGTGCCGGTTGTCACGGTGATCGAAGCCCTCTTCGAGCGACTGTCCGAGCTGAAGGCCGCCGTATCGGAGGTCGTAGCCGGCCCGGTCGTCTACCTCGACGCCTGCGGGCTCGGTCGGGGGCTTGGGGTCTACGACGCCCCTCGCGCCCTCCTGGGTCTTGTGGCCCCAACGATTATCGAGGCGACGATGGCGCGCGAGCAGGGGGGCTGCTGCGGCGACGGCGCGGGCTTCTCCATGACCTCGCCCGAGGCCGCGCTGGAAGTGGCGCGCCGCTTCGCCGCCGACGTCGAGACGCTGCCGGTCGTGATCGCCGAGTCGTCGTGCGCGCGCCACACCGCGTCCGCGCTCGCCCCCCGCCCGGTCTACTCCCTCCTGACGCTCCTGCACGGGATGATACGATAATGAAGATATTTGTCTGTGTAAACCCAGCGAGCGCGGCAGGACGAACCGGCAAGCGGTGGCCCGAGATCGCCGCGGCGATCCGTTCGCGACTCGGCGACTTCGAGTCCGCCTTTACGCAAACGTCGCGGGAGGCCGGCAAGCTCGTGCGGCAAGCCCTGCTCGGAGGGGCGGACCTCATCGTCTCGGTCGGCGGTGATGGCACGCATAATGAGGTCGTCCAGGGGTTCTTCACCGATGAGCACACCCCGACGCCCGTCCGGCCGGGGGCGACGCTGGCGATCGTGCCCACGGGCACAGGCGGTGATCTTCGGCGCACGCTTGGGCTGCCTCGGGATCCTCTCGAGGCCATCAAGCTCCTGGCGGACCGGAAGCGGATCGTCGATGTCGGGCATCTGGAGTTCACGCGCCATGACGGCGGGCCGGGCGCGGCGTACTTCATCAACGTCTGCAGCTTCGGCATGAGCGGGCTCGTCGACAAGATCGTCAACGAGAGCAGCAAGGCCTTCGGCGGACGGCTGTCGTTCCTGCTCGGCGTCGGGCAGGCGAGCTTGAAGTACAAGAATCAGGGCGTGCGACTGCGTCTCGACGGCGGCGAGTGGCTCACCCGAACGGTCAATAACGTCGCCATCGCCAACGCCCGCTACTACGGGGGCGGCATGATGATAGCGCCCGACGCGGATCCGGGAGACGGCCTCTTCGATGTGGTCATCGTCGGGGACGTCGGCACGTTCGAGATGGTTGCGGCCCTCGGCCCGCTCTACTCGGGCAAGCACGTCGGCCGCGACAAGATTGAGGTCTACCGCGCGCGGCGCATCGAGGCTGTGCCGGCGAGCGCGGGAGAGGTGGTCCTCATTGATCTGGACGGTGAGCAGCCCGGTCGATTGCCCGGGATCTTGACCGTGATCCCTGGCGCGCTGAAGATCTGCGTTGGCCCGAATGTGGCAGACGACGTGGTCTGCGATGCCGATGCGTAGGGGACTCGACCTCTCGCTGTGCACCCTGTCCGCGGTCTTGATCTTCATGGGCTTCCCCACCGCGCTGGCCCCCGAAAACTCGTTCTGGCCGACGTTGTGGGTCAGCCATGTGCCGCTGCTCTTCCTGCTCCGCGACAAGGCCCCCGCCCAGGCGTTCCGATGGGGCCTTCTCTGCGGCGTCTTGACCAACGCGGGCGGTTACTACTGGCTCGCCGAGATGCTCGAACGCTTCGGGCACCTTCCAAGCCCGGTCGCGTATCTGGGCCTCGCGCTGCACAGCCTTCACGTCGGTTTGATGTGGGGCTTCTGGGCGTTTCTCATCAACCGCGTGACCAACACCACAAGGGTCCCGCTCGAGTGGATCGCCCCCGCCGCGATGGTCGCCATTGAGCTCGCTTGGCCGCGCATCTTCCCGGCGTACATGGGCAACAGCCAGTACCTCTTCGCGCCCGTCATGCAGGTCGTGGATCTGGTCGGGATCTATGGCGTCACGTTCCTGCTCTACCATGTCAACGCGGTCCTCTTCTTGTGGCTGCGCGCGCGCATCGAGGGTCGAAAGACGCCGGTCAGGGCGCTGGGTGTCGCCGCGTTTTTGGTGACCCTCGCGTTGGGATACGGCCTCGTCCGGATCGATCAGGTGGACGCCCTTGTCGCGGCTGCGACGAAGCTGCGGGTGGGGCTCGTCGAGGGTGATGTCGGGATCTTCGAGAGCGAGCCTCTGGAAAAACGCCGGGACCACCTGCGGATTCAGCAACGTCTGACGGCAGACTTGGAGAGCCGCGGCGCGGAGCTCGTGCTCTGGTCGGAGAGCGCGTATCGGATGAGCTACGACGGCGAGCCCGGTCTGCCGCAGTCGATCACCCGCCTGCCACCGGCCCAAACGCCGCTCGTCTCGACGCACCGGGAGGACCAATTCCAGCGCACGCCGCAGGCCGATCTCTACGCGCCGATCCGGGGCTTCAAGGTGCCCACGCTCATCGGGGCCACGAGTGCTCGGCCCCGCGAGGTGCCCCGCTACGAGGGAGACACCCCGGACGCCTACTTCAACTCGGCCTTCCTGCTCGACGGAGACGGTCAGGTGCACGGCCGCTACGACAAGAACTACCTGCTCATCGGCGGCGAATACATCCCGCTGTCCGAGTATTTCCCCTGGATCTTCAAGCTCATCCCGTCGGCCGGTGATCTGACGCCGGGCAAGTCGCTGAAGACTATCGACGCCGATCTCTGGGGCAAGGGGCTCGTGCGGCTCGGCGTGCTCATCTGCTACGAGGGCATCCTGCCGGCGTTTGCGCGGGGGCTCTCAAGCGAGCGGCCTCACTTCCTCGTGAACATGACCAACGACGACTGGTTCGGCGACACGGCCGAGCGCCACCTGCACTTCGCGCTCGCAGTGCCACGGGCGATCGAACATCGGCTGGCCTTCGCTCGGGTCACGCTCACGGGCGTCTCGGCGTTCGTGGATCCCGTGGGGCGCATCGTGTCGCAGACGCCGGTTACGGGCGAGGACACGCTGATGTGGGATGTGCCGCTGCTCCAGTCGCAGACGGTCTACCAGCGGTTCGGCGATGCCTTCGCGCTTCTGTGCCTGGGCCTGACGCTGGCCGCCTACTTCTGGGGTCGGGTCCGCCGGGCATAGGCAGCTGCCTGGCCGGTCGGGACAGCCTTAGGCGCCGCGGGCCAGGGGCCGAAACGTGCGGCGGAGCTCCGGGGAGGGCGTCGCGCACCCGAGCGGCGTCACCACCCTCGCGAGGCCCGGCTGCTCCAGGGCGTGAAGCCACTCCTCGATAAGGGTCCGGGTCGCGGACTCCAAGATCTGCGCCCCGAGCATGACGATCGCGTCCTCCACGAGCCTCACCGGCCTCCGCGCGCGGTCGCTGGCCTGATCGGTCATGCGTCGGCCGAGCTCCGGGATGGCGGAGACGTGGCGAGCCACGCGAAAAAGGTCCGCGCTCGAATCCTCGAGCGCGGCCAAGACGCGCTCTGCGGCGGCGATGTGGTCGACATGAATCTGAAGCATGAGCGTCACCCTCAGCCCCGGATATCGTCGAACATGGCGTTGACTTGAAGAGTTTGTTCGGCGGACGCATCGGTTTACGGCGCGGGTGGGCGGGTCCACGATGCGGCGTCGTTGAGACTCGACCGATTGGAGATTGGAATCATGAGGCTGCTTGCTCGACTCGCCGTACTTCTCTTGGGCTTGGTTCCCCTCGTGGGATGCGGGCCGGCGTGCAATCAGCTCGCGTCGAAGAAGGAGACCTTCTACGGCGAGTACCAAGGCACGGCGCGGGGCACTCGGGCCCCTCATATGCGCCTGACGATCCCCACTTCGGTTGTGAGCGACGCGCTCAGCGTGGCCGTCGCGGGCCTGCCTAAGGGCAAGACCAAGCTGAGCGGCCTCGGGGAGCTTGAGAGGTACCTGCCGACGGATCTCTCGATCGTCGCCCGGCACATCGCGTTGACCATCGACCGCACCGACGCCGCCCGCCTCGACCTCGACTTCGACGTGAAGTACGAGGGGCAGACCCTCTTCGGCATGGAGCTCCTGGCCAAGGCGCCGGTTACCTATGACCCGAAAAACGGCAAGCTGCGGATCTCGATTCGCGCCGATCTCTTCGAGTCTGTGAAACCCCGCCTCGCCGACGATGCGACGGAGAAATTAGGGGGTCGCCTGTGGTCGCTCGTCCCTCCGGCTGCCCGACTGGTCGTGCCTCGAAGTGCCGTCGAGAGCGTGGCCAGAAAGTCGGTGTCGAGCCTTATGGCGCACGCCTACGACATCCTGCGGGACCAGGTGCTGTCCGACCTCGGCGAGCTCGCACACTTCGAGGTCGCGTTCCCGAACGTGCCGATCGAGTCGATCAGCGTCGTCTCCGTGGGCGGGGCGAACGGGGTCCTGGCGTTCGAGGTTCGCACCGCACTGCCCGTCAAAAATGGGCTGCCGGCCCTCTCGAAGGTCGCGAGTTCGGGGGAGACCGCGGACGTTCGACTCGAGGTCGCCATGCAGGCCGTAACGGGCCTCGGGAACTGGGCGATGCAGGCCGGCAAGATCCCCGCGAGCTTCGACAAGGACGGCAAGGCCCTGGAGGGCGGCGACTTTTCTGCCGGCGCGGAGTGGAGCCAGGGTGAGCGGCCGCTGAAGGTGCACGTCTGGAATCTAAAGACCGAGGGGATGTGCTTTCACGCCCGCGGCGGCGCGACGCCGAAGCTCAGCTACCAGACGACCTCGGGCGCCTCGTCCGGGCGGCTGAAGGTCGAGATCAAAGACACGCGGATCGAAGAGCTGGAGGGGCCTCCGCTCATGAAGACGGTCATGGATCTCACGGGTCTCAGTGAGAGCGTCTTCAACTTCACGAAGACCATGGCCACGGGCTCGGCGCTGTCCTTCGGCACGGGCGACTTCAAGATGAGCGTGCAGGAGATCGGGGTCGTTAGGGATGTGCTCGTCCTCGGGCTGTCCATGAAACGATCGACGGTCGCGCCAACGAAGGCGAGGAGACGATCCTGAGTCCGGAGCGATGGTTGCCAGCCCGTTGACCAGCGCACGCCCTTCGCTGTAGACGGCTGCCGCCCCTCACTTTACTCAGCAGAAAAACCCATGCGCCTACGCGAAACCTTGGCTGTAGGTGGCATCGCCAGCATCTGTGCTGCAGCACCTGCTCAGGCCGTTATCACAAACTTTAGTGTCGACGTCGAAACATCCATCGACATGGGGCTCGACTGGCTCGAGATCCAGGGCTTCTTCGGCAACCCAGGCATGCACTGCGCGGGACAGGGATTCGGCGATGGTATCGGCCTTGTGGCCTTGGCCCTGCTCGAAAAACGCGCTAATGCCAACCTCAATGCCCTCACGGTGGGATACTCCGGGTCGACCGTGCAGAACCAGGCGCGCATCGACCTGCTCATGCCTTATGTCATCGCCCGGGCCAGTCCGGTTATGGGCATGTATGCGTATCGAGACGGCGCCGATCTCATGGCCCTCTCCATCTACAACCAGACGGGCGGACCTGACGCGGTGGGCTCGCTCGCGGCGATCAACGCCACGGTGGATCGGGTGGCTGTGAACCAGGATGCCCAAGGCTAATGGTGTTATAATGACAACGCCTGCCGGGACGCATCCACGACGCAGTTTATCGTCTCCGGCCTCGCCGCCGCCCGCGGTGTCTTCCTGGCCAACGGTGACGCCGTTCGACTGGCGACGGCGAATACCTTGCTGGCGAACGCCCGCGCGGGGTACGCCGCCGGAGGCCTGCCCGACGTCCTGACCGGAACCGAAGTCGGCCACGGCTACAATCAGGGCGACGTGAACTCCATCCAGCAGAGCTCCGCGGGCATCTGGATTCAGATGGCCGGCGGCGCCACGCTGAACGACCCCAGCGTCCAGTCGTACCTGGAGTGGGTACGCAACCGATACCTGTACTCGCCCTGGCCTCTCGCCTTGTCCGGTGGCCAAAGCAAGTCTCAATACTACGACCTTTGGGCGAGCTCGAAGGCGTTCAACTTTGTTGAGGACTCGGGCGTTGTCGCCCTGGGCGCGAACTTCGACACGGGGGACATCGGCGTGCTTCCCGCCGGCAACGCCCCGGCCTTCGCCCTTCGCGAGGTCCATCGGGACCCGACGACGGACCCCCGGATCCTTGTCCACGATCCGCTCAGCGTCGCAGGCCCGAACTACTACAACGACGTCAACGAAACGCCCCGTTGGTACTACGACTATGCGTATTTCCTCATGACCACGCAGGATGCGGCCGGGCGGTTCACGGCACCGAGCGGCACATGGACCGCCGACAACTGCGACTCTCAGGCGTACGCGATCCTCGTCCTCGAACGGGCCGTCGGCGGCGCGTGTATTGACACCGACGATGATGGCATCTGTGACACCGACGACAACTGCCCCGCGCTCGTCAACCCTGAACAGACCGACAGCGATGGCAATGGTATCGGCGATGCGTGCGAGAGCGTGTGTTGCGCGGCACCCGACGGCACACCTTCCCTTGGAACACTCGAAGGCTGCGTGGCCTCCGGAGGCGTGCAGGTCGCTGCGGACCTCTGCGCCGGCGAGATTGTCTGCTGCCGCTTGTGCCACGACGAGATCGCCACCCTGCCTGCCGATGACTGCAAGGAGCAGGGCGGGAGCGTCCTGCCGTTGCAGGAGTGCTGCGA
>SHZC01000010.1 GCA_009692505.1 Myxococcales bacterium
GAGTTGTAGGTCGAGGCCATCGCCGCGCCATAGGCCCCGGACTCGAGGATCGCGAGCACGTCCCCCTCCTCGCAGTCGGGCAAGAGCACGTCCCGAGCGAGTACGTCCGCGCTCTCGCAGATGGGTCCGACAATGTGCACCGCTCTTGACGACGGGCGGCCCCACTTCGTGACGGGCACGACCGGGTGTATCGCGCCGTACAGCGCGGGTCGAATCAGGGTGTTCATGCCGCCGTCCGCGCCGACGAAGCGCAGCGGTCCCTTGTCTTTGACCTGCGTGACCGTCACGAGCAGGACCCCGGCCTGCGCGACCACGTAGCGGCCGGGCTCGGCCCACAGCTCGAGCGGACCGACGGCCCCGAGCGCTTGCTTCAGCGCCGCGTCCGCCGCCTGAAGATCGAGGTTCACGCCGAAGCCCCCGCCGATGTCCAGGACACGCCCGTCCTTGAGCCCATGTACGAGCGGACCGAGACGGCTGACGACCTCCGCCCAGAGGCCCGGGCTCTCGATGCCGCTCCCCACGTGCGCATGAAGCCCCACGACCCGCGCGCCTGCTCTCCGGGCGGCTTCAACGGCAGTTGGAAATTCAGACATGGACAGCCCGAACTTGGAGCCGTCCCCCGCCGTCTGCACATGGGGATGGTGCCCATCAGAGATCTCCGGATCGACGCGCAATAAGAGGTCCCGTCCGGCGAAGAGGTCCGGCCAATGCAAGAGCGGATAGAGGCCATCGAGGGTGGTGAGAATGCCCTGCTGGGCGGCGAAGGCGTACTCGCTTGCGGGCGCGAAGTTCGGCGTGAAGAGCAGCCTCTCAGGCTTGACACCGAGGTCGAGAAGCAGCCGGAGCTCGCCTGCGGAGACGCACTCGAAGCTCAGCCCCCGCCCGGCGATGAGCGAGAGGAGCTCGCGGTGGGGGTTGGCCTTCACGGCGTAGTGCAGCCGCGAGATCGACGTCAGCCCGGTCAGCGATGTGATGCGCGCCTGAACGACCGCCTCATCGTAAACGTAGACGGGCGTTCCCCCGGCGGCGACCTCGAGGAGGCGCGAGGTCTCTTCAGCGCTGAGCCCGGTTTTCATCCGCAGAACGTCCCACACTTCCCATCCTTGTCCGTGAGGCTCCGCTTCAGGCACGCCCCTGTGCACTCGAAGTCCGTGGTGCAGGCCGCCCCAAGGGCCTTGGGGACCGCGCAGACGCGCGCGACACAGGTCAGCCCCTCGGCGCATCCACCGCCGGCGCATTGGGCACCTACAGGCAACGAGGTCGACGCCGCGCACTTCCCCTCGACACAGAAGTGGTCGGGTCCGCACTCGAACGTCGTCTCGCACGGCGACTTCGGCGGGGTCGTCTTCATGCATCGGTGCATCTTGCAAACGCCATCGCACTCGGGATGCCTCCGGTCGACATCCGTCTGCCGGGTATACGTCGCGAGCATGTCCACCGCGACCGCGCAGGCGATGGTCGGCGGATTGGGCGGCGCGCAGGCTCCGCGATCCGTCGGGCCGGCCCCTTGACAGTGGAGATCCCCTTCACACTCCAGACTCGACCGACACTCCGCGCGCGGAGGCCTCAACCCCGACACCAGCCCGAGGCAGGCGCCAGGCATCGGGCTGGACAAGCGACCGAGCTCCTCGCACTGCGCGGACTCCAGAACGAGGGCCGCCTCGCAACGCGAGATCCCATCTGTATCGAGTCGGACGCTGCCCTCTTCGAGCACGATCGACAGGAGGCGCGCGCACTCGGCGGCCAGCTGACCCCCTGGATCATCCGGCACCGTTCGCCCGCAGCACTTCGCACGTCCAACGGCGGGCAGCCCGTGGATGGCCCGACAGTAACGCTCGGCCAGCGGGGCGTTGGCCTTGGGCCGCTCGAAATAGACCGGCGCGACAGGCTCGCGCTCCGAGGTGTCAGGCTTGGCCAGGCTGCTGCTCGAAGGCGCGAGGGATGCAGGTGCCGAGACGGATGAAGGGCTCACGGGCCGAGCATCGGGGGTCTCGGACGCCGTGCGCGAACAGCCAACAGCAAACAGAAAAACCGCCGCAGAGGCTGAGCGTGTGACGAATCCGGAGCGTGGAAGTTTGTCGGTTCGACCGGGTCTGATCAGCCGACCAAACTCCATGAGTGTCGAAGGCAATTCGGGCGCCGGGCATGGGGCACTGTGTAGCGGATCGGCATCGTCGGTGGCGGCGTACTCGGCCTTACGTTGGCCTTGCGCATGCGTGGCTCGGGCCATGACGTCACGGTCTTCGAAGGCGCACCTCGAGCCGGCGGCCTGGCCTCGCCTTGGCGAATCGGCGACGTGGTCTGGGACAAATTCTTCCATGTGATCCTCGAGTCTGATGTGCACGTTCACGCCTTGCTCGCCGAGCTCGACCTCACCGAGAAGGTCCACCGAAACAAGACTCGGACGGGCTTCTACACTGACGGCGTCCTGCATTCGATGTCCGACACGGTGGAGTTCCTCAAGTTTCCGCCCCTCCGCCTCGTCGACGCCTATCTCGAGACGGCCATTCGGGCCTGCAAGCTCAGCGGCACGCCCCCGTCGATCCTGCTCCACCCCCTCGATGTCCTGGGCGGGGATCAGGTGCCCGCGCTGCGCTTCTTTCCCGGCATGGATCTCGACGCCCATCGCAAGCGAGACCTCTTCATCCGGGTCATGGACCGCCTGAAGGCGCACTTCGAGCTGCTGCCGATGAACGCCTAAGCCCGCAGGCTCGGTGCCCTGCCTCCCCACCCGAAAGGCGGCCTGAGTCATGTGTGGCTTCGTCGCCGTCGTCGATCGCACCGGCCACAATCAGCGCGCCGGAGGGGCCGCCTTCGAGGCCGTCGTCCGCGAGATGGCCAGCACGCTCCGGCACCGCGGACCCGACGACGAGGGGTACTCCACCCACGGGAACGTAGGCCTCTATCACCTCCGCCTGTCCATCATCGATCTCGCGACGGGCCATCGGCCGATGTGGGACGTCAGCCCGAGGATGTGCATCGTCTTCAACGGCCGCTTTACTACTTCGTCGGGACCGAGACGCTGGCGTATGCCTCGGAGATCAAGGCCCTGCTCCGACACCCCCAGCTCCGCGCGCGACCGGACGCGAACGGCCTCAACGAGTACCTCGCGCTGCAGCTCGTCATCGACGATGGCACCCTGCGGTTCTTCCGCGACGGCCTCTTCGGCCCCATGGATCGTCGGTATTTCCGACTGATTGATCGCCTCGAAGACTCCACGGCCCTGCTCTCCGCCTACTTGCGCGCCTCGACGACGACGGAGAGCACCTTCCAGCGGTTCGCCAAGCTGCTTAATCACCCCAAGACCAAGAGCGACCTCAACCGGATGTTCCACTTCGATCAGGTGGCCGTGCTGCCCGCGCTCCTCCACGTCGAGGATCGCGTGAGCATGGCGGCCTCGCTGGAGTCGAAGTCCCTCTTGCGCCACGCCTATCGGGACCTCCTGCCGAGCGCCGTCTATCAGCGGAAGGACAAGATGGGGTTCCCCGTGCCGCTCCACCTCTGGGTCCAGGGCGAGGCCGGTACCTTTTTCCGCGACGTGCTCTCGTCTCAACGCTGCCGAGAGCCAGGCCTTTACGACAGCGCGGCCATCGACGTCGCCCTCCACGACCCTTATGTTCGCGCGGGCGACCAGAACCTGAAGAAGACCGGCCTCGACGCGCACTTCACCCGTGACCTCGACGTGGCCTTGAAGGGCGCGGTCCTCGCGTTTGTCTCCCAGCCCCACGAGCTGTACCGCCAAGCCCGCGCCGGCCTCTTCCTCGAGCGTCTCCCCACGCTCATCGGCGTCTTCGATGGCTGCAACCTATACTCGGCCGCTGAGTTCCGTTCCGCAGGCATGGGCTATCTGGGCATCGGGCGGGGCACAGGCCGCCCGACCGAGGCTCTCGTCGAGCAGGTGATACGCGCGTTCCGCGACATGGAGCTCGCCGTCGCCAACGAGCTGTCCGAGCTCATCGAGGACCTCAACGCTCGCTATGGCACGAGCTTCGATCGGGTGGAGTTTACCGAGGTTCAGAGGCTCGCCGGGACCTGCGTGACAGGCTGCGACATCGCGACACCCGAGCCCAGGTCTCCCTTCGCTTCAACCTCGGATTACGCGCCCCTCATGAGAACACCTTGAGTGTCAATCACATTCAGACGCTTGACTTTTCCAACACACCTTGTGATCCTGTCGTCACCCTTCTTCCACAAACGCAAAGGTCGTTGTCATGTCAAACATCCAAATCGAAATCCCCAATGACGCGCTGGCGCGACCGGCTGTTGCCCGGGCGCTCGCCGAGCTCATCCTGGCCTTAGGCGGTCAGTCGAGTGCCACGACCGTGAGCGCGCCGACGCAGGTCGCCGCCCCGGTTGCGACCCCATCGTCGTACTCGGCCGCGCCTCCGCCCCGAGTCTCGGCGCCCAAGGTCGAGAAGCCTCGCCGCAAGCAGGTCCGCAAGGGCAAGACGGATCTCTCCCCGGCCCTGCTCAGCGGGACCCCCGAGGAGCGTTGGGTCCGATATGTCGCCGGCTTGCCGGACAATAGCCGCCGCTTCCTCGCCCTCCTCGAGGGTCAGGGCCGCCTCACCGTCAGCGAGGCCGTCGAGAAGCTCGCGCTGCCCGGCCCGAAGGCCATGGGCGGCCTGACCGGAGCCATGGCCCGCTGGGCCCCAAAGCAGGGCGTGCACATCCCGTACGACGCCCGCGAAGACGAGAAGGGTGTCCGCTACTGGATCTGGACCGGCCACGCCGGCTGAGCGTTACTAAAGGCTCTTGTAGACCTCGGGCCGCCGGTCGCCGAGGAAGCCGAACTTCGCCCTGACGTCCTCGACCCGCTGCGGGTCAATCTCTCCTGCGACGAGTGCCTCAACGAGCGACGCGCTCTCGAGCACCTCGCCCAGGGGTCCGTGCAGGGCGGAGTCTCCCGTGTATCGCAGGCCGTTGCCTTCGCCGACGCGGTTGACGCCGAGGACGTAGGCCTGATTCTCGATGGCGCGGGCGGCGAGCAGGGTCGACCACGCCGCCCGCCGTGCCTCGGGCCAGTTGGCGATCACGATGAAGAGATCAACCTCGTCGGCCCGCAGCCGGAAGGGCTCGGGGAACCGCAGATCGTAGCAGATGAGGACGCAGAGACGCACGCCCTCGACCGTCACGACGGGCAAGCGCAGGCCGCCCTCGAAGTGCTCGTCTTCGTGGGCCAGCGAGAACGGGTGGATCTTTTCATACCGGAGCCGCTCGTGGCCCTCTGGGTCGTAGAGCACCGCGGTATTTCGGGGCTTCTCGATCCCCGCGCAGGCCAGCCCGCCCAGGACCCAACACCCATGCCGCACGGCGCACTCGGACAAGAATCGAGAGGTCTTCTCGGCGTGGTCGACGATCGCCGAAGCCCGCATGGAGAAGCCCGTCGCGAACATCTCCGGGAGGACGATGAGCCTCGCCTCATGGGTGCGACGGGCGGACTCGATGAGCCGCTCCGCACGCTCGAAGTTCAAGGCGGGGTCCTCCCAGACCAGGTCGAGCTGAAGCCCGCAGACCGTGAGCATCGTCAGGGTCTCCGAAAAGCGCCGGGCCGCGAGAGTCGCTCGACCGCGGCGGTCAGGGTCTCGGGGCGCTTGCAGAACGCGAACCGGACCAGCCGTCGGCCGTCGTCCGAGGCGCCGTAAAAAACGGACGGGGGGATCGCGGCGATGCCGACCTCGGCGACGAGGTGCCGGACGAACGCCCGGTCATCCCCGTCGAAGAGCGGCGTGAAGTCGGCCAAGATAAAGTACGTGCCTTGCGGCGCGGTCACGATGAAGCCCAGCGACTTCAGCGCGTCCATCAGGTAGTCGCGCCGGGCCGTGTAGTCGGCGCGCAGCGTGTCCAGGTACGGCGAGCCCAAGGGTCCATCGGGCGCGAGCGCCTGAGCCAGGGCCACCTGGAACGGCGTCGAGGTGGAGAACGTGATGAACTGGTGCGCGGACTGCGCCGCCGCGACGAGCGTCGCCGGGCCATAGCTCCAGCCGACCTTCCAGCCCGTGACCGAGAACGTCTTGCCCGCGCTCGACAAGACCAACGTCCGATCGGCGAGCGAGTCGAGCGAGGCCGGCGAGACAAACTCTACGCCGTCAAACGTGATGTGCTCGTAGACCTCGTCGGAGACCAGGATGAGGTCGTGGCGTTTGCAAATGTCGCCGAGCGCCACGAGCTCGTCCCGCGTGAAGACCTTGCCCGTCGGGTTGTGGGGCGAGTTGAGCACGACGAGGCGGGTGCGCGGCGTGATGAGTGCCTCGAAGGCGGCGGCGTCGAAGGCGAAGTCCGGGAATCGCAGCGTCGCGAAGCGCGGCACGGCCCCGGCGCAGGCGACGCAGGCGGGGTAGCTGTCGTAGAAGGGCTCGAAGAGGATGACCTCGTCGCCCGGATCGAGCAGCCCGAGCATCGTCGCCATGAGCGCCTCGGTGCAGCCGCTGAAGGTCCCAATCTGAGTCAGCGGATCGACCTTGCGGCCCAGACGGCGCTCATAGTCCGCCGCAAGTGCAGACACCAGCGAGGCGTGCCCCTGAGAGCGCGCGTATTGATTCTGGCCCGAGAGGACCGCCGCCGCCCCCGCGTCGAGGAGCGCCTTTGGCCCATCGAAGTCCGGGAAACCCTGAGCCAGATTGATGGCCCCGTACTGGGTCGCGAGCTGCGTCATCTCCGCGAAGATGGTGGTGCCGAAGGGTCTCAGCCGCTGGGCTGTCACGCCTTCGCGGTCGGTGTCCGGGGATGCCGTTCGGGGGCGCATCGGCTCCGTATAACAGCTATGGTGCCCGCAAGTCCCGACCCTGGCCCGACCTTGGATTGCCCAACCGTGAACACCGCCCGCGATCTCTGCACCTTCATCGACGCCTCGCCCACCCCCTTCCACGCCGTCGCCGAGGCCTCCCGTCGCCTCCTCGCCTTGGGCTACGAGCGACTCGATGAGTCTTCGGCCTTCGGTTTTTTGAGCGGCCAGCGGGCGTTCTTGACCCGCGGGGACAGCTCGCTCATCGCCTTCCACGCGGGCTCGACCCACCCGACGGAGGCTGGCTTTCGGATGATCGGCGCGCACACAGACTCGCCGAACCTTCGCCTCAAGCCGCGCCCAGCTCGGGCCAAGGAGGGCTACCTGCTCTTCGATGTCGACGTCTACGGCGGGGTCCTGCTCGCGACATGGGCGGACCGAGACCTCGGCGTGGCGGGCCGCCTCATCGTCGAGGAGGACGGCCGCCTCACACCTCGGTTCGTGCGGATCGACCGTCCGATCTGCCGCGTGGCCAACCTCGCGATTCATCTCAATCGTGAGGTGAACGACAAGGGGCTCGTCCTCAATAAGCATCAGCACTTGGGCCCGATCCTGGGCGAGTTCCTCGGCGAGATCGGGCCGACGGGCGATCCTGAGGCGCGTGTCCTCGAGCTCCTCTCGAGCGCGGCGGGCGTCTCCCCCGAGTCGATCCGCGGCCTCGACATCGCGCTCTTCGATCTCTTGCCCTCGACGGTCGGTGGACTCTCCGACGAGTTCATCTTCGCGCCCCGCCTGGACAACCTCGCGATGAGCCACGCAGCACTCGGCGCGCTGACCGCGGCGAAGCCCGAGAAGTGCACCGCGCTCATCGCGCTCTTCGATCATGAGGAGGTCGGCAGCAGCACGGCTCGCGGCGCGGACGGCCCCTTCCTCGAGGACGTGCTCAACCGCCTCTGCGGAGACAGCGCGCAGGCTCGTGCTCGTGCGCTGACGCGCAGCGTGCTCGTCTCAGCGGACATGGCCCACGCGGTCCACCCTCACTACGCCGATTTGCACGACCGCGGGCACATGCCGCTGCTCAACGCGGGGCCGGTCGTCAAGACGAATTACAATCAGCGGTACGCGACCGACGGGGAGAGCGCGGCCATTTTTCGGTCCGTGTGTCGCGCCCTCGACGTGCCCTGCCAGGAGTTCGTCAACCGACCTGACCTTGCCTGCGGCTCGACGATCGGGCCCATCTCGGCCTCGCGGCTCGGCGTGCGGACCGTCGATGTCGGCAACGCGATGTTGTCGATGCACTCGATCCGCGAGATGACCGGCAGCCGCGATCCGGGCACGATGACCCGCGTCATGACCGCGTTTCTGGAGGGTCTGCGATGAGAGGTGTGCTCGCGCTCGTCCTTGTTCTCGCGTCCTGTGGCGGCGACGACGCCGAAGTTGAGGCCCCGGCCGACTTCGGCGCCCCGGAGACGGACGGCACGTTTGTCGGACCGGGTGGCGGGCCCAACTATCCCGGCTCGCGCCCACCCGGAGCGCCACCGGGGGACGACCTCGGCGTGGTCCAGGACGGGCAGATGCCTGAGCCAGACCGCAGAGACCCCAGGCCGGACGACCAGGGTCTCGACCCTCCACCCGAGCCGGATGCCGGCCCCCCACCCGAGCCCGATGCAGGTCCCCGGCCCGATGCCGGCGATCCGGCCCTGCCCCCCGGTGACCACATGGACAACGTCGGCTACATCGGCGCGAGCTGTGCTGCGGACGCCGACTGCGACTACGCCGAGTCCTTCTGCCTCGAGTCGGCCGAGGGCTATCCCAACGGCCTGTGCAGCCTCGACTGCGAAAGGCTCTGCCCCGACCGCGACGGCGCCTCGTTCACGTTCTGCGTCGGCGACGTCGTTGCCGGCAGCGGCGCCTGCGTCCAGCAGTGTGACTACGAGCGGTTCGAGCGCGGCTGCCGACCGGGGTACGGCTGCCGGGCTCTCGGCCGCTTCAATGACCCCGCGACGCGCCGACAGGTCTGCCTGCCGGGAGGAGATCCGGCCCCGCCCGGAGACGTCGCCTGCGGCCGCGACCTCAATGAGCGTGGTGTCAACTATGTGCCCACCGACAGCCCCGAAGATCACCCCGAAGGTCGGGCGGATCTCACCTGCCACATTGAAGGCCCGGTCATCGTCCGCAGCCCGATTCGGGGCGTCTCCTATCGCTACTCCTCCGACGATGCGGCCGGGCCGATGTTCATGAGCTGCCACCTCGCCGTCGCCCTCGACGACCTCTCCGTCTACCTCGCCGAGCTCGGCGTCATCGAGGTCGAGCACATCGGCACCTATAACTGCCGCGTGATCGCCGGCTCTGACGAGCTGTCGCAGCATGGGCTCGCCACGGCGATCGATCTGGCCGCCTTCACGACCTCCGACGGGGACTATTACTCGCTGGTCGGCCACTGGGAGCACGACACGGAGGATCCGCAGACGCCCGAGGGTCGGTGGCTGTATGAGCTCGCGCACCAGATGTTGGCCCGCGGTATTTTCAACATCGTGCTCACGCCGAACTTCAACGCCGCGCACGACAACCACTTCCACGTCGACCTCACCGCGGGCGCGAACTTCCTCGGCTCGACCGGGACCCGCACGCGCGTCATCGGGCCGAACCCCTCGGGCGACTGAGCCGGAGCATGGCCCGACTTCGACGCCACGTCTCGAGCTGGAACTACCCCCTCTGGGTGACGCTCGGCCTCGTCGCCTCCGGGCTGGTCCTCTGGTCTCAACGGTCGCCTTCGATGAGCGAGGCGGCGGGCCCCGCGCTCCCGTCGACGCCTCCGAGCAGCCAGCCTTCGGCGTCCCCCTCCGCATCTCCGCCCGCGTCTCCAGATGCCGCGCCGCCCGTCTTGACCTGGCACGTTCACGGAGCGCCCGCGCTCCCCAGCGCGGCCACCGTGACCGCCTGCTTGTCTCGCCACGCCCCGCCCCAGGCCGTCGCGACCTCGACGGGGACGAGCCTCGAGGTCGCCTGGCCGAGCCTGCCAAGGCCCGCGACCGTCTCGTTTTTGGACGACGGCCAGACCCTGCTCGCCCGACTGCCCCGCGATGCCGACGCCCACCGCACGCTCTCAGCCTTCTTCGCGCTCGGAGCCTGCTTGTATACGCCCGAGGCCTCAGCCCTCGTCGACGTGGATCTTCAGCGGCGATATACGCCGAAGGACTGGCCGGTGCCCGACCCGGTCACCGGGGTGCCGGTGGAGAGCGCGTTCGCCTTCGACGTCATGTCTTCGCACCTCGTCTCGAGAGGTCTGGAGCGGCTGGGCTTCCGGGAGATCGCGGTCCTGATCGAAGGACAGACGCCGCTGGAGTCGGCGCGGGTCGAGCTTCAGCGCGGCCTCGTCGACCTGCTCATGAAGGGCCGGCCGCCCGAGGGGAGCGTCGAGGTGAACCTGCCCGGCAGAGGGTCGGTCACGCGCTTGCCGCCGGTCGCCGGTCGTCCCCATGCTCGTCCCCATGCTCGGCCGCCCGCTCAGCCAACGGACCGCCCAGCGTCCCCCACGCCCGCGAGCCGCTTCATGCCCGATTACCGCTGATGGCGCGCATCTTCGACGACATCACCCAGACCATCGGGCGCACCCCGCTCGTTCGGCTCAACCGGGTGGTCGGTGCAGGCGGCGCGCGGGTCCTGGCCAAGCTGGAGTTCTTCAATCCACTCGGCTCCATCAAGGACCGCGTCGGGCTCGCCATGATTGAGGCGGCCGAGGCGCAAGGCTTGCTCCGCCCGGACTCGGTCCTCATCGAACCCACGAGCGGAAACACGGGCATCGCCCTGGCGTTCGCCGCAGCGGTGCGGGGCTATCGCCTCATCCTCACCATGCCCGAGACGATGTCCCTGGAGCGACGCGCTTTGTTGGCGGGCCTCGGCGCCGAGGTCGTGCTCACGCCCGCCGCACTGGCGATGCAAGGCGCGATCGATCGAGCGGCGGAGCTTGCGCGCACGATCCCAAACGCCGTCCTCCTCCAGCAGTTCAGTAACCCCGCCAACCCCGAAGTGCACCGGAGGACGACAGCGATCGAGATCTGGGACGACACCGACGGTCAGGTCGACGTTCTCGTCGCCGGCGTGGGCACGGGGGGATCAATAACGGGCATCGGCCAGGTGCTCAAGGCCAGAAACCCGAACCTCATGGTCATCGCCGTGGAGCCCGACGGCAGCCCGGTCCTCTCCGGCGGACGCCCTGGACCCCATCAGATTCAGGGCATCGGTGCGGGCTTCGTGCCGGCCAACCTCGACCGCTCCATCATCGACGAGATCGTGCGGGTCACGGACGACGAAGCCATCGAGATGGCCCGTCGACTCGCGCGCCTCGAGGGCATCCCCGCCGGCCTCTCCTCGGGGGCCACTGGTTTTGCCGCCGTCGCACTCGCCGGCCGCCCCGCGCTCGCCGGCAAGACCATCGTCACGCTCTTCGCGAGCGGTGCTGAGCGTTACCTCTCGACGTCCCTCTACCGAGACCTCCTCAAGGAGCGCGAGGCCGGCCCTGGGGTCGGACCCGCTCATCCACCGCGCGCTCCAACTCGACCGCGTCTCCCTTCGCCCCATAGATCAGGGCGCTGATGGCCTCTAGCAGCCCCGCAGATGCCTCGTCACCGGCAGCGCGCACGACCGAAGCGTGATTGATGAGCGTGCGCTCGGGAGGGCGTTGCAGGTCCATTCCGGCGAGGTGCAGCTCGAGTCGGCGCAGCGCTTCAAACTCGACCTCGATAGGCGGCCTCCTCCCGACCCTTCGCCACCGCAGCCAGATGAGCACGGCCGAGAGGAGCGCGATGGACAGGAGCAAGGCTCCAAGCTCGAGCGTGCCGAGCCCCTGGAGGCGTCGAACGATCTTCCAGGCGTGGTGACCGAGGAGGTCCAGCCGGTGCTCGAGCTCGCCCGGTTCGGGTCCCCGTGAAGCCAGGAGCGGACCCGGGGGCGTCGCCTCGACCACCTTCCAGTGCCCGTCGATGTAGACCTCGGCCCAGGCATGGGCGTCTCGAGCCCGAACGACGAGCCAGCCCCCGAGCTCGTTGCGCTCCCGAACGAGGAAGCCGGTCACATACCTCGCGGCGATGCCTTGCGAGCGGGCGAGGAGAACGAGCGCGCTCGCGAACAGCTCACAGTGCCCGGCGTGGCTCTGCGAGAGGAAGAACCAGACGACGTCGTCCTCGGGCGGCTCGTCCTGAGTCAAGGAATATCGGTTGTCCCGGTGCAGCGACGAGACGATCGCCTCGATTGTCCGCGCGGGCGAGGACCCCTCAGACCTCCGCGCAGGCGAGGACCCCTCAGAGACCATGGAGCCCGAGAGCTTCGCCAAACGTTTGAGCAGCATAGGCGGAAGGCGCCGATCGTCGTCGCCGGCTTCGGACTGCGGCGGGGTCTCGGACAGACCACCCGTCCGGACCCGATAGAACGGTGGGTCGAGCGGGGTGGGCGCGCGCACGGTGCCGAGGACGTCCATCGCCGTGCCCGTCGGCAGGGCCTCGAGCGCGGCCGAATGTTCCGGCAGAAAGACGGCGCGACCCAGCTCCCCGGCGAGCTCAACCTCGAGGGTGTCCCCGGACCCCGGCGAGGGGACTGCGAACTCCAGGCGGCCGGCCTCCTCGAGGCGGGTGATGTCGTCGGCTTGGGTTTGGGCCACCCAAGTCCCGGCGCGATAGGTCTGGTAGGCCTGCCCCCTCAGCCGCTCCGGGACCGCCTTGAGGCTGTCGAGCGCGACGCCCGGACTTGGGTGCAGGCGCAGCATGACCTCGTCGCTCTCCAGGATCTGCTGGTAGCTGCCGATCCGGGTGCTGCCCTCGGAGTACCCCGAGGTCGCCGTCTGCCCTTCACCCATGTAGGGTCCGAGGTACTCGGTGACCGCGCCCTCGGCGGCCGGCAGCGAGCTCCCCAAAGCCGCCATGATGCCCAGCGCCAGGGTCAAGGCCAGAGCGGTCTTCCACCGCAGCCGCACCTCGCCGAACGCCGCGCGCAGCCCATGGGCTCTCGACGCCACTACCTCCAGCAGACTCAGGATGAGGAAGACCGAGACGAGGACACCGAAGGCCTCTCGGCTCATCGAGCGCGACAGGCCCATGATCGCGATGAGCGCGAAAGCCAGCGTCACGCCGTGCCCCAGACGCCCGAGCACGAGGTAGAGGCGGGGCACGGCGAGGCACAGCAAGCCGACGGTGACGTAGTGACCGGCTTTGGGCGAAGGAGAGACGGAGCGGCCCCAGAGGAGCGCCAAGCCCAGGCCAATGCCGAGGACGACGACGTGCAGCGCGGCCTGAAGAGTCGGCGTCAGCTCGAACCGCCGCTTGAAACCGAGCGAGGCCGCAGCACCGATGGACAGGAAAACGCCGAAAGCCCAGAGCGGCGTACCGGACCCCACGAGGAAGACCGGAATCCAGATGAGCGCGAGCGTCGCAGCCAGACCCATTGGCCTCATCTTCGCCAGGCCCGCGGGCCTCATGTTCGATCGCCCAGGATGACCGTCGTCGCGCCCGTCAACTCACCCTCGGCCAAGACCATCCCGGCGAAGGTCGTCGAGGCCGGGACCTTTTGAACGACCCCCACCCGGATGACCTCGACACCGGGCGAGCCTTGCGCCAGCCCGTCGAGCGGCGAAGGGCCGAGCCCCACGGAGATGGTCAACAACATTGACCATTCTTCAAAGACGGGCGGCTCGAAGGCCCCGCCGGCACCCGAGTGGCCCTCACCGACCGCCTCCGCCAAAGCCAGCAGGTCCATCGCGAGCTCGACGTTGACCCGCCCGATGCCCGAGGACCAATGGAGGACGCGACGACCCAGGACGAGGAGCTCGACCCCCGTCTCACCGAGCGAGAGCGCGCTGATGGCCCCTGCGGCGAGCCCAAGCGCGGCGTCGACCGTCTCCCGTCGCCGCGCCGCGCCGAACTGAGTCAAGTCCACGGCGACGCAGGCACGACGGACCATGACCTGCCGGAGCTCACGCACCATCGGGACGCCGTGGCGCGCCCACGCCCGCTGATGAAGATCGCGGGGACGGTCACCCGGCCGATAGGGTCTTACGCCGAGCAGCTCGAAGGACTCGCCCGAGCGCGCACCCATGCCCGTGCCGCCGACTGTGGGTCGCAGGGCCAGCCCCCCGGGGAGCACGACCGGCACGACCCTCGGCAGCACCGTCACCTGCAGCGGCGGCGTTCGCAAGGCGTTGCCCGTCGCCAATCCCAGCGGCGCGATGGAGCCCGCGGAGAAGCGGCCGAGCGTGCGAGCGCCGCGTACCTGAAGCTTCAAGGAGACGTTGACACGCCGGGTCTCACCGGGCGCGACCGAAGAAAGCGTCTCCGGCGGGCGGAGCGACTGCGCGTCCCAAGGAAGAAACGGCAGGCGCACCTGGATCCAGCTGATCGGTCGAGTCCCCCGATTTCGAATCGCGACCTCGATGGACAGCGCCTCCTGCGCGATGACCCTCGGCGAATGCTCCATCCAGACGTCGACGAGCCGGGCGTCGAGCCTCGCGATCGGCCGGAGGAGTAACGCGCTCATGAGGAGCCCGAAGAGGCCACAGAAGACGAGGTAGAGGTGGGAGTACCGGACGTCGATGCCCGCGGCCCCGGAGATGAGAAGCGCGACGAAGACGACGATCCCCTCGCTCGTTACGCTGCCGAGCACCCGGAGGAGCGGCCCGAGCAGACGAGCGAGGCGTGAGGTCTCCCAAGCATCGAAGGCCCGGCCCGAATGTGTCAACGACTTCGGGATAAGGATGTAGTTGAGCTCCCGGAGGTTCACGTCGGGACGGGCAGGGACCGCACGATCTCCGTGACGATCCCCGAGGGTGTCTTTCCGGCGTACCGCGCGGCGGGTCGAAGCTCGACGCGATGGGCGAGCACGGGCTCGGCGAGGCGCTGGACGTCGTCCGGCACAACGTAGTCTCGGCCAAACAAGAGCGCGCGCGCCTGTGCCGCGTGAAAGAGAGACAGCGTGCCACGGGGGCTCGCGCCCAAGAGCACCTCGGGGTGGCGCCGCGTCTCCTGGCAGAGGTCGACGATGTAGCGCCCGATGCTCTTCTCCACGCGGATGTCCCGGACCTCGGCCTGCGTGTCCCGAATGGCGACCTCGTCGGCCACGGGCTCAAGCGCGTCGAGGGGATGCGAGCTGATCTGACCGTAGAGCATCAAGACCTCATGGTCTGCCGCAGGGTAGCCGAGCCGCAGGCGAAGGAGGAAACGGTCGAGCTGGGCTTCAGGCAGCGGGTAGGTGCCCTGGGCCTCGATGGGGTTCTGCGTGGCGATCGTGAAAAACGGCCTCGGCAGGGCACGCGTCAGCCCGTCAATCGTCACCTGCCGCTCGCTCATGGCCTCAAGGAGCGCCGACTGGGTTCGGGGCGAGGCCCGGTTGATCTCATCGGCGAGCAGGACCTGCGTGAAGACGGGGCCCGGCTGAAAGACGAAGCGGCCTTCGTGCGGGAGGAGCACCGACGAGCCGGTGATGTCGGCGGGCATGAGGTCGGGCGTGAACTGCAGCCGCTTGAACTCCAGCGAGAGCGAGCGGGCCAGCGCCCTCGCCAGCGTGGTCTTGCCCACGCCCGGCACGTCCTCCATCAGGACATGGCCACAGGCGAGCAGGCCAATGACCACCAGCTCCAGCTCCTCGCGTTTGCCGAGGATGACTCGACCGAGGTTGTTGAGGATCTGCGCCGCGACAGACGCGCCTTTGGACATGTCTTTTTTATCGAGTCGCCAGCAGCAGGCTGCGCGTCAATCGACTGCAGACCGATCGCGCGAGCGTGGCGACCGTGGACCGCCCACCCGGCACGCTCGCGGTGACGCGGCGCTCCTTTTGGGCCGCCGCCGCGTACATCTCCGTCATCTCCGCTGGAGCGAGCGTCGGGCCGAACAAGACCACAACGTCACAGCTCTCCACGCGCCCCTGCACTCGCGCCGGCACGCACTCCTCGTTGGCCATGACCAGCCGAAGATCGAGTCTGCTGGTCTGACCGAGCACGCGGAGCACCTCGTGGCAGGCCTCCGTGCCACCGACGATGAGCAGCCGGCGCACCCCCGCCCGATCACACTCCTGCACCATGCGATGGAACCATCGACGGTCTGGGCTGCCGAGGCAGACGCCGCAGTCGCGCTCGCTGTCCACCCTGAGCACGATGCAGTCGTTGCCTTCCGCCACCTGATTACAGATCGGATCGACGCAGACGCGGGTGACCCGCTCCGTGAAGAGCCGCAGGAGGCCCTCGGCGTCGATGGGCCGCAGCGCGCGCATGAGGGCCACCGCGCCGTCTCGCGTCGACAGCACCCCGCGCAGGAGCGAGGCCTGGTCGGCGGGGTCGATGAGGCCAATGCGCTGGAGGACGAGGACGAGCGAGCTCCCGGCCTGGGCCGCACGCTCGAGCTCCAGCGCGCGAGTTCGCCAAGCCATCTCCCGTTGGACAGTCGAGCCGAGCTCCTCGTGCAGG
Source organism: Myxococcales bacterium (assembly GCA_009692505.1). Taxonomy (GTDB): domain Bacteria; phylum Myxococcota_A; class Bradymonadia; order UBA7976; family UBA1532; genus SHZC01. The sequence continues at coordinate 16,170 of SHZC01000010.1, forward strand.
TCCCGGTGTTCGACCTCCCGCGCCTCGGAGCTGCGAAGTGCGTCACGGACCTCGGACAGTGAGGCTTGAAGCTCAGCGCAGGTGTGCTCGAGGGTCGCCCGCTCGTCGTGGGTCTCCCTGAGGAGCTGACTCTTCTGGTGGAGCTCCGGCCTGAGCCGCTCGACCTCGGCGGTCAGCTTCTGGGATTGAGCGGCGAGTGGTTCGAGAGTTCGATTGAGGGCCATGGCGTCGTCCCGCTCGCTGCGGACCCGGCTATAACGCACCCGCCACTCGTCACTCTCGCGCCTCGCGGCCTCACGCTGCTCGAGGGCAGCCGCGATACGCTGCTCGGGCGTCTCGATGGCCGGCCCAAGGGCAGACCCAAGAGCAGGCCCGGTGGTACCTCTGCCTCCGCTCGCCTGTGGTCCCGTTTCAGCGAAGTGCTCGTCGATGAGCTCCGCGAACGACATCTTCAGGTTGGCCCCGCCCTCCCCGCGAGCCGCCGGGGGATGCGAGACGGGTGGCTGCGAGACGGGTGGCTGCCGCAGAGGTGCCTGCCCGAGGGGTGCCTGTGAAGCGCGGAGTGCTCGGCCGCGACCGAGGGCCTTCAAGGCCGCCGAGACCACCTCCGAGCGAATCGTGTCGGCCCGCCGGATGTTCGGATAGCCGTTGGCCCGCAACCACTCCATCACGGACTGCTCCTGCAATCCGAGGTCGGCCGCGAGTTTGTATGCCTTGGTTTTTGCCGGATTCAATAGGGCTCCGGCTCGGATACTAAGGGGCGTGCGTCCGGCTTGTCACACTTGTGGCTGCGGCGGCTCCGCGGGCAGGTAGACCCGAAACTCCGAACCGGCGCCGTCGCGTGGAAAAACACCCACCGAGCCCCCATGGGATTCGGCCACCCGCCGCACGATCGCCAGCCCCGCCCCCGTCCCCGGGTACTCTGCTTTGCTGTGAAGACGCTGGAAGAGGTCGAAGATCCGGTCGCGGTATTCGGGCTCGATCCCAATGCCGTTGTCGGAAACGGCGACGCCAATCTGCCCCAGAGGGGCGGCGATCGGCGAGACGGTCACCCTCGGGACGGCGGCGCGATTGAACTTCAGGCCGTTGGCGATCAGGTTTTGGAAGAGCAAGATCATGCGCTCGGGATCACCCACGACCTTCGGCAGCCCCGAGGCGACGATCACCTCGGCACGCCGCTCCGCGATGCTCGCCTCCAGGAGTTGACGGACGTCGCTCATGACTTGCCCGAGCTCCATCGGCCGAAATGTGACGGCCACATGGTCGAGCTCGCTGAGCCGCTGCAGGTCGTCGATGAGCCGTCGCAGGTGCCCCGAGCAGCGCGAGATGCCGCTGAGGTAGTGCGACGCTTCACCTGACAGCATTGTCCCCAGCTCATCCTCCAGAAACTGCGCGTAGGCCGAGATGGTCCGAAGGGGCTCTTGCAGATCGTGGGCGACGGCGTGGGAGAAGCTCCGAAGCTCGGCGTTGGCGCGGCCGAGGCGTAGATTCGACGACTGAAGATCCTCACGCACGCGCTCGTTTTCGGAAAGGAGCCGCTGATAAGCGATCGCCCGTCCGAGGACCTGGTCGAGCTCCTCATGACTGAAGGGCTTGCGGAGATAAGCGAAGATCTGCCCGTGGTTGACCGCGCTCGCGAGCGCCGTTGGATCGGAATAGGCGGTCATCATCAGACGCACGACCTTGGGGTGAAGCTCCCGCACCTGGGCGACGAGGCGATCGCCGGGCAAGTCCGGGAGACGCTGATCACAGAGGATGGCGTTGAACTCCGAGGTCGCCAGCGCGTCGAGGGCCTCGCTGGCGGAGTAGACGCCGACCACCGTGTACTCACGCCGAAGGTGGTGGGCGATCGCGCGAACCGCGCCGGAATCGTCGTCGATGACCAGCACCCTCGCCTTCGAACTTGCGTCGTTCATAGCATCCGCCCCGCCGCGCCATCGATCGGAAGGCGGAGACGAATAAAGCCTGCCGAACCCTCAAAGTCCGGATGGCTGCTGCCGATCCAAATCAACCGCCCTTCATGCAATTCGGCGAATCGTCGCCCGGTTGTCAAGCCCATGCCGACGGCCCCTCGGCGCGTCGTGAAGAAGGGCTGAAAGATGTCGTCCGTTCGCGCCTCCAGGACACCGGGGCCCTTATCGATCACGTCGATCACCGCAAAGCCGCGCTCGTCGGTCACGACCACGAAGATCGGCATTCCCTCGGCCTGCCCCGAGTGGACCGCATTGTCGATCATCGCCTCGACGGTCTCGATGATCTGAGCCGGCACACCATTCAGCATGAGACCAGGGGCCGCTCGATGAGAGAGCCGAACGTCGGCGACGCGCTCGCGGGCGTGCAGGGTTCTGGCGCGGGCGACGGCCGTCGATACGACCTCGTGGAGCGAGAAAGGGACCGGCGGCCCGGAGAGTTCCACCGCGCTCGGCAAGGCCCGAATGACGGCGGCGATCCGATTGACCTCGCTGACGCCATCCGAACAGTCCGCCACGAGCTGCCTGAGGATCTCCCCGGGAGGCTCCAGATAGAGCTCACGCCGCTGAGCCTCGAGCACCGTTACGGCGGCGGCATACTCCGGAGGCAGAGACCTCAAAAGCGCGGTCTGGGCCTCCAAGAGCTGACAGAGACCCTCGATATCCCGCGCGAGGCTCGTGAGGTTCGAGCCCAGGTAGGTGAGCGGATTATTGATGGCGTGTACGAGGCCGGCGCAGAACGCCTCGGCCTCAGCCATGGAGAACTTAGGCATGCGTGCGCGCCTCGTTCATCGAGTCGTCAAGAGGGTTGACTGTCTCGACTGGAGCACGAGCAGCGCCCCATCACCCGTTGCAGCGAGACCAAAGGCCCCGGGCGCGTAGCCCAGGAGGTCCGGAGATCCACGCGTCTTGATTCGATAAAGGCCGTCGGCACCTGTGACGAGCAGCACGCCCCCGCGGGTGAGGAGGCTCTGCCCGGGGCGAGCGATCGACCCCGGCGCGGCCAAGAGTTGCCACGAAGCCGACGCCACGACGAAGCGGTAGACGGCGCCGCCACGCGTCACGGCGGCGGACTCGGTGAGACCAGACGACACCGAGAGGAGCACGTCGTCACCGATGGGGGCTGAGACGAGGGTCCACGTCGCGGGCGGGGCCGAGGCCTGGCCGATGAGGAGAGACCCTGAGCCTTCTACAACGGCGACGAACTCTCCGCTCGGCCTCAGGCTCGGGCGAAGGAGACGATCGGTGTCCAGGAGGCCCCCCACGGCCGTCAGGTCAAGCGCCCTTACAGCAGCGCCGACGACGTCGAGCCACTGCCCATCGTTACAGCCGACGAAGCTGCGACCCTCATCCACGGCGCGGACCCACAGGGGTCGGCAGGGAAGGTCAACGACGGTCGCCGACGCGCCGGCCTGCTCGCCTTGAAACAGGTGGTCAAGGCCGACCGCCACGATCCGGTGACCGCCCGCCGTGTCGAGGTCGAGATAGCCGGTTCGAGGTGCTGCGGCCAAGCCATGCCAGAGGCGCCCGCCGTCATCGGATCTCACGAGGCGACCATCGATGGTCACGCCGACCGCGATCCGGGGGTGGGTATAGACCACGGCGAGCAGTGGCCGCGGAATGGGCGTCGCGGGCACGAAGGGCTCGGCGTTGGAGCTCAAGATCGGCTGGCCACCCGCGCTGACAAACCCACGGCCCGCAGAGGTGATCAAACCCCGGGCTTCAGACGCCTCGTTGACCCGCTGCCACGTCCGGCCACCATCCTCGGAGACGACCGCGCCCCCCGGCCCCGCCGGCACGGCAAACAGGCGAGCGTCAGCGGTGACGGCGAGCGAGGCGAGCTCATGCAGGGGTCGAGGCACATACTGGGCGGGCAGAAAGGCGCGGTGAACGAGGCGCGCGACCGGGGACCGCTGCTCCCGATCGCCAAGACCCACGGCGACCACTCGATCCTTGTCCAGATGCCGCACGTCGACGACGCGGCTCGGAAGGCCGGGGTGGTCAAACGACAGGCTCTCAAAGGTGTGCCCACCGTCGCGGGACCGGGCCGCGTCGGTCGGTCCGAGGACCACGACCTCAGTGCCCAGGGCCGACAGCGCGAGCGCGCCTTCGAACGGCAGAGCGAAGCTCTCGACCACGGGCGGTGACTCGGCCGAGACCTCGACGGAGAGCAGCGTGCGGCCTTCCGCGAGAGCGAAAATCCTGGCTCCCGAGAGCGCGACGGTTCGCCGACCCTCATCGCCGCAGGTGAACGGCAAAGCAGTGAACGACTGGCCGGCGTCGTCGGAGTAGAGCGCGAGCCGCTCGTCGCCCGCGCACAGGACCACCTGCCGATCGTTCTCCTCGACGTGGGTCAGCGCGTGGGAAGCCGGCGCGCGCTGGGGTGTGAAACGCCCGGGATCAGCGAGGAAGAGACCACCGGTCCTGTCAAAGACACGGCGGGCCCCGGCTGAGAAGCGCAGACCCACAACCTCAGTGGTCGCCACGACCCAACGATCAACCGACGTGCCGAGCGGCGGGTCGAGATCGCGAGGCCAGGCCGGCGGCAGAGGCGGCGCCTCGAGCACGGTCAAGGTCTGGGGCCCCGCTGTCCCGAAGGCGCCCGCAGGCTGGCCCACAGGCGAAGTCCCACCGACCGACCACAGCGGCAGCGCGGGGCTCGGCGACGCCCCGTTTGGACGGTCGGGGGGCGACGGCGCAGGGTAGCTGCGTCGCTCCGGGAGCGGTTCCGTCCGACCGTGCGGCGAGGCATCGGGCACGTCGACATCGACGCACGCGAAGGCGAGCGGCGCGCACAAGAACATCGACAAGGGGGAGAAGCGAGCAGCCATCGACCGGTAGCTTACGCCGTCCCGCCCGAAACTGTTAAAGGCCTGGTCGAAGAACCCGGCACGACTCGAAGAAGCCGCCGTGACCACCGGCGCGAGTGCCGGCGTCAATCGGCAATCACTCGCCTCCGGGCGGCGCGAACCCCGGCGGCATCATGCCGGGCGGCATCATCCCTTGGCCCGCCTCGCCGTTGGCATCAGCCGCGGCCTGCTCGGGCTTCTTGATGAAGTCGTCGACGACCTTCGTGCGGGGGCCTTCGGTGGCCCACTTGGAGGCGACGACGACGAAGGCGTTGTCCTTGGCCTTGACGTAGAAGCCGTCCGTGTCCGCGGCCCCGGCTTGCGCGCCGACGACGTACTCGATGGTGATGGGCTTGTCGGCTTCCATGCCTTCGAGCACGACGGTGACGCCGGCCTCGAGGCCCATCGCGCTCGTGATCTCCTTGCCGACGGGGCGGTCGAGGCTGACCCGCGCGAGCTGCGAGACGAACGCCGTCACCTTCGAGTCATCGAGCTCGACCCCGGGCGGCAGCTCCGCGAGGTTCCACTTCGTCGCGTCCTTGCGGAAGGTCAACGTGCCGCGACTGCTCTGGACTCGAATCGCCGAGAGCTTGTCCGAGTCGCTCTTGATGTACTGCGGCTCGACATAGTTCCGTGCCGAGCTTGAGACCTGATACTCGCTCAGGCCACGCCCCTGATAGACGTCGTTGCTGTCGGCGAAGCGGATGTGAATGCTCGAGCTCGCCCCCGAACCGACCACGAGCTTCTTCGTCGTCGAGCCCGCCGTCACGACGATGTCCTTGCCGTATGTCTCCTTGCCGACCCGAAGCGCGTTGTGATTCGCGGCCTGGGTGGCGAGGGGCTGCTTGACCTTCATGGCCGCGAGCTTCTTGACGATCTCCTCGACCTTGCTTTTTTGGGCGGGGTAGTTGCCGGCCGTGGAGACGACCCACTCGGTGCCCTCTTTGACGAGCTTGACGGACTCGGCGGGCTTGCCGTCCTCGCCAGGCTTCGTGCTGATCTCCAGCGCGGTGATGTCACCCGCATCGAGCGCGAGCAGGGCGTGGGACTGTTGCCCGGGGCTGCGCCCGCCGGTCAGCCACGTGGCGGCCACGAGCAAGAGCTGGACGCCGAGCACGAGGCCCAGCAGACGAATGGCACGGTTCTGGGGATTCATGCGCGCACCTCGGGGGAGAGCGTGATCGGCACCGCGCGGCGGCGGCGCGTCGAGAGCGTGGCGACGATGCCGGAGAGGAGCGCCAAGGTGGCGGCGTAAGTGCCGATCTCCCAGCGCGTCATCTCGTCGGGCGTCCTGGGCTCGAGCGTGCGCGAGAACGCGCCGGCCGAGCGAATCTGGAGCAGGTCGGTGTCCTCCATCGACCAGTCGACCAGGTTTCGGACGAGCATGAGGTTGCCCCTGAAAGGGCCACCGCCGGCCTGGTTCGCGAGCTGCGTGACGAGGTCACTGGCGAACTCGCTGCTCCCGACGACGACGAGGCGCGCGTCGGGCGTGGACTCCTTCAGGGTGCGACCCGTGCGATCCGCGCCCTCCCCGGCCTCGGCGTCGGCCTCGAAGAGCGGGGACGCCTTGTCGGCGAAGTAGCTCTTCATGCGACCGACGACGCTGACGGCGAGCGGGAAAGCGGCGTACTCCCCCTCAGTCTTGGAGAAGCCCAGGTTCGGCTCGTCCTTCCGAGGCTCGATGTTCGAGTCTTTCCGGAGCCAGCTCTTGTCCGAGCTCGTGAAGAGGACCTCGGCCTTGACCTCGTCGGGCTTCAGACCCTCGGCCAGCTTCAAGGGTGAGGCCCAGGTCATGGCGATCCCCGGCACACCCGAGAGCGCCATGTGACCCTCGAGGAAGGTGTCGGGCCGCACGTCGGGGAAGAACGGGTAGGACATCATCTCGATGCGCTGCATGACGAACTGCCCACGTCGCTCCTGCACGGGCACGGGGAACTTGGCGTTCTGCTCGTCCATGACGAAGCCGTCTTCAATGGTGACGCCGTAGGCTTGCAGCAGCTTGCTCAGGCCCTCGTCCTGCTTGACCGCGCTGATGCCCTCGCGGTCGGCCTTGACGGTGTACGCCCCGGCGAGGGCCACGACGGCACCGCCCCGCATGAGGTACTGGTCGATCGCGAACAGTTGCTTGTCGTCGAGCTTGCCGGGCTTGGCCACGATGAGCACGTCGATGTCCTGCGGGACGAAGCCCGACTTGAGGTCCTCGCGCTTGACGGTGAGGTCCTCGGAGAACACCTGCTGCACGGCCCGGTAGTCCGCCTGCGCCTTCGGCTGCTGAAACTGGGGCGGCATCATGGGGTTGGGCTGCTCCTGCTTGGGCTCCTCGGAGAGCAGGGCGACGGTCTTAAGAAAGCCCGGCGTCGCGCGTTTGATGGCCGCCTCGATGTTCGTGCGAATGGCCGCCTCGCTGACGTCACCCTGGGGGAAGACGCTCTCGAGCTTGTCCCCGGACTGGAAGAGCAGGTGCATATAGAACTGGTCTTTGGCGAAGAGGTCAGTCGCCAGCGGTCGGAAGCCGTACTTCTGGTTGATCTCCTGGGCGAGGGCCTGGTCCTTTGACGGGTCCTTCTCTTCGAAGACGAACTTGCCGCCGCTCTTGTCGGCGAGCTCCTTGGAGATCTTGCGAACGCGGTCCGGGGCGTCCTTAAACTCCTCGGGCAGCTTCTCGACCGAGATGAACGCCGTGAGGCGGGCGGGGGTCGCGGCGGCCGCGAAGACCGCGTCGATGCTCTGGAAGCCGTGGGCGACCTTCTTGATGGCCCGCGTCAGGTCGTACTCGATGTTCTTCAGTCGAACCTCGACGTCGGACTCGCCCGCGTTGATCTCGATGAGGTCGTCGAAGGAGAGCACCTGGTATTCGTCGCCGTACTTGATCAAGAGGTGGAAGTAGGAGTTGACGACCGAGTCCTCGTGGCGACCCGTGATCCGGAACGGGAAGGTCTTGATGCTGTACTGCTGGTTCAGCTCCTCCTCGAGGTCCGGATCCATATTGGGATCGGCGTACTCGACGGTCACCTTGCCGCCGCCCCGGATCTGGTACTCCTTGAGGAAGTCACGGATACGCGGCACGAGCGGGGCGAGCAGCGGGTGCGTCTTCTCGGAGAAGTAACCGCTGATGGTCAGCGGCTCCGCGAGGCTCTCGAGCAGCTCCTCGGTGACGTGGCTGATGCTGTAATCGCCGCCCGAGGTGAGGTCGACGCGCAAGGCCGTCACGGGGGCGAGCCAGGCATTGCCGGCCACGACGTTGAGGGCGGCGAGCAGCGCGAGGAGCTGGAGGCCACCGGCGCGGGAGACGCGAGGGTTGGCGTTCTGGAAGAGCCTTACCGGCAGCGTGAGGATGGCGAACAGCGCGACGAGCGCGACCACGACGAGCCGTGCGAGGAGCTTGGCCTCGCCGTCCACGGTCTGTTCGGGCACGAGCTGGATGACCGCCAGGAGCACGAGCCCGGTGACGACCGCAAACAGGACCGAGGAGCGCGCGGCCGTGAGGACCTTGAGGGTGTCGTCGTCGTGGTGCGTGCGCTTCTGGTCGACGAAGAGCCCGTTGAGCAAGAGGAAGAACGCCGAGAGGCTGCCGTAGTAGAAGAGGTCGCGTACGTCGAGCACGCCCCGCTCGATGCTGAGGAACCGGCTGCCGGTGCCCAGGGAACGCATGACCTCGGCGCCGTTGTTGCCGAAGAAGCCGGCGATGGTGTCCGAGCCGAGCGCGTAGAGGACAGCACCAATGACACAGGTCACCATGAGCGCGACGATTTGGTTATCGGTCCGCGAGCTGACGCAGAGGCCGACGGACATATAAGTCGACGCGAGCAGGAAAGCCGCGACATAGCCGCCGATGACCGGGCCCCAGTCGAGCGTCCCGAGCAGGTCGACGGCGATCGGCAGGGGCAAGGTGAGCCCGAGGGCCAGGGCCACGAGCGCCATGCCGGCGACGAACTTGCCGAGCACGAGATCCCGCGTGCGCATCGGCAAGGTGAGCAGGATCTCCAGCGTGCCCATCTTCTGCTCCTCGCTCCACTGCCGCATGGTCACGGCCGCGACGAGGAAGATCAGGAGGAAGGGCAGGGACTGGAAGAGCGGGCGGACGTCGGCGAGGTTCCGGGAGAAGAACTTCGCGTAATAGAAGAAGTAAAAGAGCGTGACGACGAGGAAGAGGCCCAGGAAGATCAGGGCCACCGGAGAGAGGAAATACGAGCGCAGCTCTTTGCGCGCGATGGTTTGTAAGCCTACGGACTTCATGCCGCCTTCTCCTCGGTCTTGGCCGGCGCGCGGGCCGCGTGTTCCTGCATGAGGCCGCGGAAGACGTTCTCGAGGCTCGGGGTCTCAGGGGCGACCGCCATGAGCTTCCAGCCGCCCGTTGCGGCCGCGGCGATGATCTCCGTCGTCGGGGGCTCGGCGCTGTCGAAGTCGCAGGCCCAGACGTCGTACCCACGGTTCTCCAGATCAGCACCGCGGCGCGTGACCTTCTTGACCCCAGGCACCCGACCGAGGCCCGTGCCGACGCCGTCGCTGCCCTCCTTGACCGAGACGCGCACGGTCTTGGCCTTGAGCATATCGCCCAAGGTCGAGTCCGCCGCCAACTCCCCGTCAATGAGGATCACCACGCGATTACAGACCGCCTCGATCTCGTGGAGGATATGGGTCGACAAGATGATTGTGCTGTGCTCGGCCAGCCGCTTGATGAGCGCGCGAATCTCCAGGATCTGCACCGGGTCGAGGCCGTTGGTCGGCTCGTCCAGGATGAGCACCTCGGGCTTGTGCAGGATGGCCTGAGCCAGCCCCACTCGCTGCCGGAAGCCCTTGGAGAGGTTGCCGATGGGGCGCACGAGGTGCTTGGTCAAGCCCGTGGCCCGAACGGCATCCGAGACCGCGGCGATCTGCTTGCCCGGCTCGATGCCCCTAAGCTCGGCCATCATGAGCAGGTACTCTTGCACGAGCAACTCTGGGTAGAGCGGCGCGTTCTCGGGAAGATAGCCGATCTGCTTCTGAACGCCGATGCGGTCCAGCATGACATCGACGCCCCCCACGGTGCAGGCGCCCGAGGTGGGCTCGAGGTATCCCGTCAGGATCTTCATGACGGTGGTCTTGCCGGCCCCGTTTTGACCGAGGAGGCCGACGATGTCGCCCTTGGCCACGTCGAAGCTGACGCCCTTCACGGCTCGGACCTCGCCGTACCGCTTTTCGAGATTCTTCACTGAAATCATCGTGTTACCTTGTCTGACTGAGAGCAGCACGCGCTCGTCTAATCCGCCCGCAACATGGGCGGCGGCCGCCTTATTCCCCCGGCGTCGAGATTTGTCAACGCCTGCAGCGTTGGTCTTTCACCGGGAGGCATGGATGCGGTCTACTATGCCGAGAGCGCAGCCTGAGGCGATCGGAGAGACTTTGCAGTACAAGCTGAAGTGGCGTTTGACGAGCGTTTTGGCGGTAGCCGTCTGGGCCTGCACGCCCGCCGACGACAGCGGCCCCAAGCAGGTGATCACGCCGGACCTCGGGCAGGTGGCCGCGGCCTGCGACAACGGGGTCGACGACGACGGCGATGACCTCGTCGATCAGAGCGACCCCGGCTGCGACGGCCGCGACGACACCTCCGAGACCAACGCCGTCGCGCCCAAGCCCGCCTGTGGAAACGGAATCGACGACGACGGGGACGAGCTCATCGATCATCCCCTCGATACGGGCTGCACCGACCTGGCCGACGACGACGAGGTGGATCCGGTCATCATCGCCCAGTGCAGCAATCAGGTGGACGACGACGTAGATGGTGCCGTCGACTTCCCCAACGACCCCGGCTGCATCGACGGCACGGACGACAACGAGGGCGATGACCCCCCGCCCCCGGCCTGCAACAATACCGCGGACGACGACGAAGATGGGCTCACCGACTACCCCGACGATCCCGGCTGCGGCTCCGAGTTTGACAACGACGAGGACGACGACTTCATCTCGCAGCCCCAGTGCGCGGACGGCCAGGACAATGACCGGGATGGCCAGGTCGACCTCTCCGATCCGGGGTGCGTAAGCTCGGCCGATCCTCGCGAAGCCCAGATGCCCGGCGACCCGAGCCCGGTCTGTTCCAATGGCCTCGACGACGACGGCGACCTCATCATCGACTTCCCCGCCGAGCCCGGCTGCGCGGCCGCGGGCGACGACGACGAGGCGAACCCCGATCAGCCGCCCGCCTGCGCCGATGGACGGGACAACGACGATGACGGCTTGGTCGACTACCCCGATGAGCCGGGCTGCGCGGGCGTTGGTGACCGCGACGAGACCGATCCCCTGATCCGGCCGTCGTGCTCCGACGGGGTCGACAATGACCGCGACGACGCCGTGGACTACCCCGCAGACCGCGGCTGCCTATCGGCGGCTGACGGCACCGAGTCGGGCAGCTGCGGTATGCAATACGAGGCGACTGAGATTGAGAGCGGCCGCGAATACCACGGCGATACCCGTGGTGGACGGTTCGAGGGCAACGGCTCTTGCGGTGGACCGGGCGCGCCCGAGGTCGCTTATGTCTATCGGGTCGAGCAGCGGCTCGAGGCCTTGATCATCACGACCGAGCACCCGGAGACCCTGCTCGAGACGACCCTCTATGTTCGGCGCGCCTGCCTCGATGAAGGCAGCGAGATCGCCTGCCAGCGCGAGCCCGCTGATGGCGTACCGGCCAACACTCTCAGAGTCGAGAACCCGGCCCAGGGCGACTACTACATCTTCGTGGACGGCGCGGCGAACGGGGGCGGGCCCTTCGTCCTGACGGTTCAGGAGCTCGAGCTCGCCGAGTGCCTCAACCGGCGCGACGACGACGCCGACGGTCGGGTGGACTTCCCCTTCGATCCGGGCTGCGAGCGCGCCAGTGACCGGACCGAGGCCGACCCCGAGGTGCCCCCGCTCTGCGCCAACGACGAGGACGACGACGCCGACGGCAACGTGGACTTCCCCATCGACATCGGCTGTGAGGCCGCGGCCGACCAGGACGAGGTCGACGTCTGCGGCCAGGGAATCCGCTTCAACGAGTTCCCGGCCGGCGAGGCGTTTGTCCTCGGCAATACGGCCAATGGGACCAGCAACTTCAACGGCTCGTGCATCGCGGGCAACGGCAAGGAGTCGGTCTTCAGGTACCGCAACGAGATCAACGCGCGCCTCACGTTCACCGTCGACCACGAGGAGACGATGATCAACACCGGTCTCTACGTCCGCCGGAACTGCGCCGCCGCCGCGAGCGAGCCGCTCAACGGCTGTAGTACCGGCATCGCTCCCAACCTTCGCGGCCGCGTCCGGATTGATCGCGCGGGCCCCGGGGACTACTTCCTCTTCGTTGATCACACGATCGGCGACGGGGGCCCGTTCAAGCTCTCCGTCGAGATCATGCGCCTGCCCCCGGGCTGCGCGGACAATAACGACGGCGATGCGGACGGCTTCATCGACGGCGACGACCCGGGCTGCGAGAGCCCCGAGGATGAAGACGAGGCGGGCCCGGTCGAAGGCGCGCCGTCCGCGGCCTGCGATAACGGCCTCGACGATGATGGCGATGGCGAGGTCGACTACCCCTTCGACTTCGGCTGCGGAGGCAAAGGCGACGAGGACGAGCTTGACGTGGTCGGCCTCGTGACCGAGTGCACCAACAGCATCGACGACGACGAAGACGGGCGTATCGACTTTCCCGAAGACGCAGGCTGCAGCGCGCGCATCGACAACACCGAACGCAACCCCGTTCCGCCGTCCCGCTGCGGCGACAACGTCGATCAGGACAACGATGGCTTGCTCGATTACCCCTTCGATCCGGGCTGTGACGCGGCCGGTGATCCGAGCGAGCAGGATCCCGAGATGGCCCGCGCTTGCAGTAACCTCCTCGACGACGACCGCGACGGCCTGGTCGACTTCCCCTTCGATGTCGGCTGCGTCGCCGCCGCTGACAATGACGAGATCGATCCCAACGTCGCGCCGGCCTGCGCCAACGGCCTAGATGATGACGGCGACGGCCGCATCGACTTCCCCCTCGAGCCCGGTTGCCGCTTCCGCGCCGACGCCGACGAGACGGATCCGAACTTCGCGCCCCAGTGCGCCAACGCTCGGGACGACGACGCCGACGGCCGCATCGACTTCCCCGAAGACGTGGGCTGCGCGAACGCCGCCGACATCGACGAGGCCAACCGCGCAGGGGCGCTCGAACGATGCCGCAACGGCGTCGACGACGATGGCGACATGGCCATCGATCTGGCCGACATTGGCTGCCTCCTCGCCCGCGACAACGACGAGACGGATCCGGCCATCGCCCCGGCCTGCGCCAATGGCCTCGACGACGACGCGGACGGCCTCGTGGACTGGCCGATGGACGAGGGCTGCGGCGCGCGCGGAGCTGAGTGTGAGCAGGCGGGCCATGGGAACTGCGCCGACGTCTGTGTCGATCTTCAGACGGACGTCTCCAACTGCGGTCGCTGCGGCCGGGCCTGCAACGTCGACGTCGCGTGCATCAACGGCGCGTGTGGCGGTCTGTATACCTTCGAGGGCATCCAGCAGAACGTGCCCGAGATCAACCTCGACGGATGGACGGTCTGCTTCCGCGACACCTACGACATGAACTCGCCGATGAACCAGTTCCTCCAGGCCTGCGTCGGTGAACACATCATGCTCGGCTGCCGGCGCGTCGGTCAGCCGGACTTCCAGCTTTTGGCCATGGGCGAGCGCGCCTCCGTCTTCGCCAACACGGGCGATCAGGGCAACGCCGTGACCACGCACAACGGCGTCAACTTCTACTTCAGCGAGAGCTACAGCATGGGCTTCGTAGCCGAAGGTAGTGTGCCGTCCCGCAACTCCTGCGACACGGGGAATGAGCGCCCCGAGCTGCGGATGTGCTGGCACAGCGGGGGCCGCGCGCTCAACGGCGGTTACCGCTGTGGCGCGACCTCGGGCCTCAACGGGGACGCGGGCTGGGAGCGGGTGATCTTCTCGGATCTGTGAGGGGAGCGGCGCTGCTCTCCACGACGAGCTGAGCAAGCGCCTCGACCCCTTGGGCTGTGCCCTCAACGCGGCCTTTGACCACGCCTTCGCGGTCGAGAACAGTCAGCAGCGCCGAGTGGTTGAAGGACCCGTCGGCCATGCGTCGGTAGCGGACTCCGAGGGCCGCGCTCAGCTCGCGCACGCTCTCGTCTGTGGTCGACGTCAGGTGCCAGCGGCTGGGATCGAGCGCGTGGCGACGGATCACTTCTGCCAGGCCCGAAGGGTCGTCCCGGACCCCGTCCAGGCTGACCAGGACCACCTACGTCTCGGCGGCGGCCTGCGGCGAGAGGACCTCGACAAGGGTGAGGAGCCGCTTGACGTCGTTGATGAGCAGCGGGCAGACCGACTTGCACGAGGCGTAAAACATCGCGATCACGACGGGCTTCCCGCGGGTGTCCGACAGCGAGCGTGCGTGTCCCTCATGGTCAAGTAAGTTGACCTTAAGGTGATAAATCGAGTCGCTCGGCAGCGGGACGAGCGCGAGGCTCAGGAGGACGAGGAGGACGCTCATTGTGCTCATTTTGAAGCCCTCCGCCCGACGTCTGCGGCGCAGCGGAAGCCCAGCCCCGCCGTGGTGTAGTCGCCCCGAAGCGCCCCGCGAAAAGCCAGGCGCATGAAGGCGGCGTAGTCGCTGCGGTCACCCGCGCTCATCGCGCCGGCCCCGCAGAAGCGCGCCGAAGTGTCTCGGTCGTTGGTCACCATGGAGCCGTTGAAGTCGGACACCCACTCCCAGATGTGACCGTGGAGATCGTGCACGCCCCAGAGGTTCGGCGCCTCTTGCCCCACGGCTCGCAGGGCGTTGGGTCGCCCATACCAGTCGAGGATGCGGCGCCCTTCGGAGGACGCGACTCGGGAAGAAGACGCGAAGGCCCATCACGATGAGGAGCCCGCCTGCGGCCGCGGCCACCACGACGGCCAGCAGCGCCGCGAGGTTTACCGCTGGATCCATGTCCGCTCGCCGAACACAAAGTCCGTGTCACCCTGCCTCAGAGCCCCGCTCACGCGCCAGACCCCGGGTAGGTTTATCGGACCGTCCAGACGGTACACGCCGTCGTGGCCCTCGGTGATCGGCGCGTCGAAGTCCTGGTCCGCGCGGTCCGGCCGCTTGAGCGTCAGGGTTCCGGTCAGCCCGCGGACTGGCGCGTCGTCGCGGCCTCTTACAGTCAACGTCAGCCCGGCGCCGTCGGCCGCGATTCGAGTCTTCCACCCAAGCGCCACCGATCGGCGGAGCGCGACCAGCCTCGCCTCATGGGCCTGACCCTGCTCGTAGGGGCGCTCGGCCTCGAGGACCGGGGGGTCACCTACGGCAAGAGCGGTCACGCAGAGGTTGACGACGACCACGACGCCTAGACCGGCGACGATGCTCAGGGGGCCTCTCATGGGTGCTCCTTTGCAGGGGCGGGCCCCCCAGGACGAGAGTGAAAGGTGAACTCCAGCCGCTCGTCCACGGTCCCGCCGTCCGTCAATCGCGGGACAAAGGTGGACCGTCCGGACGGTTCGTTGGCGGCTGTTCGGACGAGGAACAGCGGGACGCGCTTCTCGTCGTTCGGCGACAGCGGGATCGGATCGACGGGGAGGATAACGCAGCCGTCCGCGGGTTCGACGACCTCGACCCGCAGGCTCTTCGGGAGGGCGTCACGATTCGAGATCGACGAAGACGTACCCGACGAGGGTGCCGTTCTCGTCTTTGATCATCGGCGGGCCCATGACGACCTCGACGCTCGCGACCGCCCCAAGACGCACGACCGACAGCCCCTGCCGATAGCGGTCATCCCCTTCCACGCTGGAGCCCGTGGACATCGACCTCGGCTGAAACTCTCCCGCCCCCATCGGGCCACCCATGGCGCCCATGCTCCCGGCCTTGGACTGCGGGCGGGCGCCTCCCATCGTGGTCGGCGCGCCCTGGCCATCGCTCGTCTGCTCCACAAGGGCGATCGGGGCCGCATCGGGAACAGGGAACAGGAGGCTGCGGAGCGTCTCCGGATCGGCCCGATGGTCAACGGCATAACGCAGGTTGACGGAGAACCGCGAACGCCCAGAGACGACCGTCGACAAGGCCATGCCTCCGATCGCCGTCTCGACGGTCTCATTGACCGCCCTCATCGTCAGGCCGTTTCGAGCGAGGGCCTCTCGATCCGGCACGATGTCGATGTACTCCCTGCCCGTCTGTCGCTCGGCGAAGGTGGTCCGCGTGCCGGGCACCTCCCGAAGCAGCGCCTCGAGTTCGAGGGGGCAGCCGCTCGATCCCGTCCAACTCTGGCCCAAAGACCTTCAGGCCGACAGGGGTCCGCACGCCGGTCGTCAGCATGTCGATGCGCGTTCGAATCGGGCACGCCTCGACAATGATCCGCTCGCGGTCGGGCGAAGTTCCAGCGGCAGAGAGCCTTACGTGGGCGTTCTCGATGAGCACGGTCACCGCGTCGCAGAGCTCTCCCACGGCGATGGCGATGCCCCTGAGTGACATGATGTTCGCGGAGAGGCCGAGGGCGCGCAGGCCGATGAACGTCGTGAGGACGGAGAGCTGCCAGCACGATCATCGCGACGAGCGCGGAGCGTGCATGGAAGAGGAAGAGGACGCAGATGAGGGAGACGATGACGCCCTCTTCGATGAGGGTGGTCCGGAGCGTGTCGATCGCCCCGAGAATGAGCCCCCCACGATCATAGGTCGGCACGAGGCGCAGCCCGTCTGGGAGCCTGAGCTGGGCGATCTCTCGTGTCACCGCACGGCTGACGTCGAGCGCGTTTGAGCCCGTACGCATCACGACGATGCCCCCGACCGTCTCACCTCGGCCGTCCCAGTCCGCGGCCCCCCGGCGCAGCTCAGGGCCGAACTGAACGTGGGCGATGTCGCGGATCAGGACGGGGTCTCCACGGGGTCCCATCGCGACCAGGCTCGCCTCGAGGTCAAAGAGCGTCTTGACCGCGTCACGACCCCGCAAGATGTACTCCCGACCCCCGAGCTCGAGGACCCGCGCGCCGACCCCGGAGTTTGAGTCGCTGACCGCACGGGCCACCTCACTCACCGTGATCCCGAAGCTGGCCAGCCGCTGGGGGTGCAGAACGATCTGGTACTGCCGCTCGAACCCGCCGATGGACGCGACCTCAGCGAAGCCGGACACCGAGTGCAGCACCGGCCGGACGGTAAAGTTCTGGGGCTCCCGAAGCTGCGCCAGATCGAGTCTGCCGGACGTATCCTCGAGGACGTATTGAAAGACCCATCCGACGCTGGAGGCCTCGGGCCCGAGGACGGGTGCGGCGTCCGTGGGTAGTGAGATCCGCGCCTGATCGACCTGGGCCCGGACCCGCGTTCGGGCCCAGCCAAGATCGGTCCCCTCTTCGAAGACGACGTAGATGAAGCTCATGCCGAACATCGAGTAGCCGCGCACCAACTGAACGTCTGGGGCGCCTGATAGCGCGCGGACGAGCGGGTAGGTGTCTGGTCCAGGACGAGGTCCGGGCCTCGACCCATCCAGTCCGTGAAGACAATGACCTGGCGGTCTGAGAGGTCGGGGATCGCGTCGAGCGGGGTCTCGCGCATGGAGAGAAGCGAACCGGTCAGGAGCGCGTGGTGGAGGGAGAACGGCCAGCCATGTCGATGGTGCGAGATGAAGAGCCCGAGGACCAGGAGCAAGAGCGCCGTGGTCGACAGGATCCCGAGCGTCCTCGGATCGGAGAACCTCTTCATGGCTGCACGACGCTCGGGAGCGACGGCCGAAGGGACGGTCCCCGCGGGCGCTCGAGCCGCAGCGCAGCCAAGCCAAGCTCGACATCCGCTGCGACCCGCTCGGCCTCGACCGACGACAGCAGCGAGGTCGCGTCGACGACGCTCGTGATCGGGGTGGTCCCGGCGGAATACGGCGAGAGGCTCAGCTCAAGGGGTTGCCGGGCGCGGGGCAGCACCTCGTCTTTGAGCCCCCTCACGCGGCCGAGCTGAGCGAGCAAGAGGCGATGCTGGCTCCGGGCCTCACCTTCGGCCATGCGCGTCATCGCGAGGAGGTGTGCCCTCGCCATCGTGAGCATTGCGTCGGCCTCGCAGACACCCACGTCCTTGCCCGCTCGCTCAAGCGGAACGCTGAAGCCCAGCGCGAGCATGAGGCCTGCGCCCTCGGACATCGTATAAGCCGGACCTGCGCGGACGAGGGCCATCGGCCACCGCATCGCCCGCATCTCGTCCAATCCCCCGCTGCGGCCGCTTGGGCTTGGGCCGCTGCGACCTCCAGGCGGTGAGTCCGGGCGTAGAGACGAGCCTGATCGAGCGTGAGCGGGCTCTGGAGCGCCTCAGCGTCCTGCGCTCGGGCGAAGGGCGGTGACCCCAAGAGTAAGACCAGAAGTACGAGCAAGAGACCGAGCCTCAGGACTGTCATGCGACCCTCCGACGAGCGCGGTGCACGAGCCGTTCCCGCCGCCGCCAAGCCGTCTGGCCCACGTCGAGCCGTGCGGGCTGTTACCCGCCGGTGCCTCAGTGTCAGGGACCTGTGATAGCGTGCCCCGCTCATGCGCGACCCGAAGCCCAGCACCCGCGACCGCGTCGCCCAACTCCTCCCGGCCCTCGACGCTTTTTCCCAGGCCTTCACCGAGTCGCCAGACGTCACCATCCGGCCGACGCCCGCGCTCGGGCCCGCAGTACTGCCCGGATCGATCACCTCCCCTCGGGCGAGCCTGCACGACCTTCGGGGGCATCGGCCTGACCTGACCTTCGACGGCGTCATCGGGGAGGGCGGCATGGCCATCGTCCGGCAGGCCACGCAGCTCGCCCTGCACCGCAAGGTCGCCGTCAAGACCCTGCGGCCAGGGATGGAGAGCAACGTCGCCCTCTTCGCCCTGCTTCATGAGGCGTGGATCGTCGGCAACCTCGAGCACCCCAACGTCGTGCCCGTCTACGACATGGGCGTCGACGACGAGGGCCGCCCCTTGATCGTCCTCAAGCGCATCGATGGCACGCCCTGGAGCGACGTGCTCGCCCACCCCGAACGGCTGAAGTCCATCGGCGGGCTCGACTGCTCGGCCGACCCTATCGGCTGGCATATCGACGTGCTGCTTCGGGTCTGCACGGCGCTGTGTTTCGCCCACTGCAAGGGCATCGTGCATCGCGATCTCAAGCCGGACAACGTCATGATCGGGGCGTTCGGCGAGGTCTACGTGCTCGACTGGGGCATCGCTGTGAGCCTCCGAGACGAGGGCGGCGGGCGGTTCCCGATGGCCCGCGACGTGCGCGAGATGGCCGGCACCCCGTGTTATATGGCCCCGGAGATGCTCGCCCAGCCGGGTGACATCATCGACGAGCGCACGGATGTCTATCTGCTCGGTGCCATCCTCTTTCAAATCCTGAGCGACTCGCCCCCTCATCGAGGCAAGAGCCTGAGCGCGGTCCTGGTCAGCGTGCTGGAGTCGCGCCCCGAGATCCCCCAAGGGGGACCGCTCGAGCTCGTGGCCGCGTGCCGCCGCGCGCTCTCTGCCGACAAGGCCGATCGCTTCCAGAGCGTCGAGACCCTGCGCGCGGCCTTGCAAACTTGGCAATCCCATCGGCCGTCCGTGACGTTGTGCGCCGGAGCCGAGCGGTGCGCTGTCGAGCTCGGCTCGCTGCTGTCGGATCTGGCGGCACCCACCCCCGAGACGGACGCCCAACGGAGGCGTCGATACAACCTCCTGGGCGAGTGCCGGTTCGGCTTTCGACAGTCCCTCGTCTCATGGCCGGAGAATGAACGAGCCCGCGACGGTCTCCGCGGGGTCTTGCTGGCCACCATCGAGCACGAGCTCTCCTTTGGGGACCACCGCGGGGCCGCAGCCCTCTGCGGGGAGCTCGTGGACGCCCCACCGGAGCTGCTCGAGCGCATCGAGGCCGGGAGGCGCGCCGAAGAAGAGGCCGACGCCTTGGCTCTGCGAGCCCGGGCGCATCTACTTGACTACGACCTCCGCATCGGCGCTCGAACGCGGCAGTTCTTCGCCATCGTCTTGGGCCTGGCCTGGACGATACTTCCCCTCGTCGGCTTCTGGCGCGGCGCCGAGCGCACGACCTGGCCGCTCGTCGTCGCCGCGCCCCTGACCTTCCTCGTCCTCGTCGGCATCTTGGGCTACTGGGCCCGCGACTCCATGACCAAGACCCGGGTCAATCGGCAAATCCTGGCGACCCTCGTGCTGACCCTCGCGGCGATCTTATGGACCGACGTCTGGTCCATTCTCGGTGGCCTCAGCCCCATGGAGGGCCTGCGTCTTCAACCGATCATCATGCTGGGCGTCATGCTCGTCTTGGCCATCGCCATCGAGCGTCGATTCTGGCCTACGACCGTCATCTCCGCGCTCGCCGTGCCTGGCCTGATCTTCTGGCCCACGGCGACGAACCTCTTCATCGGCTTGACCGGCTTCGTCTTGTCGCTCAACGCGGTGGTCATCTGGCGAGCGCGCGCTCCGAGCTGAGCACCGTCCGTGCGGCCTGCCTCCGCTCATCCCGGACGAGCAGGACCACCGCGCCGCACAACCCCCATATCGACCAGAACGCCAGTCGCCCGCCGCCCTTGGTCAAGACGCTCGCGGCCATGAAGACCACGACGGTCTCGAGCGAGGACACGAGGCGGAGGAGCGGTTGGCCGGTCGGACGCTCTCGCGCCTGTTTCTTGCCGAGCCTGAACAGCGGCACGACGACGACGCAGCCCATGATCATGAAGAGGACGAACCCGACGAGGCCGGTGGACGCCGCGACCGAGGCGTAAAGGTTGTGTGCGGAGCGACCCCGCTGACCGACGACCTCTCCGGCGTCGAGGAGCTCGTCGAACTGCGCGTAGCCCACCCCGAAGATCGGATTTTTCAGAATTGCCGTCGTCGCGTTGTCGAGGACGACCACCCGGTTCGAGACGCTCACGTCCCTGAACATGAGCCGACGTTCAATCATCTTCTCTTGATCCTCGCCGAGGAACTGAAGCGCGCCCACCGCGATCAGGGCGGTGACGCCCGCGGCGATGACTGGGCGGCGGCTGTTTCGCAGGTACCAGATCGTCGCCGCTGCGACCGCCAGATATGCCCCGCGGGAGGCCGTCGTGACGATGGTGACCGTGATGAGGCCCATAAGGGCAAACACCAAGACGCGACGCCATCGCGGGTCGCCCTCACCCTGAAGGCCCGGACCGGAGAAGAGCCCGATACCCAAGTAGTACCCAAAGACGTTCGGCTGGTCGAAGAGGCCGCCGGGGCGCTCGCCGACGTTTCCGGTCGCGATGCCGGCGACCGCGTGTCCGGCGGCGAGGAGGAAGCAGATCCAGAGGCAGGCGCGGACCCGCCGCTCGCTGTTGGCGAGATCCATGATGGCCAGCCCCGCGAGGCCCGCTATGATGAGGCGCGCGAGCTGCCCGTAAGCGGTCTGGGGGGCCACACCGAGGATGCAGGTGATGGCACACCAGGTGATATAGAGCGGCGCGACCCAAGCACCCCGGACGAGCCTCGGGCGTCGTCGCCCGGTGATGAGTGCCAGCACCCAAACGCCCCCCACGAGCACCGCGCAGAGATCGCCGATATCGACGTAGACCACGCTGAACTTGACGCCCAACATCGGCAGGAACATCCCGGCGACCATGCCGTACATGAACCATTGAGGCCGCGGCCAAGCCAGAGCGAGCAGGGCGGCCCCGCCGATGAGCAGGGCCGTGCCCTCGGGTGCTCCGGAGGAGAAGTAAGCGAGGAGGGGCGTGCAGGCGAGCGCGGCCAGGGCCATCCAAAGTGCGGAGCGATCCATCGGGGTCATCTTAGTGCCCGATTGCCCCCGTTCAGTCCAGCAACGTCCGGCTCGCCTCATCGAGGAGCAGTCGCCCACGCGGCGTCAGGCGCACGGAGGTCTTTTCCGCGTTGAGAATCACGAGCGCGCGCCGCTGCAAAGTCTCGAGTCTCTCGACGAAGCGGCCTCGGGCCCGAGGGCTCAGCTCAATGCCGGCGTCGAGGCGCAGGCCGGTCATCAGGGTCTCGAAGTCGAGCGTCGCTGCGTCGAGGCGCTCCCGGTGTCGCTCGGCGGGCATCGACTTCAAGGCCGCGTCCATATAGCGGCTGGCGTGGCGTTCATTCTCCCACCGCTCGCCCCACTCGAGCGCCGCGTCCCTCACGAAGCCGTGGGCCCCCGCACCGAGCGCGAGGCACTCGTCCATTCTCCAATACAAGCCGTTGTGCACGGCCTCCTTGCCGGGTCGAGCGGCGTTGCTGACCTCGTAAGGCATCACCCCCGATTCGGAGAGGCGCTGTCGCGTAGCCTCGTAGATCTCCGCCTGCGCGTCCTCGTCGGCGGTCAAGAGCTCCCCACGGGAGGCACGAGCTCCGAAGGGCGTCTGCGGGTGGATCGTCAGCTCGTATGTAGAGACGTGCGTGGGCTCGAGCTCGAGCACGGCGTCCACATCCTCGAGTGCCGCCTGCGTGGTCTGCCCGGCGACCGCCTGGATGAGATCGAGCGAGAGATTGTCGAACCCGGCCCGCCGTGCCTCCGAGACGCAGCGTCGGTTGTCATCAGGGGAGTTGCGGCGACCGAGGCGCGTGAGGATTTCTGCGTCGAAGGACTGAGTGCCGAGACTCAGGCGATTGATCCCGATGGAGCGCAGCGCGATGAAGGTGTCGGCTTGGGCTTCGCCGGGGTTCGCCTCGAGCGTGATCTCGGCGTCCTTGACGAGCCCAATCCGCGCTTGTACGGCCTCGATGACCGCGCCGATGCACTCCGGATCCCAGAGCGCCGGGGTGCCCCCTCCGAAGTAGAGGCTGACCGCCGGTGGTCGCCCCGAATAGGCCGCTGCGCGCACGTCGAGCTCCGCGAGCACCGCGTCCCGATAGCGGGCGTCCGGGCGCCCCTCCGGGCCCGGCTGGACGACGTTGAAGTCGCAATACGGGCATCGCTTGGCACAGTACGGATAGTGCACATAGACGCCGAGCCGCGCAGGCCAGGGGGAAACGCTCACCAAGTCCCGTCGTTGCCCGCGATGAAGTCGTAGGGATAGTCCAGCGTGAGCGCGCTGACGTCGTCGAGCCGTTGGCGAAGCTCAGGCGGCAGGACGAGGTGCGCGCCTCGAAGGTTGTCATCGAGCTGCGCGCAATTCCTCGCGCCGATGATCACCGAGGTGACGGTCGGGCGGTCGCGAACCCAGGCGAGGGCCACCGCCGCGCACGAGGTCGACAGTTCGTCGGCCACCGAGCGCAGGGCGTCGACGATCCGCCAGTTGCGGTCGGTGTCGAAGCGCTTCATCGCGTCGGTCCAGGACGCCATGCGGGTCCCCGTCGGCGCGAGCTCGCCTTTGCGATACTTGCCGGTCAAGAGCCCACCGGCGAGCGGAGACCAAGGCAGCAGCCCCATGCCGCTCCGCTTCATGTACGGGATGTGCTCGCGCTCAAGGCTGCGAATCGAGAGGCTGTATTGCGCCTGAAACGTCGCGTAGGGCGTGAGGTTGCGTTTGTCGGCGGTCCAGTCGCTCTCCACGAGCCGATACGCGGCGTAGTTGCTGCACCCGACGTAGTGGACCTTGCCCGCGCTCACGAGGTCGTCGAGCGCGCGCAGGACCTCGTCTTCGGGCGTGTTCTTGTCCTGCTGGTGAATCTGATAGAGGTCGATGTAGTCGGTCTTGAGGCGCTTGAGGCTCTGCTCGCAGGCGAAGACGATCCGCCGCCTCGAAGACCCGGAGCCGAGCACGCCGGGCGACATTCGGAAGCGACACTTGGTGGCGAGGACCACATCTCGACGACACCCCGTTCTCTCAAACCACTTGCCGATGACCCTCTCCGAGAGGCCGTCGCTCCCATAGACATCGGCGGTGTCCACGAAGTTGACGCCTTGGTCGAGCGCGCGATCCATCATGGCGAAGGCCTCGTCCTCCGGGGCCGCGACCCCGTGCATGAACGAGCCCTCGGTCGGCTCACCGAAGGTCATGGCCCCCAGGCAGATCGTCGAGACCTGGACGCCGGCGCGCCCCAAATTGCGGTATTCCATCGTTTGAACTCCACGGTCGAAGAAGGCTTAGGGGCAGTCGGGGTCCACGCAGTCGATCTCGACGGGCAAGGCGTCGATGAACCGGCCGAAGCGCGTGATCTGTTGGCGCGTGAGGGGCACCCCGTCCGGCATCCGCGACCCGCCGCCGCCCACCGCCCGCTGGGTCCCGTCGAGCTTTCGCCAGATGTAGCTTCGAAGGTGGTCACCGGGCTCGATGAGGTCGGTCGCCGGCGCTCCAAAAGACGGGATTCCAAAGGTCGTGGCCCGAAAGGGGGCGTCGATCCGTAAACCACCTTGACGACCTCCACCGGTGTGGCAGCCCCCGCAGCGGGCGTCGATGATCGACTGCACCTGAGGCTCGCTGTATGCCGTCTGGCAGGCCGGCACCGCCTCGCAGTCGTCGTCGTCGCAGTCGATGGCCCCATCGCGGTCGTCGTCGTCGGCGTCGTCACACTGCTCGACGGGCACGCAGACCGCGGCGCGGCAGACCATGCCGAGCCCGCACCCGGCGTCGTTGGCGCAGCGATCGGCGCAGATCGATCGGAAACACCGCCGATTGAAGAAGCAGTCGAGGTCCGCGCCGCAGAGGTCGGGCTCGGCGCAGGTATTATGGAGATCGCACCACTGCGCGCCCGGGCAGTCGGCGTCGAAGACACAGCGCCCGACGTCGGCGGGCAGGCCGCAGACGCCGCGCCCACACACGTTTCCGTCGCGGCACTCGTCGTCGCCCACGCAAGGCGGCAGGCAGGCGGCCTCTTCGCACGAGGCGTTCTCGGGGCATTGACCGGCAGACGAGCAGTCGGCGGTGGCGTAACACTGGCCCCGGCCACAGACCTCGCCCGCCGAGCAGTCGGCGACATCGACGCAGGGCTGTTCTGGGGGGGCGGCCAAGGGCAGGACGCAGAGGCCATGGGCGCAGGTCTGTGGCTGCGCGCAGTCCGCCTCCCGCACGCAGACCAAGCCGAACCGGCAGTCGGCGTCGGCGTTCTCGGCGAGTCCGAGTCGACCGAGCGCGAACGGACCCACGCGCCGCCGAGCGGCAGGCTCAGCGTAGGTCAAGGTGGCGACCCCACAGGCGCGACGGTCCGTGACCCGACCCGTCGCGCTCAGGCTGAAGTCCGCGAGCAAGTCAGCGGGCGCCAGAGGGTCGAAACCCACGGGCAAGACGAAGCTCAGACCCCGAAGACTGTACCGACCGTCCGGTTCAGCTTCGGCGTGGGTGACCCAAGCCACGACCGTCCCGGCGGCGTCGAGCATCGGGCCGCTCAAGCATCCGGGACCGCCCGGCTCCAAAAGCAGGCGCGACTCAAAGATCCGACCGAAGGGCGCGCGAAGGTGCAAACCAAACTCCCCCGCGAGGTCTTCGAGCCCGCAGGCCGGCCGCTGCCCGTCGCAGCCGGTCATCGGTGGCGCGTACCCGTCGATTCCGGCGGCGAGCTCACCGAGGACACGCTCGTCGTGCATCCAGGCTCCGCACAACGCAAGGCCCGGTCGCATCCGCTTGAACTCCAGGGTCGACCCCTCGATGGGCAGAGCCCCGAGCACCGTCGGAGCGAGCGCGAAGGACACGGTCTGGCCGAGGATCCCCCCCTCCGTCACGGTGAGCGGCAGGGCGAGGAGGCCTTCGCCGACCGGCATCAGGCTCCCGCGATAACAGACCTCGGGGTCGGGATCGGCGACGATCTCAAGGCTGGCGTCGAACGGCGCGCCTTCGATCTTCAGGACGGCGGTGTAGACGCCCTCGAGCCCGGCGACACACCGTCGGTGGGGTGGGGGCGGCGGGGGCGCGGCATCGGGGGGAGGCGGCGCGGCATCGGGGGGAGGCGGCGCGGCATCGGGGGGAGGCGGCGCGGCATCGGGAGGGGGCCGCGCGGCATCGGGGGGGGGCGGCGCGGCGTCGGGTCGGGGCGGCGCGGCGTCGGGTCGGGGCGGCGCGGCGTCGGTCGCTGGGCTCGTATCAAGAGGCACGGCGGAGTCGTTCTCCGGACTTGTGTCGAGATGCAGGTCGACATCGTTCCCCGGCAGCACGGCGTCCCGGCCACCGACCTCCACCTCGACGTTCACATCGGCGAGCCCCCGGTCAAAGGGCTCCGCCGCAACGTCCTGGCCCCTCACGTCCGATGCACGGGAGGCTTCGGCGGGTGCGGAGACTTCGGGGATTGGCTCCTGGCAAGCGGACAGAGACGCCATGACAGACATCGCCAGAGCGGCGAGGGTCAGAGCGGCGACGTCAAGCTGGGTGCGCATCGGCGAGACATACCTGAAACCGGAGGTCAAAGCCCACGCGATACGATATGTGAATGTCGGCGCGCGGCGGGTCCGGCTTGACGTGCCTAGGCGGGCGAGCGCACCTTGCGCCGCGAATGGCCCTCCCCTCGAAGATCTACCTCGACCACGGGGGCACGACCCCCCTCGATCCCGTCGTCCTCGAGGGCTTGACCACGCGCCTCGCCTGGCCCCTCGGGAACCCGAACGCGGCCCACGAGAGCGGGCAGGTCGCCCGCGCCATGCTCGAGGACGCGCGTCGGTCGCTCGCCTCGGCCCTGGGCTGCACGCCCGAATCCATCGTATTTACCTCCGGCGGCACCGAGTCCCTGACGCTCGCCGTCCGGGGCGCGACGACCGCACGGCGCGGGCGGGTGCTGATTACGACCATCGAACACTCGGCGGTCCGCACCGCCGCCGAGGCGCTCAAGACCGAGGCCGAGTTCGAGCTCGACCTCTTGGGGGTCGGTTCGACCGGCCTCATCGATCCCGCCACGCTGAGAGAGGCGCTGCACCCGGAGACGCGCGTCGTCGCGCTCATCCTCGCGCAGAACGAGATCGGCACAATCCAGCCGCTGGAACGCCTCGTCCCCCTCATCCGCGCCCACGCCCCCCGCGCTCGCATCGTCGTAGACGCCGTGCAGGCATTTGGTAAAGCGGACTTACATTTTCTGACGAGCGGGCCTTCAGCCGTCGACGCGCTCGCGATCACCGCGCACAAGCTGCACGGCCCTGTGGGCATCGGCGCGCTCTTCGTGAATCGACCGCTTCATGCCTGGGCCAAAGGCGGCGGGCAGGAGCGGGGCATGCGCGGCGGCACGCAGCCGGCGGTCCTCGCTTGGGCGTTCGCCGAGGCGGTGCGCCAGTACGCGCTCGACGTCGACGCCGCCGTGCGAATCGGGGCGCTGCGTGACCACCTCGTCGCGTCCATCCTAGAGTCACTGCCCGGCGTGAGACTCACCGGCGAGCCCTCGGGGCCATCGCGCCTCTACAACAACGCGCACTTCTGCATCGCGGGACTACCGAGCGAGCCGCTCGTCAACGGCCTATCCTCGGTCGGCGTCGCGGCGTCTGCGGGTGCGGCGTGCAGCACAGGCAAAGGCAAAGTCAGCCCGACGCTTCAGGCGATCGGTCGACGCGAGACAGAGGGCGCGTTTCTCCGGATGACATTGGGCCGCACCTCCACGCTGCAAGACGTCGACGACGCCGCGCTTCGGCTCGTCGAGGTCGTGACCCGCCTCAGACAGACCTACTCGAAGCGGACCTCGTGAACGCCACGCATGCGATCGCCCGCTACGGCGAGCTTTGGTTGAAGGGCAAGAACAAGAGCCAGTTCGTGCAGCGGCTCAAGACCAACATCCAGGGGGCGTTTAAGGCGGCCGGGATCGGACCGGTCAAGCTCACCGTGCTCGAGGCGCGAATGGGCTTCGAGCCCAAGGACCCCACGCAGATCGACCAGATCGTCGCCTTGATCCGCGACACGCCCGGGTTCGCCAACGTGAGCGCGGCGGTCAAGGTCGCGCCCACCCTCGAGGCCATGAATGAGGCCGCGTGTACCTGGGTCCGAGAGAATTGGCTCGGGCAGATCGGCACCTACGTCGTTCGGGCTCGTCGCTCGGACAAACGTTTCCCGATGCAAGCCCCGGAGCTCGAGCAGGCCGTGGCCTTTCAAGTCGGCCTCGTCCTCGGCTGGCGCGCCGACATGAAGAACGCCACGCATACGCTCCTGCTCGAGGTCTTCACGGACGCCGCTTACGTCTCCCCCGGGCTCATTCAAGCGGTGGGCGGCTTGCCTGTGGGCACGGCCGGTAGCGTCATGCTCCTGCTCTCCGGCGGGCTCGACTCCCCCGTGGCTGGCTTCCTGGCCCAGAAGCGGGGCTGCAACCTCGAGGCCGTGTACTTCCACAGCCCGCCCTATATCTCCGAGGCGGCCCGCGAGAAGGTCGTCGCCCTCGCCCGGGTGCTCGCCACCCGCCAGCACGGCTTACGCCTGCACGTCGTGCCCTTCACGCACATTCAGGAGGCCATCAAGGCGAGCTGCAATGGGAAGTTCACAGTGCTGCTCTATCGGCGTTTCATGTACCGCATCTCCGCAGCCATCGCCCGCCGCGCGGGATCCCTGGCCCTGTGTACCGGCGAGAACCTCGGGCAGGTCGCAAGTCAAACGTTGGATAACCTTCAGGTGCTCGATGTCCTGACGGGCATGCTGACGCTGCGGCCTCTGATCACCGCCGACAAGATGGAGACGACCGAGCTCGCCCGGCGCATCGGCACCTTCGGCATCTCCATCCTCCCGGCCGAGGACTGCTGCTCGCTGTTCGTGCCGCGACACCCCGCGGTCAAGTCCACCGTCTCGCAGCTCGCGGCCGAGGAGTCCAAGCTCGACATCGACGCCCTCGTCGAGACCTCACTTCAGACCTACGAGACCGTCCTCGTCTGAGGCGGCATCTTCGCGCCTTGGCTCGCGCGCCCATCGGCCACGACCCACGCGAGATCATCGCCCTCTATGATCTCCACGGCGCTCTCCGCGAGGAAGTGCTCAAGCACCCCCCGGCGGACCTCGGCCAGCTCAGCCAGCCCCGCGTCGAGGGCCGGAGCGGTCTCCTTCATCGTGGCCCAGGCGTCCGCGGGGAGGTGAAGCACGACGCCGCCTTCGGGCATGACGACGTTCGCCGTGGTCGCCTCGCCGGTGAGCAACGAGAGCGTCCCGAACGCGTCCCCCTCCGTCAGCTCGGTGACCATCGCGGATGTGCCCAGCGCGTCGGCCCTCCAAACCTCGGCGCGACCGTGAAGGATGAAAAACAGGCCCGGCGGGGCACTGCCTTGAGCGACGACCACCGCGTCGTTCGGCAGGGTCCGCAAGGCAAACGCCGAGACCACGGCCGCCTTGTCGGGCAGAGACGACAGCACCTTGCTCGAGGAGAGCAGATCGTCGAGGAGGTTCTGTTTGACGAGCTGTCGGATGCGGTCGATGAGCGCGGGCCGCTCCCGCCCCAAGGCGATCACCCGCTCAGCGTCCAGCCGCCACGCGATGCCCGGACCCATCGCCGTGAGCGTGGTCCGACGTGGCGACTCCGTAAGCAGGCTCATCTCGCCGAGCAGGGACGGCCCGCTGCGGACCCCCCAAACGGCCTCCGTATCGTCATCTCGTCTCGAGGTCGCCCGGACATAACCCTGGACGAGGAGGTAGACCTTGCGCTCCGAAGAGCCCTGCTCGAGCAGGCGCAGCCCGTCGTGCAAGATCACGGCCTCGATCTCGTTGCACAACGCGATGACGTCCTCGTCGGGCAGCTCCTCGAAGATGGGGATCGCGGGCATCCGTCCGAACTTCGGCAGCGTGATCTTCTCGATGTCGGTGCCGAGCTTCAAGGCGAGAAAGACCTGCTCGTCGGGATCGTCTGGAACGTCGAGCTCGGGGCCATCAAACGCGGGCGCGGGCATGAGCGGGCCAAGCCGTGGACGATTCGCCCCGAAGCGCGAGCCGAGCTCCACGAGCAGGTGGCGGAGGCGACCGTCGTCGAGGAAGCGGCGGCCCAGGGCGAGGGCCACGAAGAACTCACCTCGGCCCGCGGCGGCCATGGCTGTGGCTTGCCAGACGGCGGTGGCCTCCTCGATTGCGCCCGCGACGGCGAGAGCCTCGGCCAGCTCGGCGCGAAGGCGAAGCTCGCAGGGTTTACGGGACACGTTCTTCAGGGCGGATGAAAGGGACAAAGGCGACCTCCAAGACGAGTCTGCTGAACCTCATACGAGCCTGGGGCGGGCGTCAATGCGGAAGGCGACCTTCGAGGAAACCAAAGATGTACGAGGCGGCGACCTGCGCGGCGAGACCGCCCGAACGGTGGTCAAAGGCGTGGTCGGTCGCTGGAAGGCCAACCGCCGTGACGGGGCGACCCGAGGCTTGGAGCAGGTCGGCGAGGGACGTGGAGTGCTCGGGGCGGACGAGCCGGTCCCGCTGGCCATAGATGAGCAGGACGGGGGGGGAGCTGACCGAGAGGTGCGCGGCGACCGAGGCTGTGGTGAAGACGCTCGAGCGTAGGTCTTTGCCCAGGAAGTCCTCGGTCGCGCCGACGTTGTCGACTGGATCGAAGAGGGGCGGATGGGCATGAGCGAGGGCCGGATCGGTGAAGCTGTAAAGCGCGATGATGCCCGCGGGGGCCACGTCTTTGACCTCGCAGGCCGGGCTGATCGTTTTGGAGGCAGCGTCGAAGCCCGCGAGCAGGGCGAGGTGCCCACCGGCCGAGCGACCGAGCAGGAAGACACGATCCGGCGCGACTTCCGGACGCTCGCGGAGGCGACCGAGCGCGCACTTCACGTCGGCGACGGCGGCCGGAAACGGGTGCTCCGGGGCGAGCCGATAACGAAGGTCGGCCACGAGGAACCCCCTCGAGGCGAGAGCCGCAGAGAAGTCTTGAACTTCGCCCTTATCACCCGCACGCCAGCTCCCCCCGTGGATCACGAGGACGGCCGGATGGGGTCCAGAACCGGCTGGACGGTAGAGATCGGCGAGCAGCTCCGGCGAGAGCGGGACGTCGGTCTCGGTCGGCGTCCCTGCGGCCCCGCCCGCGCCCACAAAGGCCCAGTCGCGCAGGCTCAGATCGACGTCGGCTCGATGAGCCGCGATGAGCAGAGGCAGAGGCTGGACCACGGACAGGATCGCGACGCCGATCGCCAAGCGACGCCGGACGGTCGCCCCCAAGAGCAGGGCGGCCGAGATCGAGGCTGTGACCGCGACAACGGGCGCGAGCTCGACGGCGGCGAAGTGAAGAACCCAGAGCGAAAACGTCGGCGAGGGCGCGTAGATGGACACGACGGCGAGCGTGCAGAGAGCGAGCAGGACGGTGCCGAGCTTCGACTTCATGTCAGGCCGAGCGCCTTCATACGGCGCCACAACGTAACGCGGCTCAGGCCCAGCATCGACGCGGCGGCCTCACGCCGACCCGACGCGGTCGCGAGCGCCTCGGTGATGCGTCGCCGATCATTTGACTCCGCCGAGGGCGTAGAGGACGCCGCCGCTCTGACGGCCTCCGCGCGACCCTCGAGCAGCTCGGTCGGCAGCTCGGTCGGCCGGAGGAGGGGTCCTTCGCCCAGCGCGTAGGCGTAGGTCAGGACGTTCTTGAGCTCGCGGACATTGCCGGGGAACGGCCACGCTTCGAGCACGTCCCATGTCTCGTTCGCGACGTGTTCAACGACACGCTCGCCTTGGGCGTTGAGTCGCTTGATGAAGCTCTCGGTGAGCAGGCGGATGTCTCCCTTCCGGTCCCGGAGCGGGGGCAGCTCAATCGGGATGACCCGCAGGCGGTACATGAGATCCGCGCGGAACCTCCCAGCCTCGACCTCCTCGCGGAGTGAGCGATGGGTCGCCGAGACGAAGCGGACATCCACCGGCACGGGCCTCCGACCGCCGACGGGCAGGACCAGGCGCGTCTCGACCACGCGGAGGAGCTTGGCTTGCAACTCCAGCGGCAGCTCGGCCACCTCGTCCAGGAAGAGCGTCCCGCCGTCCGCGAGCTGCATATGACCGAGCGTGGCTTTATGCGCCCCGGTGAACGCGCCCTTCTCATGCCCGAAGAGCTCGCTCTCGAGCAGGTTGGCCGGAAACGCCGCGCAGTTGAGCGCGCGGAAAGGCCCGGCACGACGGGGCGAGAGCGCGTGGAGCGCGTGGGCGACAAGCTCCTTGCCGGCCCCCGTCTCGCCGTGGAGGAGGACCGTCGTCTCGCCGCGTGCGACCCGCTCGATGATGTGAAAGACGCCCTTCGTCGCGGCATCCTGCGTGAGCATCCCGTGAAACTCGACCGGGCCGTCACTTCGGTTCTCAGCCGCCTCCTTCAAGAGGATGAGCCAGGCGGGCCGGGCCTGACCGGATGCGAGTGGGAGGCAGCTAAGGGAGAGCGGTCGTGAGGCCTCGGCGTTTGAGTCGAGCCGGCTGGAGAAGGCCCGGCCGATGGAGAAAAGCTCGGCGAGGTCGGCGCGCTTCGCCGGTTCACAGAGGCGGGTGGGGGCATCGGTGCCGAGCTGCACTTCGCCTCCGAGGAGGATCTCCGCCGCGGGGCTCTTGGCGACAATTCGCAGCGAGCCGTCGAGGATCAGGGCGGAGCCGGCGAGCTCATGGAGGGCCAGACCGAAGATGTCCAACGCTGAGGCCTCGATGAGAGTCATGCCGAGACGTTAACCCACGAGGGCGGCAAGGCCATGAGAAAGATCGAGGCGCGGGGGGACACCGGCTTCGATGCCGGAGCCCCCCCGGTGGTTGCAAGACGCTTCGACAAGCGCGACCTCGCCGGAGTCGAACGCTTCGGGGTGCGGAGCCTCACGCCCCGCGGCATTCGAGAGGCCGCGCGACGGGAGGGCATCTCGATCAACCAGTTCATTGCGAGTGCCTCGGGAGAGAAGCTCGCCGCCTGGGCGATGGAGGGGTACCTCGCCGCGCGAGGGCGTCGGGGGGACCGTGCGCAATTCGAAGCGGCGCTGGCCCGTGTGGGCGCTGATGAGCCTGCGCCCGGAGACGAGGTCTAGAGGGCCAATCAGGCGGACGGTGATCAGCCGGCTGGCCTCTGGCCCAACGCGGCCCGCCATCGGACCGCGTCAACGACCGCCCCAAGGGCCCCGTTGATCTCCTTGAGCGAGGTGCGCTCATCCACCCAGAACTGGAAGACCTCTTGGGCGAGCCGCTCCACGCCGGGCAAGCTGCCGAGCGCCGCGCCCATCAGAAAGTGCCCGGGCAGATACCAGTGGCTCACGTTGAGGCCCGTCGAGCGAAGGCGCTCACCGACGACGTGCTGCGAGGCCCAGTCCGCGCCGGGGAGCCGACAGGCGAAGCGCCAGGGCGCGCAGACGGACCTCGTCGCCGGGCTCAGGCC